>JBHADA010000107.1:0-58747 GCA_041854805.1 Arachnia sp.
CCCCATCACGCCACGACCCATACTCCGACTCACACGCAACCTCCACACCCCCACGAAAACACCTCCGCGGACCCGAACCACCAGACCCCCCACCCCCCGAACCACCCTTTCCAGGTGTAACAACCGAACTGTGACACGTTCCCTGCTTAAAACGTCCCGAGACTCGACATTCAGGATCGGCATAGCTTGCCCCAGCACCCAACCAAACTACAATCAACGCCACCAGAACGACAGCACCACACCCTCGCTTCAGCATTGTCCCACCTTCACATTCCTCACCTGAACCATTCTCCAGATCTTGTCTCCCCCCTCCCGCATAGTGGCCGTCTCCTGCAAACGCCAACCCTCCTGCTCAACCGGCTTCCCTTGACGATCAATCACAACCAACTCAGAGGTATCAATACAATAGGTCACCGTCGCAGTCCGTTCACCTCCGACCGACACAGGATCACTCACAGTCACCGAACTGAATCGAAGACCACCCCGCGAACGCCAACCATCTTGCCGAAGCTCATTAATCTCTCTGATGGCAACAGTCAAAGCATCATCAGCAGCAACACGTCCCAGCTCTGTCATATCCGCATACTTCGCTGGATCACTGGCAAACTTGTCATACACCCGCCAATACTCCAACCACCCAGCACGAACCGCCGCACGATCCCCCGACTCCCCCACCACCGACGGAAACGACTCAAACACACTCGGCGACACCACCACCGACGACACCCCCACCGACGGCGACCCCACCACCAACGACGGCGACGACGACACACCAGAACCCCCACCCCCCGAACACCCCACCACAACCACAACACCAACCACCACCAACACAAACCCCAACACCCTACGCATCACGCCTCCATCGCCGAGATACCACCATCCAACCAGCCCACCAGACCACCCACCACACCCACCACCAACCTGTGGACAACCTCAAGGCCGGTAGAGACGAGTCACTGGGTCTCGACACCCCTCGCTTCGTCTCGCGAAGCTACTCGACCGGCGGGTTTTCGGTTCAGTAGATCTTCTCGGCTGCCGACAGGCTCACCGAACAGGTGGCAGCGCGCCGAACTCCTCCCGGGCCCGCGTCCAGTCGTTTCCCATCCGCCTATCCGAGCCGTTGGCCATGACGAACTCGTAGTGCCTCCTCGCCGCGGGCGCCAACCCCATGGCCACATAGGCCCTTCCCACGGCGAGATGCGCCGGCAGCGTGTATGCCAAGACATCGTCTTGCAGCATGTCGGACATGTACTCGATAACAGCCATCCCGGCCTGCAGCGACGCGGTGTGGTTACCCTGCTCACCCTCGGCTATGGCCAGGTTGACCACGCCCTTTCCCGCCTCCAGCTTGGCAGGCCTGTCCTTGAACGCGATGATGCGGAGGCACACCTGATAGGACTGGCGTTCGTCCGCGAAACGCCCCATCCCTCCCTCGAGAGAGCCCTTGGACCACGCCGCCTCCGCGACCGTGCGCGACATTGCGGGATCGTTCGTGGTTCCCCACCGTCGCAGGATTTCCCCATAGGCGTCGATGCTTTCTTCCCTCCGCCCTTGGCGCATGAGAAGGATCGCCTTGTTCGCCAGGCAACGCGCCAGCTTCGGCACGGTAATGGGGTCGTCATCCTCGCCGAATTCGGCCTGCATCCCGTCATACAGGGCGAGGGCCTCCGCCAAGGAAGCCGATCTCTCGAACGCCATCGCGGCATCCAGCATCACGCCCGCGAGAAGCCTGCGGGTCAGCTCGTGAACCGGATGAGGATATAGGGCGATATCGCTGAGATTGACATCCAGCGCCCCTTTTCGATGCCCGCCCTTGACGAGTGCGGTGGCCCAGGCGATGTCCCCGTTGAGGCATTGGTTCAGTTCCTCCCAGCGCCTCTCGTCGGTCATCTGACCTCCTGCCTCCATCAGGGCGACGGCGGTTCGGCGGTAGAGGTTCACCACGTCCACGTAATCCTGGGACAGGCCCTCGCGACCATCGATATCGCCAAGGTAATGCGTGGCCTCGTCGCACAGGCGCACCACTTCCTTGAAATACCCGACCCAGTGGAACATGATCCGAATCAGGCAGAGATAGGACGTCGGCGCCGGTTCTTGCTCCGGTTCCCATTCCCCCGGGGACGTGGGACGTTGCTTGATCACTCTTTGATGGAGTGTGATCGCCTCCGAGAAGTCTCCTCGATGCTCGGCATCCCATGCCTCGCGAATCGTTGCCCTCGTCTTGTGGGGCTGGGCCCCATGGGAGGCGACACCCTGAGCCCGCGCGGCGTCAAGGGCCGCCTCGACGATCTCGGTCTCCGCCGAGTGCGCGTGGCGGCCCCTGATCTCCCGTTCCTCACTCATGCCGCGGACCCTACCCGCCGGCGGGTGCAAGGCCAGTGCGCCGAGTCAGAGGTCCGGTTGTTGATCAATCGGCGGTCTTGGCGGGAAGCGTCTTCGGCTTGAACGACGGACGGCTCGCCTCGTAGGCCGCGATGGCATCCTCGTGCTGGAGAGTCAAGGAAATGTCGTCCAATCCGCCCAGCAGCCGGTGCTTGGTGTACTCGTCGATCTCGAAGCCCACGCTCAGGCCGCCGCGGGTGATGGTTTGAGACGGCAGGTCCACTGTCGTCTCGACGTGCGGGTCGGCGTCGATCGCGGCCCATAGCGCGTCGCGATCCGCTTCACTGACCAGGGCGATCAGCAGGCCGGCCTTGCCCGAGTTGGAGCGGAAGATGTCTCCAAAGCGGGTGCCGATGACCACCTTGAAGCCGTAGTTCTGCAGCGCCCACACGGCATGTTCGCGTGAGGAGCCGGTGCCGAAGTCCGGACCGGGGATCAAGATGGTGCCGGCCTTGAACGGCTCGTGGTTAAGTACGAACTCGGGGTCGCCCCGCCAGGCGGCGAACAAGCCGTCTTCGAAGCCGGTGCGGGTGATCCGCTTCAGGTATACCGCGGGGATGATCTGGTCGGTGTCGACGTTGCTGCGGCGCAGCGGGACGGCGATGCCGGTGTGCGAGGTGAAGGCTTCCATGTCAGGCTCCGATCAGGTCTGCGGGAGCGGCCAGGCGGCCGGTGATGGCGGTGGCGGCGGCGACGGCAGGCGAAACCAGGTGCGTGCGGCCGCCCTTACCCTGGCGTCCCTCGAAGTTGCGGTTCGACGTCGACGCCGACCGTTCCCCCGGGGAGAGTTGGTCCGGGTTCATCCCCAAACACATGGAGCATCCAGCGGCGCGCCACTCGGCGCCGAAGTCCAGGAAGACCTTGTCCAAACCCTCCTGCTCGGCCTGGATCCGCACCCGCGCGGAGCCGGGCACCACGAGCATCCGCACGCCGTCGGCGATCTTGCGGCCCTCCAGTACGGAGGCTGCAAGGCGCAGGTCCTCAATACGTCCGTTGGTGCAGGAGCCGAGGAAGACGGTGTCCACGGCGATGTCGCGCATCGGGGTGCCAGGGGTCAGGTCCATGTATTCCAGGGCTCGCCTGGCAGTGGCCTGCTCCACCTCGGAGCCGAAGTCCTCCGGGCTGGGCACCACATCGCCCAGCGGCACACCATGGCCCGGGTTGGTGCCCCAGGTGACGAACGGGGTCAGGGTCGTCGCATCGATGTCCACCTCGACGTCGAAGGTGGCGTCGTCGTCGGTGGCCAACGTCTTCCAGTACTCGACGGCGGCTTCCCACTCCTCGCCCTCGGGCGCGTGCGGACGTCCCTTGAGGTAAGCGAAGGTAGTCTCGTCGGGCGCGATCATGCCCGCCTTGGCGCCCCATTCGATGCTCATGTTGCAGATGGTCATGCGGCCCTCCATGGAGAGCGCCTCGATGGTGGAGCCCCGGTATTCGACGATGTGCCCTTGGCCCCCGCCGGTGCCAACCTTGGCGATGAGGGCTAGCACGATGTCCTTGGCGGTGACCCCGTCGGGCAACTCGCCGTTGATGTTGACGGCCATGGTCTTCGGCTTGGCCTGCGGCAGAGTCTGCGTGGCGAGGACGTGCTCCACCTCGGAGGTGCCGATGCCGTAGGCCAGCGCACCGAAGGCACCATGGGTGGAGGTGTGCGAGTCGCCGCAGACGATGGTCATGCCCGGCTGGGTGACGCCGAGTTGAGGGCCGATGATGTGAACGACGCCCTGGTCCTTGTCTCCCAGGGAGTGAATGCGGATGCCGAAGTCCTTGGCGTTCTTGCGCAAGGTGTCGACCTGCAGCTTCGAGATCGGGTCCGCGATGGGCGCGAGGATGTTGAGGGTGGGCGTGTTGTGGTCTTCTGTGGCGAGCGTCAGCTCCGGACGGCGCACCGTGCGGCCGGCGAGCCGGAGCCCCTCGAACGCCTGCGGGCTGGTCACCTCGTGACACAAGTGCAGGTCGATGTAGAGCAGGTCTGGCTCTCCCTCGGCGGAGCGCACGACGTGTGCGTCCCAGACCTTCTCGCTCAGGGTCTTACCCATCAGTTCCTCGTTTCAGGCATGTGGTTTCAAGCGTGTGATTCAAACACTGCTCAAGGTAGCCCTCATGCAGCATTAAACCAACTTTGAGTATCACAATGTGGACTGTTAGTCTCGCCATATGGACGACACTTCTGGCGTTGGGGTGCTCGACAAGGCGGCGGTGGTCTTGGCCGCTCTGGAGCGCAACCCCTTGACTCTCGCAGGCTTGGTCACGGCCACGGGCCTCGCCCGCCCCACCGCGCATCGTCTGGCGGTGGCTCTCGAGCACCATCGGCTCGTAAGCCGCGACCTCCAGGGACGTTTTGTGCTCGGCCCCCGTCTGGTGGAGTTGGCGGAGTCGGCGGGTGAGGACCCCCTCCTGGCCACCGCGGGCCCCATCCTCACCCGTCTGCGCGACATCACGGGCGAATCGGTGCAACTGTTCCGGCGTCAAGGCGACATCCGCATCTGTGTCGCCTCCGTCGAGCGTCCCAGCGGCCTGCGCGACACAATCCCGGTGGGCATCCAGCTTCCCATGAACGCCGGGTCCGCGTCGCAAGCGCTGTTGGCCTGGGAGGAGCCGGAGAAGTTGAAGAAACTGCTTGAGGGCGCCTCGTTTACCCTGGCCACACTGCAGACGGTGCGGCGGCGGGGCTGGGCACAGTCGGTTGCCGAACGAGAAGCCGGCGTGGCCTCGGTGTCGGCCCCGGTGCTGGCCCCCTCCGGCAAACTCATCGCGGCGGTGTCAGTCTCGGGCCCCATCGAGCGGCTCACCCGCTCCCCCGGACGTCTCCACGCCCCAGCGGTCATGGCTGCGGCCGAGCGCTTGAGCGAGGTGCTCCGCCGCAGCGACGGTTCCCCGGAGTGACCCGCAACCTCCCGTTCTCCGGCCTCAAGACCTTGGCTCGTCGGCTTCCAGGTAAGCCCAGGCGATGTCGTCGTCGGCTCCGAACCGTGCCAGCACCTGGGTGATGGGTCCACCGGCCTCGCCGGCCCGCACCCGGATCGTCGGGAAATAACGCTTTCGTCTCCCCGTGGGGTCGGTGCCCAGTTCGTAGAGGACGCAATTGAGGGTGTTGGCGCGGGCCGCCACCAAGGTGGTCAGCGCCACCGGCAGATTGCTGACCAAGTGCAGTTCGTGCGCTCCCCCGCCGGCCAGCTCACGCAGTTTTCCGGCGATGCGCTGGGCTAGGTCTTCTCCTTGATTGGAGTTAATGACGAATGGGCGGATCGAGTTATCGACGGTCAGGATACTCAGGAGGTATCCGTCCTTTTCGGCTAGCTCCTTGACGGGTTCATCGTTTCCTTGACCGGACGCTCGCAGCCAGACCACGCGCGGCCCTTTGGGTGTGTCTGATGGCTGGACATCAATGTTGCATCGCTCTTGGTCCGGCACCGGTTCGGCGTCCACTCCCCAACGCTTCCCCTCGGGGTCGATCACGACGAGGGCACCGGCGCTGATCCACGTGATCGGCAGCGCCGCCCCGATGGCCCAGCCGAGGCTGAAATGGCCGCCGCCGGTGAGGGTAACCCGGTCCACGCCCTTGGCGTACAGTGCATCTACCAGCAACGACAGCGTGTCCTTGAGCGCACGATATCCCCGCGCCTGGGGGATGCCCGTGGGGTCCTGCCGGAGCCGGATCATCAGATCGTAGGGTTTCGCGATCGGATTCGGGCCAGACCAGCGGCTGGTGGCGTCGGGAGCCGGGCGGGTCTGGGTTTGGATCTTGACCTCGTTGTCCTTCAGGGCATCGGCCCGGGACCGCAGTCTCTCGCGCAGCAGATCAGCCACCATTTGCCGCAGTTCGACGCGTTCCGGCAGGAATGCATACTGCTTGTGCTCCCTCAACCGGAGTTCGAGCGGCTCGATTCCCAGGCGTTTGGCCGCTTCTTTCAGCATTCGGTCTGGCGCATCAACGTCGATTTCGCCGGGGCAGGTTCCCTCGATGGTGTTGAGGATCAGGAGCTGGAATCCGGTGTCGCGGTCCAAGCCGTGCAGGATGGGGATCTCGTGTTGGGCCACGAAATCACTGTCGCCAAGTTCTGGGGTCACGATCAGGATCGCGGAGGAGATGCCGGCCCTCATGGCGTCCTGGATGCGTACGGCCGTCTCCCCTGGCGGCAAATCCACCAGGTCTCGCCAGGGGGCTACCCCCGCGGCGCGAAGGTATGTGTCGAGCAATTCGGCATATGGGGTGCCGTCGCTTCGCCGGTACGAGATGAACACCGGTCCTTCAGGGTCATACCCATCCGCTGTCGTTCCTTTGTCCTCGGCAGTGATCGGCAGATAGGTGCGGGCGAAGTAATCGGCGCTGACCTGCCACGAGTTCCCGTTCTCGTCGGTCACCACCCAGAAACCGTCCCTCTCCTCGTCGAGTCCCTCCAGCGTCTCCAGGCACCGGCCGGGAACCGCTCGCCGTGCCTCGACCTCGCCGACTCGCTCGTATCGGTTGCCCTCGACCCAGCGATAGCCGCGTTCAAAGCGGTCGCGTTTGATGCTGCGGGGCTCGTCGTTAGAACTGATCCAAAGATCGCCCGGCGCCGCGTGCATCGTCGCTCCCGTGGATGCGGTCCAGCTCTCCTCCCGTGTCGCCTCGCCCAGCAGTTCCACCCTGCCGACCCCTCGGTACCGGCCGCGGGCCGGGTAAAACCCCAGGGCCGCGAGAGCTTTGACGTTGAGCCCGATCGATTCCAGGGTCTGGCGCCGGCCCCGGTCTCTCAGCGGTGGGGGAATCTCGGCCCACTCCATGATCAGGTCGTTCTCCAGGCAGTCGTTTCTCGCGAGCTTGCCGGGTTTGGGGCGAACCCAGCCGTAGTGCTGCTTGAACTCACACCAGCTTCCATGCTCCTCCTCGAGGAGGAGCTCGTGTTCGCCCTCGGTCAACTCCGGCTGTGGATCGTTGCCCCAGACGTAGCCGAGGCGGGCATAGCCGCGAATCGTGGCGTACAGTCCGCGGAAGTTCGACTGCCGATCCGCGAAGGTGAGTTGCTCCCATGGCCTGGCACCCGTTTTCTTGGCGTACATGGCGTGCACCAGCCTCGCGACGCGAGACCACGAGTCTTGCGGCACGCCCGCTAAGGGGTCCGTCTCCAGTGGCGAGCGGGATAGCTCGTTCGGCCCTTGGCACTCGGCTCCTCCCAAGGACAGGCCGAAGTGGTACACCTTGCCTAGCACGGCGGTGTTGGCGATGCCCACATGGCTGTCCCGATGCGCGTACACGGCGGCGACGCCACAAAGGGACGCGTACCGTTCAAGCTCCGCGCTGCTGACCTCCTCCGCGACGAGGATGACCGTCTCCCGTCCGCCGCGTTCACCGATCGCCCGGCTGAGGTCGCCAGCCGCGCACATCTCGGCCTCGATCCCGGGACTGTCCTCGCCGAGCAGCCGGGCAGAGGCGTGCAGGAATCTCATTTCGTCGTGGACGGCGATAGAAAGGTCAGACTCCCCGACAATGAGGAGCCGGCTGCCGCCATGGTTCCTCCAGATGCGCAGTGCGAGCCCTTGAGCGGTCACCTGGTTTCTGCCGAGAGTAGCCGTGAGAACACCCGGGGATTGTTCGTCCGCCCAGCGCGCGCACTGGGCGGCGACATACTGGCGCGCCACGCGGTAGTCGTCGACCCGGACGATGAACCTGGTGGGCACCGGCCTGCGATTCCTCCCGTCCCCTAGTTCCCTCAGCAGTTCCTCGGCTGTTTGGGCCTGGCTCAGATTGATGCCGTCGCTGTTCGACAACAGGTAGACGGCCTGCAGCGTCAAATGCTTGGGAAACGCGGTTGCGATCTGTTTCAGCAGCTTCTTCGTGCGGCTGTCCTGCCCCATCCGCCCGATCACCACCCGAGCCCCCATCGCCTTGGCGGGTCGGACCAGCGGGTTCTCGCGATCCTTCTCCAGCACCACCACGAGCCCAGAGTTTGGGTCGGCGACCAGCGCCCCGATGACGGGAAGCGAACACTCATCGAGCCCGATCACGAGGGTGACCCGCCGCGCGAACCTGGCTACCCAGGCGCTCACCCGGCTGGACGTCATCTCCATGATGACTTGAATGGCCGCGACCAGCACCCCGGCCAGGCCCAGGTAGCGGGCCAGTTCCGCGGTCAACGGCAGCGGCTGGCATCCATCGGGAGCGTCCCCCAGCAGCAGCCGCAGACCGTGGTAGGCGTGTGAGAACCCCGGCACCCGTCCGTCCGTGCATGCGGCGTAGCCATGAGCCGAGAGCAGCACCACGATGAGGGCGAGGCCACCGAAGATGACGTAGCCGATGTCCGGAAAACGGCGATGCCCCAGGTACCACGCCATGCTGGCCGCGGCCGCGATCAATCCAAACACCGAGGCGAACAGCACCACCGCTAACCAGCCATTCGCCTGATCGTTGACGATCGCGACAACGACAAGGCACACCACGGCGAGGAGCGCGCCGATAAACCCCAGCCAACACAGCGCGCGAGGGCCAAAAGCACCTGCCTGCCACTTCGCGCGGAACCGACGAACAAGCCGGCTCATTATCCTCCGCCTCCTCGCCCTAGAGTCATCGCGACGATAGCGCAGCCAGGCTCCTCTTGAGAAGACGTAGCGCGGTGAATCGAATCGAATAGCGAAACGCCCCAACCAGTCACCTGGCTAGGGCGTTTGCCTCACGTAGCCCCGACGGGATTCGAACCCGCGCTACCGCCTTGAGAGGGCGGCGTGCTAGGCCGCTACACAACGGGGCCTCTAGCGCTTGGAGAGCTTAGCACCTCCGCTTGGGGTACCGCACTTTCCGCAGGGGTACTAGGACTCGAACCTAGACTGACGGAACCAGAATCCGGCGGGCTGCCAATTACCCCATACCCCTAGGCGCCCGGCTGCCCGGGCACGATGATGAACGATACACCATCCGGGAAGGGCACCACAACCGGCCTATCCCCTCTGGCTTCGGGCTAGGCCGAACGGGTCCGCGCCACCTAGCGGAACCGCTCGCCAAGCCACCCGGACCCCGTCGCCGTGCGGTGCCAGAACAATGGTGTGCGGTGATTCGATCACTCGGATCTGGCAGGTGAATCCGCCCTCTATCCAGCCGCCGCTGGCGACGACGGGGAGGCTCAGTTCGCCTCGCT
This sequence comes from Arachnia sp., assembly GCA_041854805.1. Classification (GTDB taxonomy): domain Bacteria; phylum Actinomycetota; class Actinomycetes; order Propionibacteriales; family Propionibacteriaceae; genus Arachnia. Next base: position 9,495 of record JBHADA010000107.1, read on the forward strand.
GGAGCCGCGACTCGCGCCAGGTGCCGTCGCCAACCTCGATGGCGTCGGCGAGGCCGGCGAAGCGCAGCTTCCAACCCCACTCCGTGGGCTCGAGGCTCGGCGAGGCCCAGTCCTCGGGCAGGTCCCCGGCCACGCGCGCCCAGGACATCGTGTGCCCCGGTTCGGTAACGCTGTGCCCCGCGGGGATCCTGAGGCTGCTGAGCCGCTGCGCCAGCGCGTCGTCCGCGGCCGCCGATCCGCCGCGGTCCAGGGCCGGCAGTACATGGGTGAACAGGGCGCTCAGCACGGCCTGCATCTCAAAGGTCTCAGCGGTGGTGACCAGCACCGTGTCGTGTTCTGGCAACATCACCATGAATTGGCCGAACGCCCCATCTCCGCGATACCCGTGGCGCTGGTTCCACACTTGGAAGCCGTAGCCCTGCTCCCAGTCGAGACTGTCAGGGCCTGGGTGGTGCAGGGGCGGGAAATCGGTGGCGGCATCGAACCAGGCCTCGCTGAGCAGGCGCCGCCCCTGGAACTGGCCGCGCCCCAGCCACAGCAGCCCGAGCCGGGCGACCGCCTCCGTCGTCACGTGCAGCCCGGAGTAGCCCAACTCTCGCCCGGTGGGGGTGTCATGCCAGCGGGCCTCGCCGATCCCCAGCGGATCGAGCAGCCGACGCCGCGCGAACCCGAGCAGCGACTCGCCGGTAACGCGACGCACGACGGCACCCAACAGGTAGGTGGCGCGCTGGTTGTAGCAGAACACGGACCCGGGCTCGGCCTGTGGCGGATCGGCCAGGATCGCCAGCAACTCCGGATCGGGCTCCGCGGGCCCCTCCTCCACCTCGGCCATACTGTCGTCGAGGTGCCCCGTAGCCATGTTGAGGCAGTGCCGCACCGTGACCCGGCGGTAGACCTCGGGCACGATAGCGGGATCAATCTCGGTGAGGTGCTCGAACACGGGACGGTCCAGGTCGACCCGCCCCTCGTCGACCAGCATCCCTACACAACTGGAGGTGAACGTTTTACTCAGGGAGTAGAGCAGGTGAACCCGGTCCGCCGAGTACGGCTCCCACCAGCCCTCGGCGACGACCTCTCCTCCGCGGACAATCATGAGCGAGTGCAACTCGATGCGGCGCTCCTCCAGATCGTCTAGGAAGGCGGAGATGCCTGCGGCGTCGATGCCGTGCTGGGAGGGGCAAGATCGCATCAACTCTGACATGCGACCAGCCTAGCCACACCGCCAAGCACCGCACTTAAGTCTGGGCGCGACGGGAAACGGCCGCCGAGAAGGGCCCGCGAGTCTTTCCCGGCGGCCGCTCTGTCACCAGATCAGCCCCACTGCACGGTCACCGGATCGATGCCGTGGGCGGCGGCATTGGCATCGATGATCGTCTTCAGCCAGGCGCCCAGACCCGGACTCAAGGCCTCGTAGTGGGCGGCGAACCAGCCGTCATCGACGTAGCCGCGGGCGATCACCACCTGCTTGGCATACCCCGCATCGAACCAGCGGTCAATCGTGGCGAGGTGCCGCTCCGCCAACGCGTTGCCTTGTGAGCTTCCCGGCTCGACGCCCGCTTCGAACGCCGTCACCAGGTCCGCATCCAGGGCTTGGATCTCGTCGCGGACGTCGATCCAATCCTGTTTGGTCATGGCCGCCTGCCGCGTGGCGGCCTGAGCCCACTCGGGCGTATCGCTCCAGCGCTGCTCGGCCTCCTGGGCGTAGTCACCCCACGTGGTGCCGAAGAGTTCCACCTGCTCCGCGAGCGTAAGTGCGGTTCCCATGTCGTCTCCTTTCAGCATGGTCTCCACTGCACGGACCATCCGTTGCAGTTGAGAGATGCGCTGGCGCAGGAGGTCGCGTTGCTGCCGCAGATGGGACGCGTCGGAGCCCGTTCGGAGCACCTCCGCGATCCTGGCCAACGGCATGCCGGTCTCCCGGTACACCAGTACCCGGTGGATCCGTGCGACATCGGCCGCCGAGTACAGCCGGTACCCACCCCAACTATGGGCGCTGGGGCGCACTAGGCCGATCTCATCCCAATGGTGAAGGGCCCGCACGGAGACCCCCACCAGCCGGGCGACCTCGCCGACAGTCAACTCATCTCTCATGGACACCACCCTGGGCCCTCACGCAAGGTGAGGGTCAAGCCCGTTTCACGCAGCGACCGGAGTCACCGTCGCAAGCTTGAGGCGCTTGCCAATCCACCAGGCGACGAGGGCAAACAGCGCGAAACCTGCGATGTCGAAGACGGCGTCCGCCCAGCCGATCGCCGAGATGGCCTTGAGCTCGACGAGCGACGAGGTGAACAACGCGTAGCCATAGGCCCCCAGATTGTTGACGATATGAGCCGCGATCCCGGCCTCCAATCCACCGGTGACCACGACCAGTGCCCCCGCGATCAGCCCAAACGCCAAGCGATGGGCAAACAACGCCGGGTTCTGCACGCCATGCAGCAGCGCGAAGATCACCGCGGAGCCGACCACGCCGGCCCAGGCCCGACCCGTGGCCGAACCAATGGCCTGCAGCAAATAGCCCCGGAAGAACACCTCCTCAGCCGCGGCCTGCAGCGGCGACGTCAGCACCACGGCCACCACGAACCAAACCCAGCCGTCTTGTCCCGAGTGAAAGGTTGGCATCCGCAACACCAGAAAACGCAGCCACAGCATGGCGTTGAGCACGACGGCTGCGGCGAACAACGCGATCACCCAGTAGCGCCACCGCATCCCCGGCCACACCGAGATCGCCCACGGCGTCCGCACCCCGTGAACGAACCGCACGATCAGCAGCGACACGGGGATCAGCGTCGCCAGGGCCAAGTTGCTCGCCGCCGGCCCGATGGGCAGCCGGTACTGCCCCGCAGCGACGCGAAACGCCTCCCAATCGCCCCCACCGCTGACCGCAAAACCCACCCCCGTAACGGCTTGCGCCACGAGGGGAACCACGACCACGAACGCGAGAAAGGCCGCCATGACGCCCAGTAGGCCCTGCGCCGGCACGCCCGGCTCGCGGCGCAGCACCAAGGGAAATGACACCCCAGGATGGGGATCGGCCCCGGGCGGAAGGCCCAGATCGACGCGGCTCACGCTTCGGCGACCGGGTTACTCAAAGAGCCTAGGCCGTCGATCTCCACCGTAACCACGTCGCCGGGTTCCATGGACCCCACCCCCGCCGGGGTACCGGTCAAGATCACGTCCCCGGGTAGCAGCGTCATGGACCGCGAGATGTAGTGCACCAGTTCGGCGACTCCACGCACCATGTCTCGGGTTGAGCCCTCCTGACGGATGTCGTCGCCCAAGCGTGTGACGATATCCAGCGCGGTAGTCTCCTCCGGCGTCCAGTGCGTGTTGATCCACGGCCCCAGCGGCAGGAACGTGTCCGATCCCTTGGCGCGGGCCCACTGTCCATCGGCGGCCTGCCAGTCTCGAGCGGTGACATCGTTGGCGATGGTGTATCCGAAGACCACCTCGCCCACCCGCTCCAGCGGAACCTGCTTGCAAATACGGCCGATGACGACGGCCAACTCGCCCTCGTAGTGGAGGTCGTCGCAGCCCTCGGGACGCACGATGAGTTCGCCGGGGCCGATAACCGAGGTGTTGGGCTTGAAGAACAGCAGCGGCGTCTCGGGCACCTCGCCGCCCAATTCCTTCGCGTGCTCGACGTAGTTCTTGCCCACACCGATCACCTTCGAGCGCGGCAACACCGGTGCCAGCAGACGAACTTCCTCCATGTCGTGGCGCTCCCCCGTGTAGTTGACGGCCACACCAGAGAGCGGATCACCGGTCAGGGATGCGATGGTGTCGGGGTGGTCTCCCCCGTCCACGGGCAGTTCGATGACGCCATAGGCGGGGTCTTGGCCGGCAGCGGTGAAACGAGCGATACGCATTGCGCCATGGTATTAGTTGCGACGAACCGAGACCCATCGTTCGCCTCAGACTCGAGACTCGGTCAGGCTACGAACGCAGGTGAGTCAAGATCCCGTAGGCGAGTGCATCACGCAGCGCCTCCCACGACGCCTCGACGACGTTGGTACCAACCCCCACCGTGGTCCAGGTGTAGCCCAGGTAGGACGTGTCGATGAGGGTTCGCACCGTCGCATCTGTGCCGTGCCCCTCGTCGAGGATGCGAACCCGGTAATCCGTCAACTCGAAATCGCTCACCTCCGGGAACGACGGAGCCAATGCTGCTCGCAGCGCACCATCGAGGGCGTTGACGGGCCCATTGCCCTCCCCCACCACCATCTGCTTGGCCCCCTTCGCGGTGAGCTTGACCGTGGCCTCGGAGAAGTTGCCACCGTCGCGTTCCTCCGTGAAAACACGCCAAGAATGCACCTCGAACGGCAACTCCAAGATGCCCAATTGATCGCGCAGCAGCAACTCGAAGCTGGCGTCGGCAGACTCGTAGGAATAGCCCTCGCGTTCGCGCTGCTTGACGCATTCGGTCACCTTGGCGGCCACCTCGCGATCCGCCAGGTCAAATCCGAGTTGCTCGCCCTTGATCTGCACATTGGCCCGGCCAGCCATGTCCGAAATCAGCATGCGCATGTCGTTGCCCACCAGCGTCGGGTCAATGTGCTGGTACAGGTTCTCGTCCACCTTGATCGCCGACGCGTGCAGCCCCGCCTTGTGGGCGAAGCTCGACGCACCCACGTAGGGCTGACGGCCCAGCAGCGGCTGGTGCGCCACCAGCGCGATGGCGTGCGCGATGCGGGTCAGGTCCTCCAGCCGTCCCTCGGGCAGCACCTGCCAGCCGAACTTGAGCTGCAGGTTGGGGATCACGGCACTGAGGTCGGCATTGCCAGTGCGCTCTCCGTATCCGTTGAAGGTTCCCTGCACGTGCATCGCTCCTGCCTCGACCGCGGCAATGGTGTTGGCCACTGCGCAGGCCGTGTCGTTGTGGCAGTGGATGCCTAGGCTCGCGCCGGTGGCGGCGGCCGCCCCCACCACGTCGGCCATCCAACTGGGCAGCATGCCACCGTTGGTGTCACACAGTACGACGACCTCGGCGCCGGCCTCGTGGGCCACCCGGACCACATCCAGTGCGTAGCCCGGATTGGCGCGATACCCGTCGAAGAAATGTTCGCAGTCCACGAACACGTGCTTGCCCTGCCCACGCAGATACTCGACGGTGTCGCGCACCATCTCCAGATTCTCCTCCAGCGTGGTGCGCAGCGCCCGAGTGACGTGTTCGTCGTGGGATTTAGCGACGATACACACGTAATCCGTGCCCGCCTCAACTAAGGCTCGAGTGAGGGCGTCGTCAGCCGCCTTGGCTCCCGCTTTGCGGGTCGCGCCAAAGGCCACGAGCTTCGATGTGGTCAGGTTGAGGTCCTTGGCAAGCTGGAAGAACTCGGTATCTGCAGGATTCGCGCCGGGCCAGCCTCCCTCGATGAAGGTAACGCCCAACTCGTCGAGATAGCTGGCGATCTTGAGCTTGTCGGCCACGGACAGGTGGATGCCCTCCTGCTGCGCGCCATCGCGCAATGAGGTGTCCAAGACGTGAAACTCGGCCGGGCGAGCGGGTACGGACATGCGGATTCTCCCAGGTAGGCGGCGGTCCTCGCGGAAGAATACCCGCCAAAGACGTCTCAGCCACCAAACCAAGGGCTGCCTGATTCGCCCAGCGCACTAGGGTTCAGCCATGACTTCTAGCACTTTGGCCGTCATCGGCGGCGATGGCATCGGCCCCGAGGTGACCGCGGAAGCGCTCAAGACGCTGAGTGCCGTCGCCGGAGAGGACGCGTTCTCCTTCCAGCACTACGACCTGGGTGCAGAGCGCTGGCAGCGCACCGGTGAGGTACTACCCGATTCCGTCCTCGACGAACTCCGCCAGGCCGACGCCATCGTGTTGGGCGCGGTGGGCGCCGCCCCGGGGTCAAAGGCCATCCCCAGCGGCCTGCTCGAACGCGGCCTGCTGCTGAAGCTGAGGTTCGCCTTCGACCACGCCGTCAACCTGCGCCCCTCGAAGCTGTACCCGGGGGTGCCCACGCCCTTGGCCCCCAGCGTGGTGGAGGGCAAGAACGTGGACTTCGTGGTGGTGCGTGAGGGCACCGAGGGCCTCTACTGCGGCAATGGCGGCGCCGTACGCGTCGGCACTCCGCACGAGCTGGCCACCGAGGTGTCGGTCAACACGGCCTACGGGGTGGAGCGCGTAGTGCGCGACGCATACCGGCGCGCCCAGGCCCGCCGAGGCAAGATCACGCTGCTGCACAAGCACAACGTGCTGGTCAACGCGGGATCGCTGTGGAACCGGATCTTCACCGAGGTGGGCGAGGAGTATCCAGGTGTCGAGCGCCGCTACCTCCACATCGACGCAGCCATGATCGCCATGGTCGTCGACCCGGCCCAGTTCGACGTGGTCGTCACCGACAACCTGTTCGGCGACATCGTCACCGATCTTTCCGCAGCCGTCACTGGGGGAATCGGTCTGGCGGCGTCGGCCAACATCAACCCCAGCGGCGAATACCCGTCGATGTTCGAGCCCGTGCACGGCTCAGCTCCAGACATCGCCGGCCAGGGCATCGCGGATCCGACGGCGGCTATCTCCTCCATGGCCCTGCTGTTGGATCACCTGGGCAAGCCGGACCTGGCCAAGCGCGTTGATGAGGCGGTCGCGGCCGACATCTCCGAGCGCCCCGCGGGTCCGGTGCGGACCGTCGAGGTGGGCGACCGGATCGCCGCCCGGCTGAGCTAGACGCCGAGTTAATCAACCTCGGGATCGTTGGACGACGCCGTAGGCAACTCGCTGGCGCTGGCGATGAACGCATGGTAGTCGTCCAGCAGATCTCCCACCCGATCGGTTTCCGCAGCCAGTGAAAAGACGATGACGGGATGACGCCCATCCCCGCCCGGGGGAAACCGGACCATCGTCTGAAGTTGGGCGACTCGGACCGCCTGTTCGTTCTCTCCCAGTGTGACCACGAAACTCTGAAACAGGCGGTCTTGGCCGAGCTGATCCCTTGGCCCGAGTTCTATCCCCGTACCGAATGCAGCCGATTCGGCCACCAACTCGTCCGCTCGCTGCCCCAGCGATTTCTCCGGGTCAAGCTTGCCTGTGGCAACCATCAAGCTGGGCACAAACCTGGGGTGTTCACCGGTGTGGACCGCCATGAAAGAGCTGCCTTTCGGGGGATGTACCAGACGCCACTGCTCGCCCGGCAGACGGAATCCGATGCCGTTAGCTTTCATTCGTCCTTACTCCTTGTGGTGTCAGTTGAAGGGGTTCAGCCAGTCGAGCACGTCGCCACCCTTGTCGAGCACCCACTCGCCCGCATCCCGCAACGTATCCACTGCCTTGCCGATGTCGAGTTCCACGCTAAAGTCGAGTCCCACGCCCACGCCCAACGCTAAGTCAAGCTCGGCTCCGAACTTCAGTTTGCCATCCTCGTAGCCAGCTTCGAGTTCTCCTTCGGCCCCGACACCAAAGCTGACCTCTCCGCCAACGGAGGCCTCGACCGGACCTGCCTCAAGGCCAACATTACCCTCAGCTTTGACGCCGGCATGACCGCCGACCTCTACTTCCAGTCCGTCCTCTTCGAGCTCGACTCTCGCCTCGGCTTCCGCCCCGGCACGGGCCTCGCCCGAGGCGACCAGGTCCGCTAGGCCCAGATCCATCCGGCTCTCAGCGGCCGCCCTACCGAGTAGTAGCTGCGAGGCTACCGCCACCTCCCCGTCTCCCCAGGAGGCACGGCTTCCGATGACCCCGACCTCATACTCAAAGCTGGCACTGGCACCTCGGCCAAAGATCCGCCCATCGGCAGAGTACTCGCCGGAGGGCCCGAACACTGCTTTCATGTCGAGCAGGGTCATCTCCAACCCGCCATCCTCGCCGAAGGTATATGAGGCCTCCGGCACAACCTTTAGATCGGTCTTCGGCCAGAAAACCCCGTCCGGCGCGATCGACCCGCCTGGAGCCGGAGTACGGACAGGCCCGGCGTTCGGGCCGCCGAGGGCGGCGCTGGTCTCCTCCTGCTCATCCGCGTTACGTGAAACCGTCCTGGCAGCTTGCACAAGCGAATCAGTAGCCGCCGCCAGCGATGGCCGATGCTCTTCGAACCATAGCTGACGAAATCGCTCCGCGTCCTGGCCACGCCACTGCTGGGATTCAATCCCAGCAGTCAGACTCTCCGCCGCATCGTTGATCCGCTGAGCGGCACGGGTGGCTTCCCTAGCAAGCTCTCGCAGCGCGTCGGGATTGGCACCAATCATGGTCGACATAGCTCTCCTCCACTTGGCTGTCGACAGAGTAGGGCCGGGTCATCAACAGCGCTATGGGGAGCCCTCCCCGTAACCACATAGTTTTACGCCCTGCGGGCGCTTTCCTGGTGCCAAGCGTTTGAGATTCTCCGCACATATCTTAATTTTGTTGCCTCGAGGCATTCAGATCCGAGTGGATCGCGAATGTCGCCTGGGCACGCCGGACGCCGTGCACCTCGTGCTCTGGCACGACGTCGCCCAGGAAGGCGTAGTCTTTGCGGATGTATTCCGCGCGCAGGTCGCCTTCCTTGGCCCGTGCCGTGGTGCAGCGCCACCAGTCAGAGATGTCACCCCAGCCCGGCGCGGCGAGCGATCCGCCGAACTGCCGTACGGCCAGCGAGGAACACAGCGAGGCGAACCGGAGCCTGTGTTCCAAAGCCCAACCGGCCAGGGTACCCAGCACGATCGCGGAGGCGAACACGTCGCCGGCGCCCGTAGCGTCGATCGCCTCGACGGCCACCGCGGGGCAGTACGCCTCCTCACCGGTGCTCTGGTCGATGGCGTATGAACCAGACACTCCGTCCGTGACGACGGCGAACGGCACCAGCTCGGCTAACTTGCGCACGGCCTGTGCGGGTGAATCGGTGCGGGTGTAACGCATCGCCTCCACCGCATTCGGGGTGAAACCGTGACAGTGCCGCAGTGGCTCCAGATCGGCCCGGTCCCACTTACCGGTCTCGTCGTAGCCGACGTCGGCGAACAGTATGGTGCCGCGCGACGCGAGAGTACGCCACCACGATGTCTCACCGGAGAGATCGAGCACGGCTGCCCGGGACCGGGGCGCGGCCAGGATGTAGGGCTCGAGCCGCTGCGGCAACTCGTGCATGTGGGTCACCATCGCACGGTCGCCGCCCACCGTCATCGACACCGTGATGGCCGTATGGAAATTCTCGAATCTCGGGCAGGAGCTGAGATCAATGCGCTCGGTTTGGGCGAGGGTGTGCCATATCCAGTCCGCGTAGGTGTCGTCGCCGAACCCCGCGACGAGCCCAGTGCGCAGCCCCAGCCGCGCCAGCGCGGTGGCCAGGTTCGCGATGCCCCCTGGGCACGACCCCATGCCCGTTGTGTAACGCTCCTCGCCCGGGGCCGGCATCCGCTCCAACCCCGTGAAGATCAGGTCGAAGAAGATGGTGCCGGTGCTCAGCACGTCCAAAGGCGGATGCTCATCGGCGCGTTGGGCGGCCAGCGGATCCCAAGACCAGCATCGCTCGCATCGCGTGTCGTCGTGGTCGTGGTCTGTCATTTGCCCGATGTTCCTTCCAGCATGCCGTTGATGAAGTACCGCTGCAGCGCGATGAACATGGCGACGATGGGAGCCGCGACGATGAGGCCGGCGGCCGCCATGAGCGCGCCGTCAGCAGTGTATTGCCCTTTGAACACCGACAACCCGAGCGGGGCGGTGCGCCACGTGGCCCCGGGCGACATGACCAGCGGGATGAGGAACTCGTTCCACGTCCACATGAACATGAGCACCGAGACAGTGGCGATGGACGGTGCGGCGGGTGGAACGAGCACCCGCCGCAGCGCACCAAGGCTGGTACAGCCGTCGATGGCAGCAGCCTCCACCAGGTTGGGCGGCATGGCGCGGAACTGGGCCCGCATCCAGAAGGTGCCAAAGGAGATGGACTGGGCGATCTGAGGCAGGGCCACGGCCCAGATGGTGTCGGTCAGGTTCAACGTCCGCAGGTCGAAGAAGAGCGGCACCACGACCGCCTCGGCTGGCACCATCAGTCCCAGGAGAAAGATGTAGAACAACACATCCGCCCCCTTGAACCGCATGGTGCCAAAGGCATAGCCCGCCAGGATGGACAAGACCAGCGCGACGGGCACCACCAAGGCCGCCACTGCCAGCGACCTCAACAGCGAATCGCCAAAGCGTCCCTGGTTCCATGCGTCAACGATGTTGCCCCAGTGCGGCCCTGGATCGGTCACCCCCAACTGCGGGCCGAACGCGGTACCCACGATGGTGATGACGGGAAAGAGCGCGAACAGCGTGAACAGCGTCAAGATCACGTAGTTGAGAACCCGCTCCGCTGACGACGTCTTCATGCGTCTCGCTCCTCACCGATACGGCTGACCAGCAGGTTGATGAGGAACACCAGCACCGTCAGCACGATCGCCACTGCGGAAGCGGACCCCACATCCTTGAGCCGGAACGCTCTGCTGTACACCTCGTAGCTGGGCACGGTGGTGGCCGATCCTGGGCCGCCCACCGTGGTCATATACACCAAGTCGAAGGTCTTCAGCGCGGCGATGATGGTGAGCACCAAAGCGGTGGCGATCTCCCCTTTGACGGCGGGCAGGGTCACCGCAAAGAACTCGCGCACCGGACCGGCGCCATCCAGCCGGGATGCCTCATACAGTTCGCCCGGGATCCGATTCATGCCGGCCAGGAGCAGCAGCATGACCAGCCCCGTCTCGAGCCAAAAGCCGACGATGCCCACGGCGGTGAGAGCCAGGTCGGGTTCGCCAAGCCAACCAGTCCGCGACTCCACGCCAGCCAAGGCCAGCATCTGGTTGAGCGTGCCGTCGGGGTTGTAGATCTGCCGCCAGGCCACCGCCACCACCACGAGGGCGATGACCTGCGGCAGGAAGATCAGCACGCGAAACACCCCGATGCCGCGGACCTGACCCCGTCTCAGGATGGCCGCCAAGACTAGGCCCACGATCAGCGGCAGAAACGAGTAGAACACGATGAGATACAGCGCATGGGCAATCGACGCCAGGAACCGCGCGTCGCTGGTCAGCGCCACATAGTTGCCGGTGCCGACGAACTGGGCCGGCCCGAACCCACTCCACTCGTAGAGGGAGAACTGAGCCGTGCGAATCACCGGATACAGCATGAAGGCGCCATAGACCAGCAGCGCGGGCAGCACGAAGAGATATGGCGTCATCACCCCTCGGGCCACCGCCGACGGATGCCTGCGTCGTACCTGCACCGTTGTCTCACCCACCCACGAACGCGCCGTAGTCCTCTTGGAACGCCTTCAGGACGGCATCGGGGCTCCGCTGCCCGCCAAGCACTTCCTGGAAGCCCTGGCCCGCCGTGACGGAGAAGGTGGGCGTGGCATAGTCGAGGTAAGGCAGCAAGACGCCCTCGCTCGAGACCTTAGCGAAGGCCTCGAAGATGTCTTTCTGGACTCCTTTCTTGGGCGCGAGTTCGCTGGTGCGGTTGACCGGCATGCCCCCGTTGTTCGCGATGGTGCCCATGGCCTCGTCGGTGGTGATGAAGTCGATGTAAGCGGCCGCCGCGTCGGGGTTCTTGGCCTTGGCCGGGATGGCGAAGGGGATGCCCGTGCCGCCGGTGGTGGCCAGCTTCTGATCCGCGCCTGGCGGCGGGGCTATGAACCGCACGTCCTCTCCCATAGCGGCCTCGAGGTCCGTCCCCAGCCAGCTCCCAGCCGGAAGGAAAACTCCGGTGCCCTTAGTGAACGCCGTCCACGCCGGATCATACCCCGTGCCGTTGGGCGACGACCCGAAGTAGCCCTCGGTGCCCCACGTGGCGAACCGCGTCATGGCGGTCTTGTTGGCGTCTGAGACCCAGTCGGCTCCCGCGTTGCCCATGCCGAGTGCCACGATCTGCTCGGCCGGCAGATAGTTCGCCTGGAGCGGGCCGAACACGTGGAAGGCGGGCCACTTGTCGAGATTACCCAGCACCATGGGCTGTTCCCCCGCCGACTTCGCCTTGTCCAACGCGGCGAAGTACTCCTCCCAGGTCGACGGCGCCTCGATACCGAGGGCCTTGAGTTTCTTGGCGGAGTAGAAGATGCCCACTACTTCACCGGTTTGGGGAAGTCCGTAGAGATCTCCCTCACCGAAGGTCTTGGCGTCCTTCGAATAGCGCATCTTGCTCAGTACCGAGGCGACGAACCGGTCGCCCCAGCCGTAGGCCTTGGCGTAGGGCTCCAGGTTGGTGAGCTGGCCAGCGGCGACGTACTGCCCCATGTCGCCGCGCGCGTTGTTGACCTGGGCCACGTCGGGCACGTCGTTGCCCGACAGCGCCAGCGCGATCTGCTGCTGAAGATCGTCGTTGGACTGGCTGACCCTTTTGATGGTGATGTTGGGATACTTCTTCTGGAATGCCTCGTTCAGCGCCACCAGCGCGTCGTTCTGGGATCCGCGCACCTCCTGATCCCACACCACCAGTTCGATGTCGCCGAGGGTGGCCAGGTCGGTCTTGATATCGCCGGCGGGCCGGCTGGCGCCCTCCGAGGGGCTGCCACTGCCCGGTGCGCACGCGGCCAGCGCGCTGACGGCGAGGGCTGAGATGAGAAACCTGCGGCGTCGCATTGTGCTCCTTCGAGTCCTTGGGACAGCTTCATCGCTGTTCGAGCCATCATGACAGAATCTGATCGATTGAGCCAGTAAACGGCTGGTTCTGACTGTTCTTGATTGAAAGGCTGCTAGATTGTGGCCGTGCTCACCGAAGACCGACACCGACGCATCGTGGCCAGCGTCCGCGAGCGCGGCTTCGTCACCGTGGCCGAGCTATGTGCCAACCTGGCGGTCTCGGAGGCCACGATCCGGCGCGACCTCGACACCTTGTCCCAGGAAGGGCAACTGCGCCGGCTCCGCGGCGGCGCCGGCGACATCGGCGGCAGCATCCAGCCCGAGCGCGACCCGCGCCATTTCGCGGAGGTGGCGAAATCGGCGCCAGCGGCCAAGCAGGCCATCGCTCAACGCGCGGCCACACTCATCGAAGACGGAGACGTCGTGGGCCTCGACAGCGGAACCACGGTGGCGGCGCTGGCTCCCCTGCTCGTGGAACGACAGCTCACCGTGGTGACGTCGTCGCTGGCCGTCATCCAGGCGCTCGAGTCCGCTCCCGCCGTCGATCTCATGGTGGTCGGCGGCATCGTTCGCTCCACCTACCGATCCATGGTGGGCACCTGGGCGGAGTCGATGCTGCGCCAAGTACGCATGGACAAGGCCTTTCTTGGCACTTCGGGGATCGCCCCCGACGGCGCAGTGCTGGATACGACGCCCAGCGAGGTGCCCATCAAACGCGGCCTCATGGCATCGTCCGAACGATGTTTCCTGATGGCGGACGCGGAGAAGTTCCCCGGCTCGGGCTTCATGAGCGTTGGACACGTCACGCAGTTCGATGCCCTGATCACGGACCGCGAGCCCAATCTTTTCCTCGACGACGATTCCAGCCTGGAGGTGTTACTCGGATGAGACTTGCGATCCTGGGCGGCGGCGGGTTCCGCACCCCCCTGGTCTACGAGGCCGTGGCGCGACAGGCCACCGGGATGCGCGTGGACGAGGTGGTGCTGCACGACATCGACTCGACCCGGCTCAGGGTCATCGAACGCATCACGTCGGAAATGGCCGGCAGGCTGGGCCACGAAGCCACTCGAGTGCGGGTCACGACGGAGCTTAGGGAGGCCGTGCACGGAGCCGATTTCGTGTTCTCCGCCATCCGCGTGGGCGGCGCCGCCGCTCGGGTGACCGACGAAAGGGTCGCCCTGGACCTAGGCGTGTTGGGTCAGGAAACCGTCGGCCCGGGCGGGCTGGCCTACGCGCTGCGCACCATTCCCGTCATGCGCCGTGTCGCTGAAACCATCGCGGCCGAGGCCCCAGGGGCCTGGGTGATCAACTTCACCAACCCCGCGGGCATCGTCACCGAGGCCATGCAGCAGGTGCTGGGAAAACGAGTGGTCGGGATCTGCGACACCCCCATCGGGCTGGTGCGGCGCGCGGCCCGCACGCTCGGCGTATCGCCTGCCGACGCCGACTACGACTACCTAGGGCTCAACCACCTCGGCTGGCTGCGCGCGGTGCGACGCGATGAAGTAGATCTTCTCCCCACACTGCTAGCCGATGACGCCCTGCTCGTCGGCATCGAGGAGGCCCGTCTCATCGGCCTCGACTACGTGCGCCAAACAGGTGCTCTGCCCAACGAATACCTCTACTACTACCTCCATACCGACGACGCCATCCGCCGCATCCGCGATTCCGGCCAGACCCGCGGGGAGTTCCTACTGCGCCAGCAGGGCGGCTTCTACGAGACCGTGGCAAACCAGTGCTGCGATTCCCCACTGGACCAGTGGCGCGACGCGCTGCACACCCGCGAGGCTACCTACATGGCGGAAGGCCGCGATGAGGAACGCCTAGAGGAGGACATCGCGGGCGGCGGCTACCAAGAAGTGGCGCTTCGGCTCATGACGGCGATAGCGACCGATACGCCCGCACGGATGATCCTCAACGTCGCCAACGGCAGCGGAGACAACGGACCGGTCGTCACCCAGCTTCCCGCGGACCTCACCGTCGAGGTGGGCTGCCTCGTCAACGGGGCTGGGGTGCGCCCCCTACCCGTTGCCCCTCCGACATTGGAACAGCTCGGCCGCATGGCTCGCCTGCGCGCCGCCGAGCGACGCATTCTCGACGCCGCACTCAAGGGCGACGCAGGGGCGGCGTGGGAGGGTTTCGCCATCCATCCGCTGGTGGATTCCCCCACCGTGGGAGCTCGTTTGCTCGACGGCTACCGCGAACACTGCCCGGAGATCGCGGCGATCTTGGCCTAGGGCGCAAAGTCGACGAGGCGACGCCAGCGCGGGCGCCGCCTCGTCGGCATCGGTTGCCTCAGCGGGCCGCCGAACCCTCCACGTAGTCCGTGTCGGTGGTCTCGACCCAGCTCATCAGCTTGCGCAGCTCGCGGCCGGTGGCCTCGATCGGGTGCGCCTCGCCCTTGGCCCGCAGTTCCTTGAACTCGGGCGCGCCGGCGTCCTGATCATCGATGAACCGCTTGGCGAAGGCTCCCGACTGGATGTCACCGAGAACGGCCTTCATGTTCTCCTTGACGTGAGCGTCGATGACGCGGGGGCCAGAGACGTAGTCGCCGAACTCGGCGGTATCGGAGATGCTCCAGCGCTGCTTGGCGATGCCACCCTCGTACATGAGGTCGACGATCAGCTTCAGTTCGTGCAGGCACTCAAAGTAGGCCACTTCCGGCTGGTAGCCGGCCTCGACGAGAGTCTCGAAGCCCGCCTGGATCAGCGCGGAGGCGCCGCCACACAGCACGGCCTGCTCGCCGAACAGATCGGTCTCGGTCTCCTCCGTGAACGTGGTCTTGATGCCGCCCGCGCGCAGGGCACCAATGGCCTTGGCGTAGCTCAGCGCCAGCGGCCAGGCGTTGCCAGTGGCGTCGACCTCGACGGCAATGATCGCCGGCACACCGCGTCCGTTCGAGTATTCGCGGCGCACCAGGTGGCCGGGACCCTTCGGCGCCACCATGCACACGTCAACGCCTTCCGGCGCCGTGATGTAGCCGAAGCGGATGTTGAAGCCGTGCGCGAAGAACAACGCATCTCCCTTGGTCAGATGGGGAGCGATCTCCTCGGCGTAGAGCTTGCGCTGCACCTGGTCTGGAGCCAGGATCATGATGAGGTCGGCCTCTTCCACCGCCTCGGCAACAGGGAGCACCCGCAACCCCTCAGCCTCCGCCTTGGCCGCGGATTTCGAGCCGGGACGAAGCCCCACCCGGACGTCGACGCCGGAGTCACGCAGGCTGAGCGCGTGCGCGTGGCCCTGCGAACCGTAGCCGATGACGGCGACACTGCGCGATTGGATGATCGCGAGATCCGCGTCGTTGTCGTAGAACATGTCTGCCATTGGGGTTTCTCCTAGTTGATTGTCTACTTGTTGGTCTTATCAGCCAGCGTCTTGGCTCCACGGCCCAACGCTACTTGGCCAGACTGGACGAGTTCGACGATGCCGTGCGGGGTGAGCATCTCCAGCAGCGCCCTCAGCTTCTCGTCGCTGCCAGTGGCCTCGATGGTGATGGTCTCGGCCGACACATCAACGGCCTTCCCCCGGAACAGGGAGACCACGTCGATGACCTGGCTGCGCGTCGACGAGTTGGCACGGACCTTGACCAGCATCATCTCGCGCCGCACCGCCTGATCGCCCAATTCGAGCACCTTGCGGACCTCGACCAGCTTGTATAGCTGCTTGACGATCTGCTCCAGCACGGCGTCGTCGTCGACCTGTGCCGCCACGGTCATGCGCGACACGCCTGAACGCTCTGTGGGGCCAACGGCTAGCGATGCGATGTTGAAGCCTCGCCGCGAGAACAGGGCCGCGATGCGGGCCAGCACGCCCGGTTTGTCGGAGACCAGGATGGACAGGGTATGGATTCTCACAGCACTTCCTCTTCCCACTCGGGGGCCATGTCGCGGGCGATGCGGATCTCGTCGTTACTGACGCCCGCCGGCACCATGGGCCACACCATGGCGTCCTTGTGGACGACGAACTCCACCACCACCGGGCGATCGTTGATCTCGAGCGCCTGCCGGATCGCGGCGTCCATTTCCTCCTCGTTGGTGGCCCGGAGCCCGACGCATCCCATGGCCTCGGCGAGCTTCGGGAAGTCCGGCAGGGACTCGGTGCGCAGGTCGGTGTTGGAATAGCGTCCCTCGTAGAACAGAGATTGCCACTGGCGCACCATACCCAGCACGTTGTTGTTGATCACCGCGATCTTGACGGGAATCTGATTGAGGGCGCAGGTGACCAGTTCCTGATTGGTCATCTGGAAGCACCCGTCGCCGTCGATCCCCCACACCGTGGTGCCCGGATGGGCCACCTTGGCTCCCATCGCGGCGGGAACACAGAAGCCCATGGTGCCGGCGCCGCCCGAGTTGAGCCAGGTGTTGGGCCTCTCGTGCGGCAGGAAGTGCGCGGCCCACATCTGGTGCTGGCCGACACCAGTGACGAAGATGGTGTCCTCTGGGCTGAGTTGCCCAATTCTCTGGATCACCTCCTGGGGCGACAGTTGCCCGTCGGGGGCCTCGTCCCACCGCGGCTGATATCGCTCCTTCTGCGCCTTGAGTTGCCTGCGCCACGCGTCTGCCTCGGGGGCGGGGTGTCCGTCGATGGCCTCGTTCAAGGCGACGAGCGTCTGCTTGACATCGCCAACGATGGGCACGTCAACGGCCTTGTTCTTGCCAATCTCGGCCGGGTCGATATCGGCGTGAATCACCTTGGCCTGCTGGGCGAAACTGTCCAGCTTGCCCGTGACGCGGTCGTCGAAGCGGGTGCCCAGCGCGACGATGAGATCCGCCTTCTGCAGCGCCCCGACGGCCGCCACGGTGCCATGCATGCCGGGCATGCCGAGATTGAGTTCGTGACTGTCCGGGAAAACCCCACGCGCCATGAGCGTGGTCACCACGGGGATGCCCGTCTTGGCCACGAGCTCGGCCAGTTCCTCATGGGCCCTGGCGCTCATGACGCCGCCACCGACGTAGAGCACGGGCCGCTTGGACTGGGCAATGAGCTTGGCCGCGGCCCGGATCTGGCGGGCGTTGGGCTTGATGGTGGGACGGTAGCCGGGCAGGTCCAACTCGGTGGGCCACCTAAACGCCGCGCTGGCCGCAAGCGCATCCTTGGCGATGTCGACCAGGACTGGACCGGGACGGCCGGTGCTGGCGATGTGGAACGCCTCCTGGATGGCCAACGGAATGTCGCGCACGTCCTTGATGAGGAAGGAGTGCTTGGTGATGGGCATCGTGATGCCCCGGATGTCTGCCTCCTGGAAAGCATCGGTGCCGATGGCGAAGCTGTTGACCTGCCCAGTGATGGCCACCAGCGGGGTCGAGTCCATGTAGGCGTTGGCGATGGGGGTAACCAGGTTGGTGGCTCCCGGGCCGGATGTGGCGATGCACACGCCCACCCGCCCGGTGCTCATGGCGTAGCCCTCCGCGGCGTGGCCGGCTCCCTGCTCGTGGCGCACGAGGATGTGGCGGATCGTCGAGTCGTAGAGGGGGTCATAGGCAGGAAGGATGGCGCCGCCGGGGATGCCGAAGGCTACGTCGACGCCCATGCGTTCAAGGGACTCGACCAGAGCCTGGGCTCCCGTCAACACCTGACCTTCTTCGTGCGACATTGCTTCTCCTTTACCTGTGGCACCGTCTCGTCAGAAAAAAACCCCCGCTGCCCGTAGGCATACGAGGGAGCGCTTCGTGTGCAACCGCGAAGCGCTAGGTGAGGATTACGAGCCAGTTGCAAGCCATGGGTCCCATGCTTTCCCCTCAGCGCCCATTAGTCAAGCGTTTCTCTCCAACGTCCCGCATTGTAAGACGATCGGCCAGCCCTCCGTCGTCGCGCGGACGCGGCATGTCGACGATGGGCTGGCCGTCAGGCAACTCGTGACTATTCACCAGGCCTCTCGGCCCCGCTTGGCGAGGCCGAAGCCGTGGCCCCCTCATGGGGCAGCGTCGCGGGCTTGATCCGGGTGAGAGCCCACCCAATGAGCCCGAACAGGAGGCCGGCGCCCATGACCAGAAGCGAGATCCCGAAGGCGAGCACGGAGGTGAACAGCGAAGCACGCAGGAACGAGGCGGTCTGCACCGTGGTGCGTTGCTCATTGTACTTCTCCACGGCTGCGGTATCCCCCGCCGCCTCGGCCTCGCGGGCAAGGGTTCCGAGTTCGGCGAATGTCTTGTCGGTGATCTTCACGGTGTGTTGCCGGATCGTTTCCGCTTGGGCGAACGCGGTCAAAGGGCCGGCGACTTGCTTGCCTCGGAACGCGCCACCCATGAACTCCGAGTCCTCCGGCACCGTGATCTTCTCGGCCGCGAGCTGAGAGCTGGTGACACCCCACGCGAGGCCGCCGGAGACCACCATGAGGGCGCCGGCGATGAGGACGAGGATGCCTACGAGTTTGGTGGGCTTCATGGGAAGTCCTTCCATATCTTGTCTGGGGCTACCACCCCGAAGAAGCGCTTTACTCTTCAACTACTAAGATACGGGAGAACGCTGTCCGAATCACTGACCCACGATTCGCTCTAAGAGAACATCCAAGTCTGCGGTAGCCCCGCCCTTCATGCCCGCGATCCCAGGGCGATCTGCATAGCGCGGAATCACATGGGCGTGGGCGTGGAAGACCTCTTGCCCCGAAACGGCGCCGCAGTTGGCCAGCACGTTGCATGCGGCGGCCCCCAGCCTGTCCTTGAGCAACCGGCCCACCCTGGCGATGGCCGGGCCGGCCTCGGCCAGAGCCTCGTCGTCGGTCAGGAAATCCTCGACGTGACGCTTGGGAATGACCAAGGCGTGGCCGTCTTGCCAGGGGTTGATGTCAAGGAAAGCGAGCGTCGCCTCGTCCTCGTAGATCTTCTTGGCCGGGATCTCGCCGTCGACGATGGCGCAGAACAGGCAATCCATGGTTCTCCTTCGCTACCTCACTTCGAAACCGGCCTCGCGGAGCCCGGTCTTGACCTGGTCGATGGTCAGCCGTTGATAGTGGAACACGCTGGCCGCCAGCACCGCATCCGCCCCCGCTCGAGCGGCCTCGACGAAGTGCTCGACAGTGCCAGCCCCACCGGACGCGATGAGAGGCACATCCACCACCTCACGCACAGCGCGAATCATCTCGAGATCGAAGCCGTCGGTGGTGCCGTCGGCGTCCATGGAGTTGAGCAGGATCTCTCCGACGCCGCGTGCGCAAGCCTCCTTGGCCCACGCGATAGCATCCACACCGGCGCCGCGTCGCCCCCCATGGGTGGTGACCCCAAAGCCGGAGGCCATGCCGGGCTCGCGGCGAGCATCCACGGAAAGCACCAGCACCTGGTTGCCGAAGCGATGGGTGATCTCGTCAATCACGGCGGGACGGGCCAAAGCACCGGTGTTGATGCCCGCCTTGTCGGCGCCGTGACGCAGCAGTAGGTCGACGTCGTCAACGCTACGCACTCCCCCACCGACCGTAAGCGGGATGAACACGGTCTCGGCACAACGAGCGACCATGTCGCGTGTCGTCGCCCGCCCCTCCGAGGAGGCCGAGATATCGAGGAAGGTAAGTTCATCGGCGCCCTCGGCGCTGTACTTGGCGGCCAACTCGACGGGATCCCCGGCATCGCGAAGATTGGTGAAGTTGACGCCCTTGACGACACGCCCATCGTGCACGTCGAGGCAGGGGATCACACGAAGGGCAACGGCCATGCCCCCCAGGCTAGCGGCTCCAAGGTCGCTAGAGTCCGATGCGTGAACGTCGCTCGCCTCGATCTTCCTCTCACACCGTGGCGCCGCTTGGCGCCCGCCCGCGATGACTACCGCGGCCTAGGCAAGCGCTGGCCCCGGGAATTGCTCGCAGGACTCACCGTCGGCATTGTCGCGCTCCCCCTAGCGCTGGGCTTCGGCGTCGCCTCCGGAGCCGGCGCTGCGGCCGGGCTCATCACAGCCATCGTCGCGGGCATACTGGCTGCCGTCTTTGGCGGCTCCCATCTCCAGGTCTCAGGCCCCACCGGCGCGATGACCGTCATCCTCCTGCCCGTCATCGCGCAGTTCGGGCTGCACAGCGTGCCCCTCCTGGCCATCATGGCCGGAGGCATCCTGCTGATCATGGCGATCACCGGGCTCGGGCGCGCCGTCGATCTCATCCCGTGGCCCGTTGTCGAGGGTTTCACTTTTGGCATCGGTGTCATCATCGCCGTGCAGCAGATCCCCTTGGCACTCGACACCGTCAAGGGCGAGTCGGAGTCGACACTCGTGTCCAGTTGGCAGGCGCTTCACCACACCGACTGGTCCAAGGCCGTCGCGCCCCTCGCGCTCGTAGCACTCGTCATGCTCATCCAAGGCCTGCTCCAACGGTTCGCGGCCAAGCTGCCGGCCTCGCTCATCGCCATCGCGGTGGCCACCATCGTCGCTGTGTTCGCTCG
Source organism: Arachnia sp. (assembly GCA_041854805.1). Taxonomy (GTDB): domain Bacteria; phylum Actinomycetota; class Actinomycetes; order Propionibacteriales; family Propionibacteriaceae; genus Arachnia. Next base: position 30,380 of record JBHADA010000107.1, read on the forward strand.
CCTGCCGGTGAAGACCATCGGCCAGCTCCCCCAGGGCCTACCTGCGCCAGCACTGCCGCCCATGTCGGCGCCTCTGCTCATGCAGCTCGCCGCCTCGGCACTGGCCATCGCGGCGTTGGCCGCGCTGGAGTCCCTGCTCAGCGCCCGCGTCGCGGACGGCGTAGTTAGCGAGGTGCCACGCACCAATGCCGACCGTGAACTCCTCGGGCAGGGCATCGCCAACATCGGCTCGGGCCTGTTCGGTGGCCTGCCCGCCACCGGCGCCATCGCCCGGACCGCGGTCAACATCCGGGCGGGTGGGCGCACCCGCCTGGCAGCTATCAGCCACTCGGTGGTGCTCATCATCGTCATCGCGGTCTTGGCTCCCATCGTGGCCCGGATCCCGCTGTCCGCGCTGGCAGGCGTGCTCATCATGACCGCCGCGCGCATGATCGACGTCGGTGTCGCCACCCGGATCTGGCGAACCACCCGGGCGGACCGGCTCACTTTCGTGGCTACCTGCGCCACGACGGTACTGCTGGACCTCATTGTCGCCGTGTTGCTCGGTGTAGCTATGGCGGCCATCTTGAGCCTGCGGCACATGTCCGCCACCTCGGCCGTGCGTCGTGAGCACCTGCCCGCCAGCACCCCCAAAGGGCTGGTCGACTTCCCTACTCACGAGCTTCACGACCAAGTGGCCGTGTACCGCATCGATGGCGCCCTCTTTTACGGCGATGCGAGGCGGTTCGTGGAGACGGTCTCGGCCGCCAGCGACGTGCGTGGCGTCATCATCCGCGCCCACCGGATGCTGGTCATGGATGCCTCCGGTGCCCAGGCTCTGCGAGAGGCGACTAGGGCGCTGCAGCGCCGCGGGATCGACGTTGTGATCCACGGGCTTTCCGAGCAGCAGCTCGCCACCGCCGTCGCAACGGGAGCTATCGAGGCGTCCCAGCACACCGACGAGTTGCCCGATGCCATCGATCTCATCTGCTCAAGGATCGACGTCCCCGGCGAGGCGAAGGTCATCCCCGGCACCACGCAGGTGTTCTCCTACGGCGCATTCACGCAAGCCCACGTGCATCGCCGGGTCCACGGGCGACGGCTCACCGGAAGGCTCGATTCACTGCCTGGGTACCGGCTCAAGCTCATCGAGGTGCACACCGACACGCTGGAGACCCTGGGCATCGAACGCCAGCCCGCTGCGGTTCCCGGCGATCCCGACGACCTAATCGCCGGGATGCGCTATGAGGTCAGCGAATCCGAACTGGCCGCCGTCGAGGTGATCAACGCGGAACATTTCGACCGTGTGTGGGTCAAACTCAGCTCTGGCGAGGGCGCCTGGGCGTTCATTGCGCGGGAACGCGACTGACCTCACTCGAAGGGTTGGCCCGTGATCCGTTCGTAGGCCTCGACGTAGCGGGCCCGAGTGGCGGCCACCACATCGTCGGGCAACGCTGGCGGATTCGATTGGCGGTCCCAGTCCGAGTCCTTCAACCAATCGCGGACGAATTGCTTGTCGAAGCTTGGCAGCGCCACGCCGGGCCGCCAGCCAGCCGCATCCCAGAAGCGGGAGGAGTCGGGGGTGAGCACCTCGTCGGCCAGCACGAGGGTCCCATCGTCACGGCGACCGAACTCCAGCTTGGTGTCGGCGATGATGATGCCACGCTCGGCCGCGATCTGCTCCGCCCGCGAGTACACGTCCAGGGTGAGGTCTCGGAGTTGGGACGCCACGTCCTCACCGTGCAGCCGGGCGATGGTGGCGAAGTCGACGTTGACGTCGTGCTCGCCCACCTCGGCCTTGATGGCGGGGGTGAAGATGGGCTCGGGCAGCTTGTCCCCGTCGCGCAGCCCCTCCGGCAGCGGCACGCCGCAGACGGTTCGCGTCCGCTGATATTCGGCCCATCCGGAGCCGGTGAGGTAGCCGCGTGCCACACACTCCACCGGCACCATATCCAGACGTTCGACGACGAGGCCACGCCCCGCCACCGCCTGGGGCACGTCGTCACTGACGACATGGTTGGCCACCACGTCGGCGAGCCGCTCGAACCACCACAGCGACAGCCGCGTCAGCACGGCTCCCTTGCCTGGGATAGGTGTGGGTAAGACGTGGTCGAAAGCGGAGATGTTGTCCGTGGCCACCATCAACACCCGGTCGTCGGGGAGGGCATAGATCTCGCGCACCTTCCCGGCATAGAGCAGCGGCAGGTCGAGGGAAGAGAACTGACTCACGGGAATGAGCCTAGCTGCCCTTTGGCGGTCGGGGCATCGCCGAACGGCTCAGGAAGTCCGCCACCCGTGCGATGTATCCGGGGCGGTCCTCAAAGTAGCCGCCACAGTGATCGGCGCCCGGGAAGGCGACGAATTCCACGTTACGAGCGCCCGCTGCTTTCACCAGCGCCTCGGCGTGGGCAAAGGGGATGATCGAGTCCTTGGTGCCGTGGAGCAGCATGAGTGGACGCGGCGCGATATCCGCGACGACGTCGATGGGTCTCACGTCGGACAACGAATACCCATAGCCCAAGCGGTTCATCGCCGCCACCACTGGCAGCAGGACGCGGGCTCCCCGCAACTTGTTGGCCACCACCCCGCTGAGGGTGGCGAAGGGCGAGTCTAGAACGAGGATGTCGATGCGCGGCTCGGTGGCGGCGGTCAGGAGTGCGGTGGATGCCCCCATGGAGAACCCAACGACGGCGATCCGCGCCCCGGGATGCCGGGAGGCGACATGATCGACGGCGGCACGAAGGTCGCGCTGTTCGTAGTGGGCGATGGATTTAGGGCCATCGCCGGATGCTCCGTTGCCTCGGAAGTCGAACAGCAGCACGGGAAATCCGGCACGCCATAGGCCGGGGCCAATACCCAGCATCTCCGCCTTGCCGTGTCCGTGCCCATGGGCACAAATCACCACCAGGCTGGCATCGGGTTGGTCAAACCACCAGCCGGCCAGACACACCCCGTCGCTGGCGCGAAACCGCACGTCCTCGGCCACGGCCCCCACTTCGAAAGGGCTGAACGTATAGGGCAGCGCCGGACGACGGGTACCGTTCATGATCCAGCCCGCCACCGCGCCAAGGCCCACGGCGCCAGCGCCCAGAACCCCCGCCATCCCAAGCCCGAGCTTGGCCCAGGCAGGCCTCATGAGCGGTTCCAGGTATGGCTTGGCATGGCGCCAGCATAGGTCAGCCATACCGACGACGAAGGCTCGGAGACAATGGGGTCATGTCCGCCTTCGTGTCCCGCAGGGTCGCCGACGCCATGGCCGCCACCCCTCGCAGCGATTTCCTCACTCTGGAGCATCGCGCCCATGCCAGCGAGGACCGGCCATTACCTCTATTCGACGGACAGACGAACTCGCAACCCACGACGGTAGCCCAGATGCTGGACCTGCTCGACGTACCTGTCGGAGCGCACGTGCTCGACGTGGGTGCCGGGTCAGGATGGACCACGGCCATCCTCGCCGAACTCACAGGCCCCACCGGCTCGGTGTTGGGGGTGGAACGCATCGCGGACCTAGCGGCATGGGGCGCGGGCAATCTTGCCGCCACGCGACGCGGCTGGGCCAGCATCCAGACCGCGACGCCGGGTGTACTCGGCGCCCCGGAACGCGGGCCATTCGACCGCATCCTGGTCTCAGCGATGGCTTCCACCCTGCCTGAGCCTTTGGTGGCCCAGTTGGCCCCAAGCGGCGTGCTGGTCATCCCGGTCAATGGACGCATGTGGCGGATCACCGCTCCGGCCGCCCACGCCCCAGATCCCCCGAGAATGGAACGATTTGGGGCCTACCGGTTCGTTCCGCTCATCATCGACTGACGTGTATTCGCTAACGGTTCGCGTCCCGAGCAGCGTTGAGGGCCTCGACAATGGGGATCTCTCCGTCACGGAACCAGAGACTGACGCCGCCCAGGTCCGGCCGAGGCACCGCCTCGGCGATCACCTGGGCCACGTTGGCCCTCGACGTAGCGCCCTGCAACACGTGCGGGCCGGCCTCGATGCGTCCCGTCGCCTCGTCTCCCGTGAGTTGGCCGGGGGCCACGATGGTCCAGTTCAAGGCGGTCTCGCGCAGATGCGCATCGGCGGCTGCCTTCGCCACAGAATAGGGGTGGAAGGGATTGTCCTCGGGGATGTTATCCCTTCCGGAGCCGCTATAGGAGACCATGATGAAGCGCTTCACTCCAGCGTCCACAGCAGCATCGATGGTACGGATCGCGGCATCCCGGTCAACCGCATAGGTACGCTTCGGATCACCGCCCCCCGCCCCAGCGGACCACACGAGCGCCTCAGACCCGCCGATCAATTGCGCGATACCCGCACGATCCAAGCGCTCCACGTCCGCAGCCACGGCGGTGGCCCCCGCCTCCCCCACGGCCGCGACATGCGCCTGGTTGCGCACCATGGAGACGACGTCGTGCCCGGCCTCCACCAGCAGGGACGTGAGCATGAGGGCCACCTTGCCGTGGCCGCCAACAATGGTGATGAGCATGTCGTCAGCCTACGTCAGGCGAAACGCGCTGGTGGCGGGAAATCCGGCGGCATCACCGCGGGTTCCTCGCCCAACCGAGTCAACGCCTCGGCGATGGCCACATCAAGCTGGACATCGGCATCAGATTCCCACTCTCCCGGGCCAACCTCGACTGGAATATCTGGGTTCACGCCGTGGTTTTCCACCTTGAATCCGCGGTCCTGGAACGAATACCAGTAGCGAGGCTGCGTCACCTTGGTGCCATCCACCAGGGTGAACCGGCCATCGATACCGACGACACCGCCCCAACTGCGTTCACCGACCACGGGCCCCAGACCGAGGTTCTGGGCCGCGGCCGTGACGATGTCCCCGTCGGAGCGGGCATAGGCGTTGGTGAGGAACACGACGGGCCCACGGCGCGCCTGGGCCGGGTACGTGCTGATGTCGTCATGATGCCGGGCGCCACGCCAGGCCACCGCCCGCCGAGCCAGCCGCTCGAGGATCAGCTCGGACGTGTGCCCACCGCTGTTGAACCTCACATCGACCACCACCGCCTCACACCGCATTGCCTCCTCGACATGACGGTGGAACTGCGCCCAGCCGCCCGCCATCATGTCGGGCACGTGCACATAGCCGACGCGTCCGCCCGAGGCCTCCCGGGTGTAGTCGATCCGCCCGGCCACCCACTCGTGATACCGCAAGGAGGCCTCGCTGGCGGTGGGAACCACGGCGACGCGCCGTTTCTGCCTTCTGTGCGCCAGCGTCAATTCCACCACCTTGCCCGCGGCACCGAGCAGCAACGCCCCCACCGCTGGAGCTTCCGCGGTGGAATGCCCGTCGATGGCCACGATGACGTCTCCCGGTGATGCGGCCACCCCTGCGGCTCGCAATGGGGATCGTGCCCTCGGGTCGGAACTCTCGCCCGGGAGGATGCGCGAGATGACCACCTCTCCGTTAGCGTTGCGTTCGAACTCCGCGCCCAGATAGCCGGCCCGGGGTTCGGCGTTACCGTCGCACCCGGGCACGACATAGGCGTGGGATGTATTGAGCTCGGCCACGCATTCGGTCAGGATGTCGATGAGTTCGTCATGCGTGGTGATCCGCTCCACCAGCGGACGGTAGGCATCCGTCACCGTCTTCCAGTCGACGCCATCCATGTCCTCGCGCCAGTAATGATCTCGCATGAGCCGTGCGTTCTCGTCGAACATCTGCCTCCACTCGGCGCCGAGGTCCAGCGTCCGGCGCATTCGGCTCAGATCCACCACGGTCTTCGCGTCATCGTCGGAGGGCGCCTGCCCTGCCTCCTGCACCCACACCGAGTCCGCGCTGCGTACGACGAGCCTCGTTCCGTCTCCGGTCACGGTCCCGCTATCGCAGGCCTCCACCACGACGGTGGCCTTGCGGGTCCGGAACGAGAAATGCTCCAGTGTGTCCTTGACCTCGCCCTCGACGCCCGCGCGCAGCGCCCCCAATTCCCCAAGGGAACGTTTGGCGCACCACAACACGCCGTCCCTCGTCGCCTGCAGGTGGGCATACCTGCCGGACGGGACGGGAAAGGCCACGAGTCGGTCCTCGAAACCGTCGGTGTCGAATTCGATATGGTCCTCGTCCTTGTCGCCCTTGCCCCTGTCCTCGGGATCGCTGAGCGGCCAGCCGTCCGCGGATGGCCCGAAGGGGGCGGGTTCCACCGCGCTCAGGGGCGCCAGCCAGGGGCGGACGGTGTTGGTGAATCCCAGGTCGAAACCCATCTCGTCATAGGCGGGATCGAAGGTGCGGCTCGACAGGAAACACAGGTACCTGCCGTCGCGGGTGAATACCGGAGAAAAGTCGTTGAAACGCCCCTTGGTGAGGGTGAACCCCATCTCGTCCGCGAGGTCATAGCCCACCAGGTGCCCTAGAGTGCCCTCGCTGGCGATCCCCGAACGCCACACGAGGTAGCGCCCGTCGGGAGACCACGCGAATCCCGTGGCCTCACCCACCGTCGATCGGCCGACCTTCTTCACCGAAGCGCGGGCCGCATCGACGATGTAGACAGTTCCATCGTGGCTACCTACCGCCACTTTGGTTCCCCTCGGGTTGGGTTCCATCGACATGACACGACCCAACCGGCCGCTGGCCATCCGCCGCGTGGCGCCGTCCCCGTCCAGCGGGCCGATCTCCAGACAGTCCTCGCCGTCGACGTCGCTGACCCACACCGCCCTGCCCGTCGCGTCCAGGAAGCGGGGCTCACGTACCCGCACGCCCGGCCGATCGGCCACCGCTCGGGCAGGACCGCCGCGGTGCGTGAGCAGGTATGCGGCGCCTCGCCACTCCACCAGCGACGCATCGCCTCCCTGGTCGGGCACCACTCGCTCCAGCCTGTCCGTGGGGGCCACCTGCACCGGCGTAGGTCTGCCGAGAGCCACCGTGATGTCGAGACGTTGCGGCTCGGCCTTGAGGGAGGCCAGATAGTACAGCTCGCCGCGGGCGTGGTAGACCAGAGATTGCCCATCGCTGGAGGCGTTGCGCACATACCCCTCAGCGAAGGTGTGCGACGTGTGCTGACGCAGGTCGCGACCCGCCGCGTTGACGGACCACACCTGGGCCTGTGCCTCGTGCGTCAGGCCCAAGTCCGCGGTGAACACGAGCCGTTCCCCCACCCATGTGGGCGACGACAGCGACGCCTTCTGCTCGCTCAGTACCCGCTTCCAGTCGCCCTCCCCCGTCGGAGAGACGTACAGCCGCTGCGCCATTCCGCCCCGATAGCGCTTCCATCCGGATGGATCGACGAAGTTTGAGGTGGCGACGACTACTCGCCCCTTTCGATGCACCGAGGCCGCGCTGGCGATACCCCATGGCAGACGGGTCAGCCGCCCATCGAGAGAGAGGGAGTACATCGACGCATCAATGCGATGGCGCGAATCGTGAGTCGAACTCAACAGGATGTGCTCGTCGTCAAGCCAGCCAGAGACCAGCATATGGGAAGCACTCACCCACGTAAGACGCGTGGTCCCACCGTCAAGATCGGTGACGTAGGCATCGACGCCGCCGTTGGTCGACGCGGTGAAGGCCACCTGGTTTCCGTCCGGGGAAAACCTGGGGTTACGGGGGCGAAGTTCGCCCAGGGTGACCCGGGTGGCCCTCCCGCCGTCCAGTTCCCCGAGCCATACGTCATCGTCCGCGATAAAGGTGACGAACTGACCATGAATGTGAGGAAAGCGCAGGTAGCCAACGGTCATGCGCCCCAAGATAGCGCTCGCACGCCAGGACCGCGAGATGGTTCCTGGCGCCCCCGATCAAGCCGACAGATCGCGGCGGCGCGCCAGCTTGGCTCGCGGCAAAAGCGTGGGCCTACCCTCGCCACGCACAGCCTCCCGCGTGACGACCACCTGGGCGATGTCCTCATCCGATGGCACGTCAAACATGGTCTCGAGCAGCAGTTCCTCGAGGATGGCGCGCAGGCCACGCGCCCCGGTGCCGCGCTCGAGAGCGAGGTCCGCGATTGCCTGAATCGCGTCCTCGGTGAACTCGAGCTGGACACCATCGAGTTCGAAGAGCTTCTGGAACTGGCGAGTCAGCGCGTTCTTCGGCTCGACGAGGATGCGCATGAGGGCCTGCCTGTCGAGCGGGGAAACAGTGGTAATCATCGGAAGGCGACCGATGAACTCGGGGATGAGGCCGAACTTGTGCAGATCCTCGGGCCGCACCTGGGCGAACGGGTCACCCGATGGCGCCTTGGTCTCAGGGGTGTTGTTGAACCCGAGCGGACGCTTGCCGATGCGCTGGTTGATGATCTCCTCGAGTCCGGCGAAGGCGCCGCCCACGATGAACAACACCTTGGTGGTGTCGATCTGGAGAAAGTCCTGATGGGGGTGCTTGCGCCCGCCCTGCGGGGGCACGGAGGCGACGGTACCTTCGAGGATCTTCAACAGCGCCTGTTGCACACCCTCGCCGGAGACATCGCGCGTGATCGACGGGTTTTCGGCTTTGCGAGCCACCTTGTCGATCTCGTCGATGTAGATGATGCCGGTCTCCGCCTTGGCGATGTCGAAGTCGGCGGCCTGGATGAGCTTGAGGAGGATATTCTCCACGTCCTCGCCAACGTAGCCCGCCTCGGTCAGCGCCGTGGCATCGGCCATGGCGAAGGGCACGTTGAGCATCTTGGCTAGGGTCTGCGCCAGGTACGTCTTGCCGCACCCAGTGGGGCCCACCATCAAGATGTTGGACTTGCCCACCTCGACGTCCTCAGACTCCGCCCGCCTACCCTGCTTCTGCTGGGCCTGAACCCGCTTGTAGTGGTTGTAGACGGCCACCGCGAGCGCCTTCTTGGCGTCGTCTTGGCCGATGACATAGGTATCGAGGAAGTCACGTATCTCGCGCGGCTTGGGCAACTCCTCCGACAGGCCCAGGTCTGGCTTGTCGGGGAACTCCTCCTCAATGATCTCGTTACAGAGTCCAATGCACTCGTCGCAAATGTAGACGCCTGGACCTGCGATCAGCTTCTTGACCTGCTTTTGTGACTTACCACAGAAGTTGCATTTGAACAGCTCGCTGCTCTCGCCAATGCGCGCCACGACGTCCACCTCCCTTGAGTAGTTACCTCGGGCCGGGTGCGGCCCACCTGCACAGACGCCACCCTACCTGGGTCCTGAGACAGATGGGCACAACACTCCGGGTCCGCTCATCCGGTTGGACGAGTTAGTCGAGTTCCTTGAGCGAGGTGAGGATGTCGTCGACGATCCCGTACTCCTTGGCTTCTTCCGCTGTGAGGAACTTGTCGCGCTCGACATCGCGGCTGACCTTCTCCACGCTCTGCCCGGTGTCGGTGGCCAGCATGTGCTCCATGAGGGAACGGATACGCATGATCTCACGCGCCTGGATCTCCAGGTCCGAGCTCTGCCCGTACCCACCCTCCGTGGCTGGCTGGTGGATGAGGATCCGCGAATTCGGAAGTGCTAGACGCTTGCCCTTCGTTCCGGCGGCCAGCAGCAAGGCCGCAGCGGAGGCGGCCTGCCCGAGGCAGACGGTTTGGATGTCGGGCTTGATCCACCGCATGGTGTCGTAGATGGCAGTCAAGGCCGTAAACGACCCGCCCGGCGAGTTGATGTACATCGAGATCTGGCGTTCCGAGTCCATGGACTGGAGACACAGCAACTGGGCCATGACAGCGTTGGCCACGTCGTCGCTGATCGGGGTACCGAGGAAGATGATGCGGTCCTCGAACAGCTTGGTGTAGGGATCGACGCGCCGAATGCCGTAGCTGGTGCGCTCCTCCCATTGAGGGATGTAGTAGTTCATGTCCATGCTCACTGGTTGGGGGCCTCCGACTTGATCTGCGCGGCACGCTCGAACACATGATCGATGAATCCGTACTCGAGAGCCTGCTCGGCGGTGAACCAACGGTCGCGGTCCGAGTCCGCCTCGATCTGGGCCAGCGTCTGCCCGGTGTGCTTGGCGATCAGCTCCGCCATGGTCTTCTTGATGTGCAGCGACTGCTCGGCCTGGATTCGGATGTCAGAGGCCGTGCCCCCCAACCCGCCAGAGGGCTGGTGCATCATGATCCGGCTGTGCGGCAGGGCGTAGCGCTTACCCGGCGTCCCAGCCGACAGCAGGAACTGTCCCATGGACGCGGCCAACCCCATGGCCACGGTGGCCACGTCGTTGCTGATCCACTGCATGGTGTCGAAGATCGCCATGCCGGAATCGACAGAGCCACCAGGCGAGTTGATATAGAGGTAGATGTCCTTGTGGGGGTCCTCCGCGTTGAGCAACAGCATCTGCGCGCAGATCGCGTTGGCGTTCTCGTCGCGCACCTCGGAACCGAGGAAGATGATGCGGTTGGCTAGCAGGGACTGGTAGACGTTGTCGGTCATGCCGAGGGAGTTACCTGGCGTGCCTGCCATCGACGTGGCGTTGTTCGGGGTCTCAGTCACGCCCCTAACCTACCGACAAACGAGGCATTCCCAAGCATGTTCGCTCAGGGAGCAGCGGACTTGTCGCCATCTAAGCCCTCAGGCCCGCTTCGTGTCGATCGACCGGGGATCGTTGCTGATGAACGCGTTGACCCAGCGCAGCTTCGGATCCGAGTCCACAAGCAGTGCCTTGACCGCGAGCGTGGCCGGCAGCGCGATCAGCGCTCCGAGCGCCCCAAACACCCAGGCCCACAACAGCAAGGACAAGAACGAGACGGTGGGGGTGACGCCCACGGCGTCACCCGTGAACTTGGGCTGGATGATCGACTGGATCACGAAGTTGAGCACGCAGTAGCCGATCACGACGATGAGCGCCGTCACGGGCCCCTTCTCGAACAGGGCCAGCAGCGCGGGCGGCACTAGGCCAATGACGAAGCCGACGTTGGGGATGTAATTCGTCACGAAACTCAACACGGCCCACACCAGAGGAAGCGGCACGGCCAGCACCGCGAGCACCACCCAATCGAAGACCGCCACGATGAGCCCGAACACGGTGGTGACCACCCAGTAGCGGCGGATACCGAGAACGAACGATTGGATGGAGTCGGTGAAGCTCGGATGCAGGCGATGGGTGATGTCGAGCCGATCGGTCATGGAAGGTAGATCCATCATCATGAACACGATGGCCACCGCGATGACGGCGATGATGCTGCCCGCCGAGGAAAGGTTGGATACCAGCCCGCCGACCACGTCCAACACGCTCGACGGGGAGATCGACTTGAGCTGCGACAACAGCGAATCCTGATCGAACCCGAATTGGGCAAGCCATTCGATGGTGGCGTGGTACAAGGAGACGAACTGATCCGAGTAGTCCGTTAGGGCCGTCACCATCTCCGTGAGCGACCACACGAGGGCCCCAATGCCGACGACCAGGATGACGAAGACGCTCAGCCCCGTGGCGAGAGCAGCCACGAGCTTGGGGGTTCTGACGCGACGAAGTGCTGTGTAGATGGGGTAGGCGGCCACCAAAAGGTTGATGGCCAGGAACATCGGCGCGACGATACTGCTGAGGTTTTGCAGAAGACCCAAAGAGAGCGCGAGGGCGGCCACCACGATGGCCACGACCGCCAGCTTGGGCAGCCCCGACGCGCGGGTGTCGACAGGCCCGTCGAGAACTCCAGCGTCCTGGGTGGGCTCAACCTCTGGTTCGGTGTTCTCCCGCTGTTTGGTCATGCGGGCAGTCTACCGGGGGGCCTTGTCAGGCCCGAGGAACTCAGCGGGCCTAGTGAGAACCGGGCCGCGCCACGGTGGGCGCGACCCGGGACTCACGACGGTGACTACTCGGTTTCGTCTTCTCCGGCATCGTCGGCCTCGCCGGCTTCCTCGGCATCGCCGGGTTCGGCGAGCGCGGTGTCGACGGCGTTGCCGTCAGTGTCCACGACGGTGGCGGCGGCGCAGATCGCGGCTAGGGCCTTGCCCCGCCGGATCTCCTGCATCCAATCGCCCATGTGGCCGTGCTCCATCATGTGATTGATCTCGTCCTGCGGGCTGGTGCCATTCTCCTGCGCCTTGCGGAAGATCAGTTCAGTGAGCTCCTGCTGGGAGACATCCACCTGGTTTTCCTCCGCGTACACGTCAAGGACGACCTGAGCGCGCAACGCGTCCTCGGAGCGCTTGTCGAGGGCGGCCCAGAACTCGTCGACTGTCTCGGCCTCCTCGTCCTCGGCGGTCTCGATGTATTCCTCGACGGTGAGCCCACCGGCGGCCAGTTGACGGTTCACCTCGGTGCGTCGGCTCTCCACCTCGCGCGCAAGCACCGCCTCCGGCAGGTCGAAGTCCACCTTCGCCAGCACCGCTTCGAGCACCTTGTCCCGAGCCTCGACGAGCTGATCCGACTTCGCCTGGAACTCAACCGCCTTGCGGAGGTCTTCCCTCATCTCCTCGACGGTGTCGAACTCGGAGATCATCTGGGCGAACTCATCATCGAGCTCGGGGAGCTCCTGCTCGGCGACCTTCTGCACAGTGACTGTGATGTCCGCCTCCTGGCCCCGGTACTGGCCGCCCACCAGTGTCGACGAGAACGTCGCCGTCTCCCCGGCGCTGAGACCGATGACGGACTCACGCAGCCCCTTCAGGGCGAAACTCTCGTCGCCCACCTTGTAGGTGATCCCCTCGGCGGTTGCCTCCGGCAGTTCCTCACCGTCCTTGGACGCGACCAGGTCGATGGTGAGCAGGTCGCCCTCCGCAGCGGCCCGGTCCACCTCGTTGACGGTGGCGAAGCGCTCCCGGAGCAGGCCGACCCGCTCTTCAAGCAACTCGTCGATGTCGGCTGGAGCGTCCACCGTCGCCTCGATCGCGTCGAAGTCCGGCAAATCGACCTCGGGACGGATGTCGACTTCCGCGGTGAACTCCACCAGTTCGTTGTCCTCGAGCTTGGTCACGTCCACCTCGGGCTGCGCCATGGGATGAACCTTCGCCTCGGCGATGGCGGCGTTATAGGCCCGCGGGATGGCTTCGTTGATGGCCTCTTGCAGGACAAGGCCGCGGCCAAAACGCTGGTCAATGACGCGCGCAGGCACCTTACCCTTACGGAATCCGGGGATGCTGACCTGCTCGGCGATCTCCTTATAGGCCTCGTCAAGATGAGGCTGCAGGTCGGCGAACGGGATCTCAACGGTGAGCTTGACCCGCGTCGGGCTCAGCTTCTCAACGGTGCTAGGCACGCTTTTCACTCCTGAAGGTGGCAAGAATAACGCCGGTCAGTCTAACCCGGCCCCAGCAGCGCCACCAATCGCCGACCGGCGACAAGTGACAGTGACCGGTGCACCTGAAGCGGATCGCGATTCCTCACCCTCGCCCCGGTAGCCTTATGCAGGTGTTTCTCAGCGTGACAGCACGGCGCCCAGACGGCGACTCCACCGACCTCGGGTTCCTCATGGCGAAGCATCCCGACCGGGTGCAGGACTTCTCGCTCCCCTTCGGCACCGCGTGGGTTTACTACCCGCGAGCCACTCCCGAGGCCACCACCATCGCGCTACACGTGGAGGTGGACCCAGTGGGCCTGGTCCGCAATCGCCGTTTCCGCGCCGATGGGTTCGCGCTGGCGGCCTACGTTAACGACCGTCCCTACGCGGCCAGTTCCCTGCTCGCGGTGGCCATCAAACGTGTCTTCGGCACTGCGCTCAAGGGCGTCTGCCACGTGAGGCCAGAGCTTGTCGAGGTGGCCTGGGACCTCACGATCGTCCTTCCCGCGCTCGGCGTTGACACCCTGGCTGTCGACCTGTTCGAGCCCTTGGGCTGGCGGGTGGAGGTGGGGCCCGTCGCGTCCCGATGCGTGTTGCGGGGAGACCACACCGTGGCCGACGCCCTGTCGCACCTCTATGTCCTGCTCCCCGTACTCGACGGCTCGAAGCACTACTGGGTGGACACCGATGAGGTGGATAAGCTCGTCACGCACGGTGGCACCTGGCTCGCCTCCCATCCGATGCGTGAGACCATCACCCGTCGCTACCTGGCCGGCCAGCGGGCCCTCATCGCCGAGGCGGCCAAGCGTTTCGCGTCTCTCGACGAGGAGGCGCCGGCGGAGGCCGAGGAAGACACTGAATCGCGCACGCCGCTGGCTGTGCAGCGCCGCGCCGCCATCGTCGAGATCCTTAACGCCTGCGGCGCCCGGAGAGTCGTGGATGCGGGCTGCGGCGAGGGCGCGCTCGTCGCGGATCTCATGCGCGTGCCCCGGATCGAACACGTGCTCGGCTTGGATGTGTCCACGGGGCAACTCGCCAAGGCCGAGCAGCGGCTTCGCCTCGAAGATATGCCCGAGCGGCAGCGTGAACGGGTCACCCTGGCCCAATCGTCGCTGACCTACGTGGATGCTCGCCTAGCGTCCGCCGACGCAGTGGTGCTGTCCGAGGTGATCGAACACATCGATGAGGACAGGCTGACGAACCTGGAGGCCGCCGTGTTCCCCCTACAGCCAGCCAACGTGGTGGTCACCACCCCCAACGCCGAGTACAACGAGGTCTATGGCCTCACCGGATATCGCCATACGGACCATCGTTTCGAATGGTCCCGGGCCCAATTCGAGCAATGGGCACGCGGGGTGGCCGGGCGCAACGGCTACCACGTGACGTTTCACGGCGTGGGCGACAACGATCCGCGGTTCGGCTCCAGCACACAACTCGCCCACTTCGAGGTGATCCGGTGAAGCTCACGATCCCCGCCACCAGTCTCGTCGTCTTGATCGGGGTCTCCGGCTCGGGAAAGACCACGTTCGCGAAGACCCACTTCGCCCCCTACGAGGTGCTCTCCTCGGATCAATGCCGTGCCTTGGTCAGTGGAAGTCCTCACGACCAGTCCGCCTCGTCCGACGCGTTCGAGGTGCTGGAGTTCATCGCGGGCAAACGGCTGGCGGCCAACCGCCTCACGGTGATCGACGCCACCAACGTCACCGCTTCCGCCCGAAAACAGTGGATCCTATTGGCGAAGGAGCACGACGTACTGCCCATTGCCATCGTGCTCGACGTGGGACCCGGCACCGCCAAGTCCCGGGATTCCGGGCGTGAGCACCCGGTGGGAGCGCGAGTCATCGACCGTCAGAGCAAGGATCTGAGGCGCGGCATCGGGGCGCTGCGCAAGGAGGGATTTCGTCGCGTCCACGTGGTCACTCAGGAGGAGTTCGATGCGGTCGAGATTGTCCGTGAACCCCTACTCAACGACCGTCGCGACCTCACGGGGCCGTTCGATGTCATCGGCGACGTGCATGGCTGCCGAGCCGAACTCGAGGCCCTCTTGGTCGCGCTCGGCTACGCCATCGAGCGCGACGACGCGGGACAAGCCATCGGGGCCCATCGCGAGGGCAGGACCGCCGTGTTCGTCGGCGACCTTGTTGACCGTGGACCCGATACCCCGGGTGTGCTGCGTCTGGTCATGGGGATGGTTGCCGCTGGCGACGCGCTATGCGTGTCCGGCAACCACGAGGCCAAGCTGGAAAGAGCGCTCGCTGGACGCCAGGTGCGCGTCTCTCATGGCTTGGCTGAAACCCTTGACCAACTGGGCCGAGAACCCGAGCAATTCCGCGATCAGGTGGCGACGTTCGTCTCTGGACTAGTGGCGCATTACGTCTTGGACGAGGGACGCCTCGTCGTCGCCCACGCGGGCCTCAAGGAGGCTTACCACGGGCGCGCCTCGGGGCGGGTGCGCTCCTTCGCGCTCTATGGCGACACCACCGGAGAGTCGGACGAGTATGGCTTGCCGGTGCGCTACCCATGGGCCAACGACTACCGCGGCCAGGCCATGGTGCTCTACGGGCACACCCCAACTCCCGTCGCGGAATGGGTCAACAACACGATGTGTCTCGACACGGGATGTGTCTTCGGCGGGGCGCTGACGGCACTGCGTTACCCCGAACGCGAGGTGGTCTCCGTGCCCGCCGAACGGGAGTACTTCGCGCCGGCAAAACCACTGCGCCCAGCCACCCGCACCGATGGGGAACTGCGCCTAGAGGATGTGACTGGCCTGCGCTACATCGAGACCTCGACGCTGGGCCGGATCAAAATCGAGGCCGACCAGGCCGCCGGAGCGCTCGAGGTGATGAGCCGGTTCGCGCTGCATCCGTCACGGCTTGCCTACCTCCCGCCCACCATGTCGCCGGTGGCCACCAGCGCCCGTGAGGGCCTGCTGGAACACCCGGACGAAGCCTTCATCCAGTACGGCGCGTGGGGTATCGACACGGTCATCTGCGAAACCAAACACATGGGCAGCCGGGGCGTTCTATTGGTGCGTGATGACGGCACAGGCGATGTCTGGACCCGCACGGGGCGCCCCTTCTTCGATGCCGGTCTCACCGCCCAGTTGCTGCGCGAGGTTGCCGATGCCGTCGCCAGCGCTGGATTATGGGCGGACCTCGAAGCGTCCTGGTTGCTGCTCGACACCGAGATCCTGCCGTGGTCGCTCAAGGCACACGGCCTGCTCGAGGAGCAATACCTGCCGGTGGCGACGGCCGCCATGGATGCGTGCACGGCCGCCGAGGACGCGCTGGCCCACGCCGCGGGCCGGGGGCTCGACGTGTCGGCGCTCCAGGAGCGCACCTCATCCCGGCTCGCCAACGCCAAAGCGTTCAGCGACGCCGTGGCCCGCTACTGCTGGCCAACCAGAGCTCTGGACGGTGTGGAGATCGCCCCCTTCCAGGTGCTCGCCTCCTCGGCGGGCACCTACGCCACCCGAGACCACCTGTGGCACTTGGACGTGGCGGACCGGCTCGTCGCCGCCTCCGCCCGGTTCCGCCACACCGAACGGCTCGTGGTCGAGGTGGCCGATGCCGCCTCACGTCAGGCGGGGGCCGAATGGTGGCAGCAGTTGACCGCCGAGGGCGGCGAGGGCATGGTGGTCAAGCCCTTGGCCAACCTGGTGAGGGGCAAGCGCGGGCTCGTCCAGCCTGGTCTGAAGGTGCGTGGACGGGAGTACCTGCGAATCATCTACGGTCCTGATTACACCGAATCGGTCAACCTATCCCGGCTGCGGGAACGCGGCCTGGGCCGGAAACGCGCCCTAGCCCTGCGGGAATACGCCCTAGGCTTAGAGGCCCTCGACCGCCTTGTCGCTGGGGAGCCGTTATGGAGAGTGCACGAGGCGGTGTTTGGGATCCTGGCGTTGGAGTCCGACCCCGTTGACCCTCGTCTGTGACTGCGGCCGGCAACGCGTTGGCCGTCGCGGATGAGCCTCAAGCTCAGCGGCGGCCTATCGTGTAGCCGTGCCAGAACACCTCTCCAGCAACGTGACCGACACCGCCCTCGTCTTCGAGGGAGGAGGAATGCGGGGCTCCTTTTCCGCGGGCGTTGTCGCGGCCCTGCTTGAGGCCGGGGTGTTCCTCGACTGGGTGGGCGGCATCTCCGCCGGATCTAGTTGCCTGGCCAACTATGTATCCCGGGACGCCGAGCGCTCGCGTGCTAGTTTCGTCGATTTCGCCGCCCATCCCCGCTTTGGCAACTGGGGCACCTGGCTGCGAGGCAAGGGACGTTTCAACGCCAAGTGGATCTACGAGGAGACCGCGGCCCCCGGCCAGGCGCTGCCGTTCGATTTTGACGCCTTCCAAGCCAACCCTGCGCGGGTTCGAATCGGTGGGTTCAGGTGCGACGACGGAAACATGATCTATTGGGGCCGCGAGGACGTGTCCACCCGCGCCGCCCTCATGAGGCGCGTGCGCGCCTCATCCACGATGCCTGGGCTCATGCCGATCACCCGTATCGATGGCATCGACTACTGCGACGGAGCCCTGGGCCCCACTGGCGGTCTGGCCTTCGACGCTGCCCGGGCCGATGGGTACGAGAGGTTCCTCGTAGTACTGACCCGCGAGCGGCGCTACCGCAAGCCAGAGGCGCGTTTCCCCGCCGCCTACCGGATGATCTTCCGACGCTATCCGGCAATCGCGCGCGGCGTGGTGGAGCGTCCTGCCAACTACAACCGCGCCATGGAGGAACTGCGTGACTTGGAACGGGCAGGCAAGGCATATCTGGTGTTCCCCGACCAGATGCCCATCCGCAACTCCGAGCAGAACGTGTGGCGGCTGCGGGAGATGTTCGAGCAAGGCAGGGCCCAGACGCGGCGCGATCTCCCGACCATCCGCGAGTTCCTCGGGCTGCCCCAAGGGCTGGATGCCAGACCCGGCCGCGGAAGCTGATAGACTGCTCGCCGGTTCTGCGGATGTAGCTCAATGGTAGAGCCCTAGTCTTCCAAACTAGCTACGCGGGTTCGATTCCCGTCATCCGCTCGATCGCACCCGGCTCCAGCCGTCGCATGGAGCCGGGTTTTTCGTACCTAGCCTCGACGTTGACTCCTCCAGAACCCGCCCTTAGGCTTCAATGAAACGATTCAATGACGATCGGAGAACCATGGAACACCTGCATCAGGACCTCATCGCTCTCGCCAATGAGTTCGGCGGCAACGAACAGTACGCCCGGGCAGGGGGAGGCAACGCATCGGTCAAGCACGACGGGGTGCTCCACATCAAACCCAGCGGGATCCCCTTGGCCACCCTGCGCGACGAGGATCTGATCGCACTACGCATCGATGTGCTGCTCGACGCCCTCCACTCGGAGACGCCACCCACGGGCGATCCGGTGATGGCACCCGCCGAGGCCGCCAGGATCGGCACGGGTGGACGCCGGCCCAGCGTCGAGATCCTGTTCCACGCCCTGATCCCGGACGCCTTGGTGCTCCATCTGCATCCCTTGACGGCCAACGCACTCACCTGCAACGAGGATGGGCCTGAACTGACCCGCCAACTCCTCGGCGACGAGGCAATATGGGTGGACTACACCGACCCCGGCATTCCGCTGGCCCGGGCCATCGAGACGGCAAGAGACGCCTTCGCCACTCAGACTGGCTCGCCCGCCCCACGCATCACGTTGCTGGGCAATCACGGCATCATCGTCTCTGGCAACGCCTATGCCGAGGTCGCCGAACGCACGCGCTGGCTAACCGAGACCATCCGGGCTGCCATCGGCGAGCCTGACGACACCGCACTCCGACAGGAACACGATGTCACCGCGATGGCAGACTCCTTCCGCAGCGCGACGGGGGCAGCCGCCGTCGCAGTGGCAACCGCGGGCGTCGCCGTCACCGCTTCCCATCTCGAGGCCGCTCCCGTTTCCCGCGGCCCCCTCATCCCAGACCAGATCGTCTATGCCGGCTGCCTCCCCGTCGTCGTGGATGCGAACGACGAACGCGAAACCATCGCGCAGAAGGTCGCCGCCTTCGCCCAACACCACGGCCGATCCCCCATCGTCGCGGTATGCCCCGAGGTGGGAGTCCTCGCCGTGGGCGATACCAACGCGTCAGCGGATACCGCACTAGAGACCTACCTAGATGCCTTGCGCGTGGCGCGCGACGCTGACCGGATTGGACGGGCACGGGTCATGGATGAGCGTCAATGCCACTTCATCGAGACATGGGAGGCGGAGGCCTACCGCAAGTCGGTGGCCGCGGGAAGGCCTCACGGGTGAGCCCGCGTCAGCCTGAGACGCGCCGTTGCGCCGCATCCCAACGAGCCTCATCACCGCGAGGCTCATAACGCGCGAGCTCGGCGCTGGCCCGCACCACATCGCGCAACTCGGCCAGCCCGCCGCGCAAGGCGCCGACGGCGCGGGCCTGGACCGCCAGGTTTCCCAGCGCCGTGGCCTCAGCCGGGCCGGCCACCACGGGCAGCCCCGTGGCATCGGCGGTCAACTGACACAGCAGCCGGTTCTGAATACCCCCTCCCACCATGTGCACCACGGAGACCTCACGGCCGGACGCCTCCACCACCTGCCGCAGGACGCGACGGTAGGCCAGGGCGAGTGAATCGATGACGCACCGGGCCACCTCTCCCCTCGTTGATGGCACGGGCTGCCTGGTGCGGCGGGCCACATCCGCGATGCGAGCAGGCATGTCCCCTGGGGGCAGGAAGACCGGGTCGTCGATGTCGACGACGGTAACGAGCCCCGGCACCTCGCTCGCGGCCGCGATGAGGCGCGGGTAGGTCACATCGTGGCCTTGCCCACGCCATTGACGCACAGCCTCCCCCAAGACCCACAGTCCCATCACGTTCTTGAGGAAACGGGTGGTTCCGTCCACCCCGAGTTCGTTGGTGATGTTGGCCTCGAAGGCCTCGCGGCTCAGGACGGGAGCAGGTAGTTCAACCCCCACGAGCGACCAGGTGCCACATGAGATGTAGGCGAAGTCATCGGCCACGGCCGGCACACCCACGACCGCGGAGGCGGTGTCGTGGGAGCCAACCGCCACAACGGAAGCGCTCTTGTCCCCCATCTGGAGGCTTGCCCGGGTCGGCCCCAGCACCTCCCCCGGCTCCACGAGTCGCGGCAGCAGCCGCGCGACGTCACGGCCCATCCCGGCCAACTCGTCCAGCACGTCGGTTCGCCACTGGCGGGTGCACGGATCGAGCAGTCCTGTGGTTGAGGCGTTCGTCACCTCCGCCACGGGCACGCCCGTGAGCCAGTAGCTCAGGAGATCGGGCAACAGCAGCAGCGTCTCGGCCAAGCCGACGCGCTCCTCGGCGGCGAGTTGGAAGATGGTATTGAAGGGGAGTCGCTGCAAACCCACCTTGCCGTACAGCTCGTGGGCGGGCATCCTGTCGAAGAAACGCTCAGCGGCTCCACGATTGCGGTCACAACGATAAGCCGAGGGATAGCCAATCAACGCCCCTGCCCCATCGAGCAAGGCATAGTCGACCGCCCAGGTGTCGATGCCGATGGAGTCAACGGGGCCCGCCACCCGCACTCCATTGACGATCTCTGCCCACAGCCGTAGCACGTCCCAATGAAGCCGCTCACCATGGCCCGTGGGCACCGCCACGGCGCCGTTGGGAAACCGCGCCACCTCGTTCAACTCAATCCGCCCATGCGAGAGCGTCCCCCGGATCACTCGTCCGCTCGACGCGCCGAGATCGACCGCAGCCATCGTCGTCATCATTGACCTCCTGAAACGATTCAGGCGAGTCTATCGAGGCTCAGGTCGAGAGTCATCACCGAGCGTCGACGCCCGAGCCACGAGCTCGGGTTTGAGCACGAGCGAGACATGCTCATGCCCTCCCTCCGCTGCCACCTCCGCCTCCAGCAGCCGGAGGGCCTCTCGACCCATGTGGGCACTCGGTTGCCTGACCGAGGTGATGGGAACCACAGCGTCCCGGCAGAAGTCGATGTCGTCGTATCCCACCAGCGCCACATCGTCGGGCACGCTCATCCCCCGTTGCATGACGAGGGCCTGCAGCACGCCGGTTGCGAGCATGTCGTTCATCGCGAAAATCGCATCGGGGAGGCGTTTTTCCTCGGCGATCGCCTCCCCCATCGCCCGGCCCGCTGGGACCGTCATCTCGGATGGGGCCACATACTCGAGCGAGACCCCCGCTCCCTCGGCCGCCTTCCGCGCTCCCGCCAACCTTGATTCGACCTGGTGAAAGTTGCCCGGCCCGCCGAGCACCGTGATATGCCTTCGCCCCGCTTCGACGAGATGCCGTACGGCCAGATAGCCGCCGTGGTAGTCGTCGGCGGACACACAGCAGAATCCCTCGGTGCCGACGGGGGCATCCACTAGCACTACCCGGACGCCGCGGGCCCCGATCTCGCGGTGACGAGTCAGGTCGGCCCCGGCAGGAGTAACCAGCACTCCTCGGGCTCGCTGCTGCTCGAACTGGGCAAGGTAGAACCGTTCGCGCTCCGGGCGCCCCTGACTGTTGGCCACGAAGAGCCCGAGCCCGATTGACTCCGCCGCTTCCTGCGCCGCGAGCGCGATGGCGTCATAGAAGGGGTTGCGGGTATCGATGACCACGAGTCCGACGCTGCGACTGACGCCCGCCTTGAGTTGCCGGGCAGCGTCGTTGGGCACATACCCTAGGGTCGAGATGACGCTGAGCACCTTCTCCCGGAGCGCGTCCGAGACGCTATCGGGGCGATTCAGCACGTTGCTGACGGTGCCCACAGACACCCCGGCCGCGCGCGCCACGTCCTTGATTCGCACGGATGCGTCTCGGCGTTCCATACCCCTCCCATAGATCACGATTCGGCCTCAACCATGCCCGACTGATTGACACCACCTTAGAGGTGTGCTTTGATCCTCGCCATTGAATCGTTTCAATCAGCAGTCTCGACGAGGAGGTGTTGTGAGCGAGGTCATACCAACCATTGCGTTGCGTCACGCCGTCAAGACGTTTGGTCCGGTGGTCGCACTCGCTGACGGAACGATCGAACTCTTCCCTGGCGAGATTCACGCGTTGGCGGGCGAGAACGGCGCGGGCAAGTCCACGCTCGTCAAGATCCTGGCTGGCCTCTACCAACGCGACAGCGGAGAGTTCGAGTTCGCCGGCGGCCCCGTCGGTTTCGCGACGGTGGCTCAGTCGCGGGCCGCGGGCGTGTCGGTCATCTACCAGGAGCCGACCCTATTCTCGGACCTGAGTGTGGCGGAGAACATCTTCGTTGGGCGCCAGCCCAAGTCCCGTCTTGGCCTGATCGACCACCGTGGCATGCGTGAGGCTGCCGCCCGCCTGTTCGAGGAACTCGAGGTACCCATCGATCCTGCGCAGCCAGCCGACGGGCTCTCCATCGCCGACCAGCAGATCATCGAGATCGCCAAGGCCATTTCCCTCGAGTCCAAGGTACTCATCATGGACGAGCCGACGGCGGCCCTGAGCGGACACGAGGTGGAGCGGCTGTTCACCATCGCCCGCGCCATCCGCGATCGAGGTGCCGCGTTGATGTTCATCTCGCACCGGATGGACGAGGTCTTCTCCCTGTGTGACCGGATCACCGTCATGCGCGACGGCGCCTATGTCACCACCCGCCTCGTCCACGAGACGACACCGCAACAGATCGTGCGCGACATGGTGGGCCGCAGCGTCGACCAACTCTTCCCGAAGGAGAAGGCCGAGATCGGAGAGCCCGTCCTCGCCGTGGAGTCCCTCACCCGCACCGGAGCGTTTCGCAACGTCACATTCGAGGTGCGCGCGGGCGAGATCCTCGGGCTGGCCGGACTCGTCGGAGCCGGACGATCGGAGGTGGCGCGGGTCATCATGGGCCTCGATGCCGCCGACGAAGGACGCGTCATCATCCAGGGCAAGCCGCTGCGTCTTGGCGACCCGAAGGCCGCGATCGCCGCAGGACTCGCCTTCGTCCCCGAGGACAGACGCAAGCAGGGCCTAGTCATGGACCTCTCGGTGGTACGAAACACCGCCCTGACGCTGCGCAACAAGCTAGCCAGGTTCGGCCTCATCAGCGCCCGCCGCGAGGCCGAGGCCGCCCAGACGTGGACCGAGCGGCTTCAGGTCAAGACCGCCAGCGCGCAGCATGCGGTATCGACCCTGTCGGGCGGCAATCAGCAGAAGGTGGTGCTGGCCAAATGGCTGGCCACCGAGCCTCGCCTGCTCATCGTCGACGAACCCACTCGCGGCATCGATGTGGGCACCAAGGCGGAAGTGCACCGGCTCATCTCGCGCCTCGCGGGCCAAGGGGTGGCCGTGATGCTGATCTCCTCCGAGTTACCCGAGGTGCTGGGCATGGCCGACCGTGTGCTGGTCATGTGCGAGGGGGTCATCACCGGCGAGTTTGACCGTGACGACGCCACCGCGGAGAAGGTCATGGCAGCGGCGACCGATCATGCGAAGGCGGCAACAGCATGACTCGACGCGACGCGCCCCAGGCGTCACGCCTGATTCTCGGGATGCGCGAGTTGCCCGTGCTCGCGGCCTTGGCCCTGCTGGTCGTGGGGACGTCGCTGGTCAACCCCCGTTTCCTCGCCGGGCAGGGCGTCAAGGATCTCCTGCTCAACGCCACGATCATGATGATCATGGCCGCCGGTCAGGCGCTCATCATCTCCACCAAAAGCGTGGACCTGTCCGTGGGCTCCACCCTCGGGCTCAGCGCATTCCTCACTGGCACCCTATTCGCCAAGGCCGAGGGTGTCCCCATCGTCGTGGTGTTTCTGGCGGGCATTGCCCTAGGGGCTCTATGCGGCGCCTTCAACGGCTTGCTGGTCACCACCGCCCAGGTGCCGGCCATGGTGATCACCCTGGGTACCCTCTACGTCTTTCGGGGCATCAACAACTGGTGGGCGGGCTCCACCCAGTATTTCGCGGGTGACCGTCCCCAGGCCTTCGGGGACCTCAGCGTCACGTCGCTGCTGGGGATTCCGCTGATCACCCTCATGGCCATCGCGGTGGTCGGGGTGGTCAGCATGTTCCAGCGCTATGCCCACGCCGGGCGTGACCTCTACGCCATAGGATCGGATCCCTCGGCCGCCGTCATCTACGGCATTCCCGTTGGCCGGCGAGTCCTGATGGCCTTCATCGCCAACGGTGCCCTCGTCGGCTTCGCCGGCGTGCTGTACGCCAGCCGGTTCAACTCGGTTGGCGCCACCACTGGCACCGGCATGGAGTTGCAGGTAGTGGCAGCTTGTGTGGTGGGAGGCGTGGCCATCGTCGGCGGCGTCGGCACCGCCTATGGGGCAGCCATTGGCGCCCTCCTTCTCACCACCATCACCGGCGCCCTGACCTCCGTCGGAGTCGACAAGTTCTGGCAGCAAGCCGTGGTCGGCGTCCTCATCCTCGTGTCCATCCTCATCGACCGTCTCGCGGCTTTGCGGCGGTCCCGCACCCTCCGAAAGGCGTCAGCATGAGCCAGGCCACGGCCCCCGCCCTGAAGC
Organism: Arachnia sp.; assembly: GCA_041854805.1. Classification (GTDB taxonomy): domain Bacteria; phylum Actinomycetota; class Actinomycetes; order Propionibacteriales; family Propionibacteriaceae; genus Arachnia. The sequence continues at coordinate 54,890 of JBHADA010000107.1, forward strand.
GGTTCCTGTTTGGCCGCGACGCGTTGATGACCTATCTGCTCGTCGCGGTAATCCTGCTCGCCAGCCTCACCGTCACTCGCTTCGGGCAGCCACGCACCGCGACCTTTCTCCTCCTCGACGTCGTCGCCGTGCTCATCATGGCCATGCCCATGACGCTGGTTATGATCGCCGGCGACATCGACCTCTCCGTAGCCAGTGTGGCTGGGTTGTCCAGCGCCATCCTCGGTGTGCTCCATGACGCCGGGCTACCGTTTCCTCTCGTCGTGGGAATCTGCCTGCTCACTGGGCTGGCCTGCGGCGCCTTCAATGGGTTTATGTCGGCCTATGTGGGACTGCCCGCGTTGGCCGTGACCATTGGCACCTTGGCCCTGTTTCGCGGCCTCGCGCTCGTGGTGATCGGGGATCGCGCCGTGGCGAGCTTCCCTCCTGAAGCTACTGGTTACGTGACCTCCACGTTTGGCCCGAGAGGAATTCCCCAGATTGTTGTGCCTGTGGTCATGTTGGTCGGGCTCTTCGGCGTGGTTCTGCACCTGACCCCCTACGGGCGCGGCCTGTTCGCCATGGGCAACAGCGCCGAGGCTGCGCGCTTCGCTGGCATCGATGTGCTGCGTAGCCGCATGTATGCGCTGATGGCCTCGGGGCTCGTCGCGGCGCTGGCGGGCATCTTCTGGACGCTGAGATACTCCAGCGCCCGCAGCGACAATGCCGAGGGGCTGGAACTGACGGTGATCGCCGCTGTGGTGCTGGGCGGGGTGTCAGTCTTCGGCGGCCGCGGCTCTATCTGGGGGTCCGTATGTGGAGTACTCATCGTGGGCGTCATCAACTACGCGCTGCGCCTCGAGCGCATCCCCGAGGTCGTGCTGGTCACGATCACCGGCCTCTTACTCATCGTCTCCGTCGTGGCCCCGTCATTCGTGGCCCGCTGGAGCGCGTGGCGGCACCGGCGCCGCCGCGCACGGGGCACGCGCCCCGAACCCACCACCGTGGCGCTTGGCGCCTGAAAGGAAGATCCATGATCAGGAAGTCGCGTGTCATCAAGTTTGGCGCCCTGGCCGCCGCGATCACGTTCGCATTGTCGGCCTGCGGAGGCGATTCGAACTCCACCTCATCGGCCACATCCGGTGATGCCAGCGACCTGACTATCACCTTCATCCCCAAGCAGCTCAACAACCCATACAGCGATGTGGTACTGGGCGGCGGCAAGGACGCGGCGAAAGCCGCGGGGTTCAAGGAGTCCAACGTCGTCGGCCCGCTCGACGCGTCCGCATCCAGCCAGGTCTCCTTCATCAACGCCGAGACCCAGGCGGGCACCAACGTCATCGCGATCGCCGCCAACGACCCCGAGGCCGTTTGCCCGGCTTTGAAGGAGGCACGCACGGGCGGCGCGAAGATCGTCACGTTCGACTCGGATGCCAATCCCGAGTGCCGGGACGTATTCATCAACCAGGTGGTCTCGGAGGAGGTTGCCAAGGTGCAACTGGAGATGATCTCCGAACAGATCGGCGGCGCAGGCGAGATCGCGATCCTGTCTGCCACCGCCAACGCCACCAACCAGAACGAGTGGATCAGTTTCATGGAGAAGGAGCTGTCGTCCAACCCCGACTATGCCAAGATCAAGATCGTGGCCAAGGTCTACGGCGATGATGACGACACCAAGAGCTTCCAGGAGGCCCAGGGGCTGCTTCAGGCGCATCCAAACCTCAAGGGCATCGTCTCCCCCACCACCGTCGGCATCGCCGCCACCGCCCGTTACTTGTCGACCTCTGAATACAAGGGGAAGGTGGCGCTGACTGGTTTGGGTCTACCCAACGAGATGCGCTCCTTCGTCAAGGACGGCACCGTCAAGGAGTTCGCCCTGTGGGATCCCGCCCAGTTGGGTTATGTCGCTTCCTACGCGGGTAAGGCCCTAGCCACGGGCGAGATCGCCGGCAAGCAGGGCGACAAGTTCACCGCTGGTGAGTTGGGCGAACGTGAAATTGGTGAGGGCGGCATCGTGATCGTCGGCCCCCCGGTGCGGTTCAACGCGGACAACATCGACAAGTACGACTTCTGACAACATGTCGCGACGTCACTGTTTCTACCTGCGGGTCCGGCCAGACCGGTTGGACGAGTACACCCGACGCCACGAAGAAGTCTGGCCCGAGATGCTCCGAGCGTTGAAGGACTCGGGTTGGCACAACTATTCGCTGTTCCTACGCGCCGACGGACTGCTCATCGGCTACGTCGAGTCGCCCGACCTGGCCGCCGCTCAGGCCGCCATGGCCGCCACTGAGGTCAACGCCACATGGCAGGCGGAAATGAGGGACTTCTTCGTGGACCTCGAGGACAATCCCGATGAGGGGTTCGTCGAGCTTGAGGAGATCTTCCATCTCGAAGACCAACTAGCCCGTGTGAACGGGGACGTGTCGAAGGAGACACCATGACCATTCCAGACGAAGTACTCGAGGTACTGGCCCGCCAGGCCATCGAGGTGCCGTCGTGGGCCTATGGCAACTCAGGCACCCGGTTCAAGGTGTTCAGCACTCCCGGCACCCCTCGCACGGTGCAAGAGAAGCTGTCGGACGCGGCCCAGGTGCACAGACTCACGGGGCTGGCGCCCACCGTGGCCCTACACATCCCATGGGACAAGGTGGATGACTACTCCGCGCTGCGTGAGTATGCCGAGGGCTTGGGGATCGCCTTGGGCACAATCAACTCGAACACATTCCAGGACGATATCTACAAGTTCGGGTCCCTGACTCACGCTGATCCAGCCATCAGGCAGCGCGCCATCGATCATCACTTCGAGTGCATCGACATCATGCACGAGACGGGGTCCCGTGACCTCAAGATCTGGCTCGCGGACGGTTCCAACTATCCAGGCCAGGCCAACATCCGTGCCCGGCAGGAGTGGTTGCAGGAGTCGCTGCGCACGATCTATGAGCGTCTGGGTGAGGGGCAGCGGTTGGTTCTCGAGTACAAATTCTTCGAACCCGCGTTCTATCACACGGATGTTCCGGATTGGGGAACATCGCTGGTGCAGGTGCAGGCGCTCGGCCCCAAGGCGATGGTGTGTCTCGACACGGGTCATCACGCGCCCGGCACCAATATCGAGTTCATCGTCGCCCAGTTGCTCCGGCTGGGCCGGTTGGGAAGCTTCGACTTCAACTCGCGCTTCTACGCCGATGACGACCTCATTGTCGGAGCGGCGGACCCATTCCAACTCTTCCGCATCATGGCGGAGGTGGTCGCCGGCGGAGGTTTAGCCGAAGACTCTCCCGTAGCGTTCATGCTGGACCAGTGCCACAACGTGGAGAACAAGATACTGGGACAGATCCGCTCCGTGCTCAACGTGCAGGAGATGACGGCCAAGGCGCTGCTCATCGACCGCGAGGCTCTTCATCACGCGCAGGTCTCCGGCGACGTCTTGGAGGCCCATGGGGTGTTCATGGACGCCTTCTATACCGACGTTCGAGCGGATCTGGCGGCCTGGCGGGTGTCTCGCGGGCTGCCGGAGCACCCCGGCGCCGCCTACCTCGCGTCGGGGTATCAGGAGAGGATCGAGGCCGAACGCGTGGGTGGCCAGCAGGCGGGCTGGGGCGCCTGAACCGCTCACTCCACGAATCGGAAGCCACGGTGGGGCGGGTTGACGACGTCCGCCCTACTGTGCGCTAGACTCTGAGGGCCCGCGAGGGCACCGGGGCGTAGCGTAGTGGCTAGCGCGCCTGCTTTGGGAGCAGGAGATCGCAGGTTCGAGTCCTGTCGCCCCGACCATTATTATTCGCAGGTAATAGGCATCGGCTTCCTCGTCCTCCCATACCCCGAAACAGCAACATACGTACGAACCTCCACCACCTTCACCCGCTTCGACGCCTCCAA
>JBHADA010000108.1:0-13062 GCA_041854805.1 Arachnia sp.
AGCGGTGAACTCAGCACATCGATGCCTCATCACCACCTACTCGGAGGCTCCAAGCATCGCTGGTGCGGATCGTCTCGTCACGAGACGCCTCCGGGTGCGATGGCGACAACGAGCACGCAAGCAAGAGCAGTGCCAATCACCGTGGGCGCGGACCCCTGGCATCAAAGAAGCTCGAGTCCACCGTGGCCAGCCGACGACCCTCAGGTCAGGTCTGGCTTGGTCACGGTCAGCGGCAGCAGCGCCTTGCCGGTGGGACCAATCTGGATCTCAGTGTCCATCTGGGGGCACACGCCGCAGTCGTAGCATGGCGTCCAGCGGCAGTCCTCCACCTCGGACTCGTCCAAGGCGTCCTGCCAGTCCTCCCACAGCCAGTCGCGGTCCAAGCCTGCATCGAGATGGTCCCAGGGCAGGACCTCCTCGTAGCCGCGTTCCCGGGTGGTGTACCAATCCAGATCGACGCCGAAGGGCGCCAGTTCCTCGGCCGCCGCGTTGGTCCAGCGTTCGTAGCTGAAGTGCTCGCTCCACCCGTCGAATTTGCCGCCTTCTCGCCACACTCGCTCGATGACGCGGCCGACGCGCCGGTCACCCCGCGACAGTAGACCCTCGACGATACCTGGCTTGCCGTCGTGGTAGCGAAGCCCAATGGCCTTGCCGTAGTTCCTGTTCTGCCGAATGGCGTCCCTCAGTTTCATGAGCCTATCGTCGATGGTCTCGGCGCTGGCCTGCCCGGCCCACTGGAACGGTGTGTGGGCCTTGGGGACGAATCCGCCGATGGAAACCGTGCAGCGGATGTCGCGGGTACCGGAGACCTGTCGGCCGGTCTCGATGACCCGTGCAGCCAGCTCGGCGATCTGAAGTACGTCCTCGTCGGTCTCGGTGGGCAAGCCGCACATGAAATACAACTTGACCTGTCGCCAACCGTTGCCGAAGGCCGTGGCGACGGTGTTGATCAGATCCTCCTCGGTGACCATCTTGTTGATCACCTTGCGCATCCGCTCGGATCCACCCTCCGGCGCGAAGGTGAGGCCAGATCGCCGGCCATTGCGCGAAAGCTCGTTGGCCAGGTCGATGTTGAACGCGTCGACCCGGGTGGATGGCAGCGACAGCGACACGTTGCTGCCCTCGTAGCGGTCAGCGAGTTGCTTGGTGATCTCCGCGATCTCGGAGTGGTCCGCCGAACTGAGCGACAACAGCCCGATCTCCTCCAGACCCGTCGCATCCAGCCCGCCCTCGACCATCGCGCCAATCGTGGCGATGTCACGCTCCCGCACCGGGCGGGTGATCATGCCGGCCTGGCAGAAGCGACAGCCGCGAGTGCAGCCACGGAAGATCTCTACGGAATAGCGCTCGTGCACCGTCTCCGCCATCGGCACGATTGGCCTCTTGGGGTAGGGCCACTCGTCTAGGTCCATGAGGGTGTGCTTGCGCACCTGATGCGGGACGCCGGGACGGTTGGGCGCGACGCGCTGGATGCGGCCGTCGTCTAGGTAGTCGACGTCGTAGAACCTGGGCACGTAGAACGCGCCGGTGGCAGCCAGTCTCGCGAGTAGACCGTCGCGCCCCCCTTCCTGGCCCTCGTCCTTCCACTCGCGCACGATGTCGGAGATGACCAGGCATGCCTCCTCACCGTCGCCCAGCACAGCCACATCGATGAAATCGGCGATCGGCTCGGGATTGAACGCGGCGTGCCCACCCGCGATGACGATGGGCTCGTCCTCGCCGCGGTTCGCCGCGTGCAAAGCGATGCCGCTCAGATCCAACAGGTTGAGCAGATTGGTATATCCCAACTCGGTGGAAAATGACACGCCGAGCAGGTCGAATGAGCCGACCGGCCGGTGCGCATCCAGGGTGAACTGGGTGAGGCCGGCCTCGCGGAGCTGAGCCTCCATGTCAGGCCACACGGAGTAGGTGCGCTCAGCCAGGATCCAGTCGCGCTCGTTGAGGATCTCGTAGAGGATGGCGATGCCCTGGTTGGGCTGGCCCACCTCATAGGCGTCGGGATAGGACAAGCACCACCTAACAGGGGTGGAGTCCCAGTCCTTGACGACGCTGCCCAGTTCGCCGCCAACGTACTGGATGGGTTTGCTGACGCGGGCGAGCAGTGGCTCAAGCTGGTCGAACATGGAGCGCGCGGGCAGAGTAGTCATAGGTGGCCCAGAATAACCGCAGGTGGCTACGCCCCGTGAACCCCGAGGAATCCGGGTCTCGACCGCTCGACGTCTCGCTTCGGCAACAAGCAATTACCGCACGGGGCTACACCGCATCATCGCGTCACGGGGACTCGCCGAACCACAAGGCGATCTCTCGCCTCGCGGTGGCTGAGGCGTCGGAGGCGTGAACGGCGTTACGCCGGACGGATTCCGCCAGATCCGCCCGGATGGTGCCGGGTTCGGCCTTGGCGGGGTCCGTGGCGCCATGCAGGGCGCGGACCCGCTCGATGGCATCGATACCCTCCACGACGACGGCCACCAGCGGGCCCTCGGTCATGAAGTCACGCAGCGCCGGATAATAGTCGCGCCCGACGTGCTCCTCGTAGTGCTGGTCGGCGAAGCTGGGCGTGATGGTGCGCATCTCCACGGCCTTGAGGACGAGACCGGCCCGTTCGTAACGAGACAGGATCTCTCCCACATGCCCGGCCGCCACCGCGTCCGGCTTAATCAACACCAGGGTTTGTTCGGTCACTGTGTTTCCTTTCGCGCCTCGATGCGCCTGCCAAGCAGCACGCACGCCGCCCAGATCACGGCGAAAATGATACCCATGGCCACCATCCATGGCGTCAGGAATCCGAGTGCGAGGAGACCCGCCTGAGCCGCCCAGCCCACGACGTATCCCCAGCGCATCCTCAGCCCCGCCGCGCCAGCGATGCACAGCAGAGTGACGACGGCGCACCACGGAAGGGACTGGGCGATGCTCAGATGCGACACCTGAAGCATCCCGATGAAGGCCAGCCAGATCACGACCACCTCGAAGACCAACGTCGCGGAGGCCGCCGAACGCATGGGGTTGTCGGGGTGAAGCGTCATCGGATGTAGTCCTCCCGGGACAGCAACTCGCGGGCCTCGCCCGCCGCGATGACCGACCCCGCCACCAGCACCCCCGCTTGGGCGCTGCTCGTATCGGCGAGCATCACCGCGGTCTCGAGCGCCACGTCCATCGTGTCGGCGCGGTGCACCTGATGCGTCGACCAGATGCTCTCCGCCAGTCTCGCCAATTCGTCGGCGGGGTAGGCCCGCGGCGAGGACCGGACCTCGGTGATGACCACCTGGTCCATCACCTCCGCCAGAATCCCCAGCACCTGTTCCGCATCCTTGTCGCGCATCATCGCCACCACGCCAATGGCGGGCTGGAAGGCGAACGCCTCAGCGAAGGCCTTGACGGTGGCCCGGGCCGCCTGGGGATTGTGGGCCGTGTCGATGACGATGGGCGGCGAATCGCGCACGAGTTCCAGTCTGGCGGGGGCCTCCACCGCTCCGAGCCCCTCGGTGATGATTTCCGGCGCGAGGGGTCGCCCGCCTAGGAAAGCCTCAACAGCAGCGACGGCCAGCGCTGCGTTGTGGGCCATGTGCTCTCCGTAGAGAGGCAGAAAGACGTCTCCCACCGGGCCGCCTTGGGTCTCGAGGCGCAAAAGTTGCCCGCCGACGGCCGGTTCGCGTTGAAGTACCCCAAAGTCCGGGCCCTCCGCCACCACGCGGGCGCCCACGGACACGGCCCGCTCCAGCAGGACGGCCGCCGCGGCTGGGTCCTGCCCAGCGAGCACGGCTACGGAGCCATCCTTGATGATGCCGCCCTTCTCCCCCGCTACCTCCGCGAGAGTAGAGCCCAGAATGTGGGTGTGGTCCAGCCCGATGGGCGCCACCACGGCGACGGTGGCGTCCGCCACGGACGTGGCGTCGTGAGTGCCGCCTAGACCCACTTCCATGACGGCGACGTCGACGGGCGCGTCGGCGAAGGCGGCGTACGCCATGCCGGTGATCACCTCGAAGAAGGTCATGGCGATGCCGTCGATGGCCTGCTCGTCGACCATCGCCACGAAGGGCTCGATGTCGTGCCAGGTCCGCGCGAACAGTTCCTCCAAGATCGGTTCGCCATCGATGACGATCCGTTCCCTCACATCGCTCAGGTGCGGGCTGGCGAACCTGCCGACGCGCAGCCCGGCGGCGCGCAGGAGCGCGTCGATCATGATGGAGGTGCTGCCCTTGCCGTTGGTGCCCGCCACCTGGATCACGGGGAAGGCCCGTTGAGGATCGCCAAGCAGGTTCATCAGTGCCTGGACCCGGCCGAGGCCCGGGCCGATGCGATGCTCGGGCCAACGACCGGTCAGTTCGGCGCTCAGCGCGAGGTGGGATTGGTTCGTCATGATGCCCTCAGGGTAACGGGTGGCGACGCGCTTATCCCCATGCGGCGCCAGCCCTTCCGGAGCGGCGCGGGTCAGCCAGTCACGGTAACGGGCGTCAACAGACGCCTACCCTCCGGCACGACACGCGTGGTACCGGTGAGGGTGAGCGTGGCCGACAGCGGGCGGTCCTCGCTGGAGTTGCCCACGCTCAGCACATGCTCGCCAGGTTCCACGATGCGCCGCATCCCAAGCCCGGTGAACGACAGCCGGTCGGCGTGCACCGTGAAGGTGACCCGCTTCGACTCCCCCGCAGCGAGCTTCACCTTCACATATCCGATGAGTTCCTTGAGAGGCCGCACCACCTGGGCGTGGGTGTCGCTGGCATAGAGTTGCACGACGTGGGCGCCCTCACGGTCGCCGGTGTTGGCCACCGTCACCGAGACATGGGTCTCGCCCACGACGTCGATGCATTCGGCGTCCAGGTTGAGGCCGCTCAGTTCGAAGGACGTATAGCCCAGCCCGTGGCCGAACGGGTACAGCGGGCGCGGGTCGAGGTTGGAGATGCCCTCGCTGAACCAGCCCAGCGCCGGGGCGAGATAGGTGCCGGGCTGCCCGCCGGGGTGATCGGGAATCCCCACCGGCAGCCGGCCACTGGGGTTGATCCGCCCGCTGAGTACGCCTGCCAAGGCGGGGCCACCCTCTTCGCCGGGCATGAAGGCCTGCACGACGGCGGCGCAGCGGGGCGCGAATGCACCCAGCGAGTATGGCCTGCCGCTGATGACCACGAGTACGGTCGGCGTCTCTGTGGCGAGGACGGCTTCCACGAGGTCTGCCTGTACCCCAGGGAGGGAGAGGTCCACGACGTCGCATCCCTCACCGGAGGTTCCCTTACCGAAGAGGCCCGCGAGGTCGCCCACGGCGAGCACCGCCACATCGGCGGCCTTCGCGGCGGCGACGGCCTCGGGGATCTGGGAACGGTCGGCCTCCTCGATGGGGCAGCCTTGGGTCACGGTCAGCGTCACGTCGGGCAGTTCCGCGCGCAACGCGTCGGCAAGGCTGGTCACCTCAATGCCGAGTGGGGCGCCGTCGTAGCGGGCAAGCACGTGGTTGGGGAACGAGTAGCACCCCATGAAGGTTCGAGGCTCAGCGGCGCAGGGGCCGATGAGCGCGACCTTGGCGGCCTTGAGGGGTAACACGGAATCGTTGGCCGCAAGCACGATGGACCCCTCCGCCAGGCGCCGAGCGATGTCTCGGTTGCGGGGTGAGTCGAGGTCCACGGGCCGCCCGATGTCCGTGGGCGAGAATCCCTCGTCCAGAAGGCCGAGGCGGATCTTCTGCTCTAGGACGCGCAGCACCGCCGTGTCCACGACCGCCTCGTTCAGCCTCCCGTCGCGCACGAGAGCGGCGACGTAACCGTAGGCTCCGGTTGCCGGAAGCTCGACGTCGAGACCAGCCTCCAGCGCCAGCCGGGCGGCGTCGGCCGGGCCGGTGGCCACTCGATGCATCATCTCAAGGAAAGTGACGGACCAGTAGTCACTCACGACGGTGCCGTCGAAGCCCCACCTGTCGCGGAGGATCTCGGTCAATAGACGATGGCTGGCGCCGGCGGGCACGCCGTCGATATCGGAGTAGGAGTTCATGACGCTACGAGCCCCACCCTCGCGGATGGCGATCTCGAAGGGCTGCAAGATGACGTCCTCGAACTCGCGTGGCCCCACAGAGACCGGCGCATGGTTCCTCCCTGCCCGCGCTGCGGAGTAGCCGGCGAAGTGCTTGAGCGTGGCGTCGATGCCCGCCTCCTGCAGGCCGCGTACGTAGGCCGCGCCCAGGGTTCCGACGAGATAGGGGTCCTCTCCGATGGTTTCCTCCACCCGGCCCCAGCGGTAGTCGCGGACCACGTCGAGCAACGGCGATAGGCCTTGATGGACCCCCAGCGCGGCCATGTCCTCCCCGATTGCGCGGGCCATCTCCTCGACAACCTCCGGGTCAAAGCTCGCCCCCCAGGCGATAGCCGCGGGGTAGACGGTGGCACCGTTGGCGGTGAACCCAGTCAGGCATTCCTCGTGGGCGACAGCGGGGATCTGATGGGGAGAATTGGCCATCACCGTGGCTTGCAGCGTACGCAGTTTCTCGATTCCGCGCTCCACTGTGACGGGCCCTGTGCCGAAGTTTCGCGTGATGTGCCCCAGCCCGAGGGCCGCAGCTTCCTCGAAGCCACCGTTATGGTTGAGGGCGGATTCCATGGGGGCAACGTCGCCCTCGACGTTGCTGGGCCGGTCCTCAGGGTGCGGCCAGAACGAGCCCAGTTGATGAGCTTTTTCGTCGAGGGTGAGGCTGGCCAGCAGCGCGGCCGCTCGCTCCTTAACCGGGCGTGAGGTGTCTTGCCAGGGGTGCATGTGGAACTCCTTGGGTTATTTGGTGAAGCCTGCGGTGAGGCCGGAGATGAGTTGGCGACGCCCGACGGCGTAGGCCGCCAAAACGGGCACGGCGGACAGGACGACCGCAGCGAGCACGGCGGGAACATCGATGGAGAATTCGCCTTGGAAGGACCACAGCGAGAGCGGAAGCACCCGTTTGCCGGCACTTTGGGTAAGGATGAGTGGGAACAGGAATCCGTTCCACACCTGAAGGGCGTCGTAGATGCCGACGGTGATGATCGCGGGCCTGGCCAGCGGCACGGCCAGCGACCACAGCATCCGCCAATCGGTGGCGCCATCCACGCGCATGGCCTCAAACAGTTCACCCGGAACGTCGCGCAAGAAGTTCACCAAAATAAGGACGCTGAGGGGAATGGCGAAGGCAATCGACGGCAGGATGAGCGCCCACAGGGTGTCGTAGAGGCCCATCTCGACGATGAGGTAATAGACCGGCACGATCGTGGCCTGCAGCGGAATGGCGATGCCCAAAAGCAGCCCTGAGAACAAGGCACGGGAGAAACGCCCCCTGTTACGCACGACGACGTAGGCAGCCATAACCGAGACCAGCAGCACCACCGCCACCGTGACCCCCGTCACAACCACGGAGTTGAGAAAGTACAGGCCGAAGTCGCTGCCCAGCACTCGTTCATAAGCCGACAGGGTGGGACGCGACGGAATCGACAGCGGATTGGAACCGTAATAGTCCTCGCGTGGACGCAGGCTGGTCACGACGATGTAGTAGATGGGCAGCAGGGCGAACAACAGCCATACCCATCCTGCGAGGCCTCCCAACCAGTTGGGCCGCACGGTCGATCTGGTTCGCATGTCAGGCTCCATCCATCTGAGAGTCCATCGCCGAGGTGCGGGCGGACCGGTTGAGCAAGTAGCTCACGGTGAGCCCGAGCACTGCCAGGAGAACGCCCACGACCGATGCGCCACCCATGTCGTAAGAGCGGAACCCGCGCAGGTACATGTCGAGCGGCAAGATGCGCGTCGCGTTGCCGGGGCCGCCGTTGGTCATGACGAAGATGAGATCGAAGTAGGTCAGCGATCCGACGATCATGAGGGTTGACGAAGTAACGATGGTGTTGCGGATCTGCGGCAAGGTGATATGGAAGAAGGTCTTGACACGCCCCACCCCGTCGATCATCGCCGCCTCATACATCGATGTGGGGATCTGCCGCACTGCCCCTTGATAGAGCAGCGCGTGGAAGGGAACGAAGCACCATGCGACGATCACGAGCACGGCGGGCAGTGCCAGGGCGGGGTTGCCCAGCCAGTCTTGGGCCAGCGCCGCGATCCCGAAGGCCCGGCCGAGCCCGAAGTTTGGGTCGAGCAGCGCCTTGAACGCGATGCCCACCGCGGCCGCGGAGAACAGCAGCGGCAGGAAGTACATGACCGACAGCACCGCCCGGTAGCGCTGGGCACCGGCCATGAACACCCCGAGCAGGATGGCCAGCGGGGTCTGCACCGCCCATGACACCACCACGACGACGAGAGTCAGCCACAAGGCGTTGTGGGTGACTGGGTCGGTGAGCACGGCCGCCCAGTTCAGCAGCCCCGCCCACGTGGGGGTGCCAAGTCCGTCCCAGGTCATGAAGGACAGCACCACCACACCTAGCAGCGGTACGACGGCGAACACCACGAAGAACCCCAGGGCGGGGACGGCCAGCCAGGGCGACGGCCCTCGGCTCAAGGGAGCGGGCCTGCTCATTTGGCCGCCTTCATGGTGGCCGCGAATTTGGCGGCGTCGATCTGTTGTAGGAAGAGCTGCCCTAGATTGGTTAGCAGAGTCTGCGCCTGCCCCGAGGGCAGGGCCTGATCCCAGGAAAGCTGGAAGTGCTTCGCGTCCGAGACCAGCTTGTAGACGAAGCTTAGGAACTCGCCGTTGTCGGCCTTGGCCAGCTTGTCGTCCACTCCCGTCACCACGGGCACTGAACCGTGGGTGATGAGCGAGTCGGTGTAGGCGTCGTTGAACATGGCCTCGTTGAGGTAGGCATAGGCTGCCTTCTTCTGGGCATCTGTGGCCGTGGCAGAAACGGACCAGAAGTTGGCCGGGTTACCGACGATGTTGCCCTTGTCCCCGGCCCCGCCGTCGACGGTGGGGAAGGTGCCGTAGACGAGCTTTCCGCTGGAGACGAACTCCGGAGCATCAGTGAGGAACGAGCCAAAGACCCAGGCCCCTTGAAGCAGGAGCCCCGCGCGGCCGGTGTGGAGGAGTGCCGCGTCGGCGTTGGCGTCGGCCACGACGGAGCCGAACCCGGGGCCGAACGCATCGGCCTTGGCCAGTTCCGTGATCATGCCGAGCGCCTTCAGCATGCCGGGGTCTTCCCATTTGGCCGTCTCACCCGAGGCGATCGCCGTGAACAGTTCTGGCCCGGCGACGCGGTCGGTGAGGTATTGGATCCACATGAGCTCTGGCCACAGGCTCTGCCCCGCTAGGGCGATGGGCACTTCGACGCCCGCGCTCTTCAGCTTGTCGACGGCATCCATAAGGGCGTCGAAGGTGGCTGGGATGGCGTCGACGCCGGCCTTGCTCAGCACGTCGCGGTTGCCGTAGAACACCACGGGTTGGGTGTTGTTGTTGGGCAACGCGTAAACCTTGCCGTCGATCGTCCCCGATCCGAGCACGCTGCCAATCAGCTTGCCCTGCACGTCCTTGGTGTGTTCGGTGAGGTCCTCCACCTTGCCGTTGGCCACGTAGTCGGCCAGGGTCGCCCCGCTCCAGGAGTAGATAAGCGTGGGCGCCTGACTGGACCCGATGGCGGTGCGAATCTTCTCCTTGTAGGCATCGTTGGCGAAGAACTCGATGGCAACCTTCTTGTCAGGATTGCCCTTGTTCCACGACTCGAAGCTGTCGCGGAAGGTCTGTTCCGCGGTCCCGCCCGAGAGTCCCCAGGCGCTGGCATCGCCGCCGCCAGCCCCGCCGCCCGGCTTGGTTCCTCCTCCGCAGGCGGTGAGCCCACCAGCGACGGCCGCTCCCGCCAGCGCCCCCAGCACGGTCCTTCGAGAGATCATCATGTCGCGCTCCTTCCCAGAAATTTTTCGGACTACCATGTCCGCTGCCTCCTTGCACCGGGAAGGATAGGACGCTCAGATCCCTTTTGTTGCACTGAGCCACAAAATCTTAGGAAACTCGAAAATTTCGCTATGAAGAAGATTCGTCAGCTCGACGTCGCTCGCGAGGTGGGCGCCTCCGTGTCCACGGTAAGCAAGGCCTTGACAGGCAGGGCCGACGTGTCGGCCGGTCTGCGGCAGCGGATCATCGACGCCGCATCCAGGCTCGGCTACGAGATGCCGCCCGCAGCCTCTCCCCAGGGACGAATGATCCATGCGGTAGCAGACGACCTGCGCAATTTCTACACGCCCATGGTCCTGTCTGGCCTCTTGGCCAAGGCCGCCGAGCTGGGATACACCGTCACCGTCCATCTGCGGCATGGCTCCGGCCCTGGCGAACGCCCCGGATCCACCGCGTGGGTCCACCGGGCCGCCGACGAGGGAGCCGCAGGCCTAGTGCTGATCACCATGCCCACAAGCGAGGTGGATCTCGTGGCAGCCGAGCGGCGAGGGTTTCCGATCGTGCTGATCGACCCCATCCAAGACACCCCCTCCGGCGTATATAGCGTCGGCTCCACCAACTGGCAGGGCGGACGCCAGGCCACCCAATACCTCGTGGGTTTGGGCCACACCCGGATCGGGGTCGTGGCAGGGCAGCCCACGTCGCGTCCGGCACGCGAGCGGGTGCAGGGGTATCGCAGCGTCCTCGAGGAGGCTGGAATCGGCTTTGATCCGGACCTGGTATTCTACGACAGCTTCCGCTACGAGAGCGGCCTAGCGGGCATGCGCTACCTCTTGGGCCTGAATCCCTCGCCCACCGCCGTCTTCGCCTTGTCGGATCAACTCGCCTTGGGCGTGCTGGACAGTTGCCGCCGCCGCAACCTCTCGGTTCCCGACGACCTGAGCCTGGTCGGCTTCGACGATGGGTTCGGGTCGCGCTCCTTCGTGCCCGCGCTCACCACCGTCCGCCAGCCCTTGGAAGCGATGGGCGCTGCGGCTATCGCCTTCCTCGCGGAAGCGACCCAAGGCAGCGAACCGAATTGGCCCCGGTACCAGTTGGAGACCCAACTCGTGATCCGGGATTCGGCCGCTCCCCTCCCCACATAAATTGGAGTCGTTTTGCCCTCCCGGTAGCATTGCCACGCATATCGATCCATCCGAGGAGCCTCCATCCATGGCCAATAACTCGTCGCTGAGCAAGCGCGCCGCACTCCGGCAGCAGCAGGAGCTCGAGGAACGAAACAAGCGTAACAAGCGCATCCTTGGCGCCGGCGCCGCGATCGTGGCGGTGGTGGCCGTGGTGGTCATCGCTATCGTGGTGGTCCAAGTCCTCGGCGGCGCTGGTGGACGCGCCAGCAAGCAGTTCAACCCGGCTGGCGCCACCGCCAAGTACGGCATTGTCGTGGGCGACAAGCCCAAGGCGGAGGTGCCTCACCTGGTGATCTGGGAGGACTTCCAGTGCCCGGCCTGCAAGAACTACGAGGACCAGTTCGGCGCCGCCGTGGAGGAGTTGCGCGCCGAGGGCTCGATCACGCTCGAATACCGCACCGCGCACTTCCTGGACGAGCAGATCCGCAATACATCCTCCAAGCGTGCCGCCTTGGCCGCCGCGGCGGCCGCCGAGGTGGGCCATTTCGCCGAGTACCACAAGGTGGTCTTCCAGAATCAGCCGCAGGAGGGCGTCGGCTACACAGATAAGCAACTGCGTGAGGAATTCCCTGCCCAGGCCGGCATCCAGGGCGATAACCTCACCCGCTTCCAGGAGCTCTACGATTCCTCGCCCTTCCATGACTTCATCAACGGCGCCGAGGAACTGTTCAAGACGCAGGCGGGCTCGACCCCCACCTACCTCGTTGCCGGGCAGAAGCTCGAGTTCGCCACCGAGAAGCAACAGTTGATCCAGCCGGACAAGACCTCCTTGAAGAGCGCCATCACCAAGGCCTGGGACAAGGGCGGCAAGAACAACGACTTCTGATTCTCGCGGGCTCCGCCTACGCCACGCCACCCACACGGGACCCACGCCGCGAACCCCAAAGAATCCGGAACTCGCTCCGCTCACTTCCTGCCTCGATGACAAGCGGCGACGCCGCGTTGGGTGTGCCGCATAGCGGCGAATGGTCAGCCGTCGGCCGGGACAAGTAGGATCGCCCACATGACCGATACCCCTCAGCGCGCCCTGCCCGACAAGCCCGTCCTCGAAGGCTTGGAGGCCAAGTGGGGTCAGGTATGGCACGACGAGTGCACCTACGCGTTCGTCCGTCCGGAGACACGCGCGCAGGTGTTCAGCATCGATACGCCGCCGCCCACAGTGTCGGGGTCCCTGCACGTTGGACACGTGTTCAGCTATACGCACACCGACACCATCGCCCGCTATCAGCGGATGAACGGCAAGCGCGTGTTCTATCCCATGGGCTGGGACGACAACGGCCTGCCGACGGAACGCCGGGTGCAGAACTACTACGGCGTGCGTTGCGATCCGACGCTGCCCTATGACCCCGGCTTCCAGCCGCCGGCTAAGCCGGACCCGAAGCGTCAGGTGCCGATTAGTCGTCGCAACTTCATCGAGTTGTGCCACGAGCTGACGGCGGTCGACGAGAAGGCATTCGAGGATCTGTGGCGCCAACTGGGCCTGTCGGTGGATTGGAACCTGCTCTACACCACGATCTCGGCCGAGACCCAGGCCGTGGCGCAGAAGGCATTCCTGCGTAACTTCGCCCGTGGCGAGGCCTACCTGAGCTATGCGCCGACGTTGTGGGATGTCACCTTCCACACCGCCGTGGCGCAGGCCGAGTTGGAGGCCCGCGAATATCCCGGCCACTACTACCGCTTGGCATTCCGTCGTCCCGACGGAGAGCCCGTATACATCGAGACCACCCGCCCCGAACTGGTGGTCTCCGTGTGCGCCCTGGTGGCGCACCCCGACGACGAGCGCTATCAGCATCTGTTCGGCACCACAGTGACCTCTCCCGTCTTCGGCGTCGAGATCCCCGTTCTGGCGCACCCGGCGGCCGAGCCCGACAAGGGCGCGGGCATCGCCATGACCTGCACCTTCGGCGACCTGACCGACGTGACGTGGTGGCGGGACCTGAATCTGCCCACTCGAACGGTGATCGGCCGCGACGGGCGTTTCCAGACGGACACCCCGGATTGGGTGATCAACGCCGAGGCCTACGCTCCGCTGGCCGGCAAGACGGTGTTCTCCGCCCGCGAGGCTACGGTCGCGGCGCTGCGCGAGGCGGGAGATCTGGACGG
>JBHADA010000109.1:0-16629 GCA_041854805.1 Arachnia sp.
ACATCCATCCGTGACGACACATACGTGGGATGCTGCGTGACATAGGCGACCAACTCGAAGGCCACGTCGTGCTTGAAGGCGGGGCGCAGCCGCTCCCCGTCATCGGTATACCCAATGCCGTGCTCGTCGAAAAGTTCAGCGAGCCCGCTGTTGACGTCATAGGTGTCCATGGTTCTCCTCCTGTGTGGGCCCGGACACCATACTGACGGCCCGGCTCACCCGGACACGTGGGGCCGATCAATGCCCGGGAAGGCTGCGAACTTGCTTGATCACCCCCGTGTAGTAGGCCTCCAAGGAGCCGCTGGAGTCGCCCGTCCACCGCTTGGCGACGGCATTCATGGGATACAGGAGTACCTCGCCGGGCTGCCCGAAGAGGGCGGCCTCCGTGCCGGACTCGTCGGAGGCGACCACCCACTTGAGGCCCAGTTCGCGCACCAGTTCGTTGCCAATGGCCGCGCCGACGGCGTTGATGAGGGGATTGGGGTCGGGCCGCTCGTCGTCGGGCAGTGTGGTCCAGGTCTCGCGTTCCTTGACGAAGTACGCCGACACGGCCTTGGCGCCGCCCGCCACCACGTCGGGGGGAAGAGCCGCGATGAGTTGCGCGACCCACTCTGTTTCGGACTCCGAAAAGTCGTCCACGGTAACCATGATCACTCCCTTCTGAACCCCTACACCCTAAGCACGTTGGGGTCACCCACCACATCGCCATGCGAACCCCCTTGCCACACGCATTCGGCGGCTCTTCCATTCGGCTATTAACCCACCGTTCAGATCTGATGCTCCTCCGCTCAATCGTTGACCGTCAGACGTCTGAACCCATGCGTAGCCTGGTCCGAGCGCTCAACCGCACGCTGCGTACCCCGCATCGCGAGTTTGGGGCGGCCATGCCACGATTGGGCCCATGCAGGCGCTTGCGAAGACGCGGCCCGGGCCCGGGCTGGAGTTGATCGATGTCCCCGTCCCTTCTCCCGGCCCCACGGATGTCCTGATCAAGGTCTCCCGCACGGGGATCTGCGGCACCGACGTGCATATCGACCGCTGGGACGGCTGGGCCGCGTCGACGGTGGCCATGCCCCGCATCCTGGGTCACGAATTCTGCGGCCACATCGTGGAGGTGGGTGAACTGGTGACCACCCTCAGCGTCGGTCAGTTCGTCTCCGGCGAGGGCCACCTGGTCTGCGGCCGGTGCCGCGCCTGTCTGGCCGGAAAACGGCATCTGTGCCGCAACACCCAAGGCATCGGATATCACGTCGACGGCGCCTTCTGCGAATACTTCGCCATGCCCGCCTCCAACGTGTGGGTGCACCCCGACGGCATGGACCCCGACGTCGCGGCCATCTTCGACCCCTTCGGCAACGCGGTGCACGCCGCGCTCCAGTTCCCCTGCCTGGCCGAGGACGTCCTCGTCACGGGCGCTGGGCCCATCGGCATCATGGCCGCGCTCGTAGCCCAGTTCCAGGGCGCCCGCAACGTCGTCATCACCGACCTCAGCGACGAACGGCTCGCCCTCGCCCGCCGGCTGGGGATCACGTCGACCGTCAACCCGTCCCGCGAGGCCCTCGAAGACGTCTACGGTCGGTTCGACATGGTGGAGGGTTTCGACATCGGCCTGGAGATGTCCGGCTCAGGCCCCGCGCTGCGCTCCATGATCGACAACATGACCCATGGCGGCCGGATCGCGCTGCTGGGCACCCCCAGCCAGGAGTTGACGGTGCACTTCTCCACCATCATCTTCAACATGCTCACCATCCAGGGCGTTACGGGCCGGCAGATGTTCGAGACCTGGTACGCCATGAACGCCCTGATCCGTTCGGGACTCGACATCAGCGGGGTGATCACCCATCGCCTACCCGTGGCAGACTTCGCCGAGGCCTTCGAGGTGGCCGGCGACGGCCGCTCCGGTAAGGTCGTCATGACCTGGGACTAGCCGAGGTCCCACACCGCGCTGATGGGCATCGCCGCGAGGTTCGGCCCGAAAGGTACGACATCCGCGCCGGTGTACAGCACGATACCCGCCGTGAAGCGTGAACCCAGTTTTCGCTCCAGATGCCGTAATCCGGAGAAGTCTTTCCCCGTCACCGAGGAAGCGGCCTTCACCTCGATCGCCACGATCTCGCCGGCACGGTTCTCCAAGACGATGTCAACCTCCATGCCGTCGCGGGTCCGGTAGTGAAACAGCCCGACTCGCTGCCGCGCCCACGTCGCTTGCCGGGCCAGTTCCATGGCCACGAACGACTCGAGCAGTCCGCCGAGGGCAGAGCTCTGCCCCAACTTCTGCGCGCCTTGATCCAGCAGATTCGCGGCAATCCCAGAGTCGACGAAAGCCACCTTGGGAGTCGACGTGGCCCGCGACGCGAGATTGGTGGACCAGGCGGGGATCCGCCGGATGAGGTATACCTCTTCCAACAGGCTCAAGTGCCGTCGAACCGTGTTCTGCGCGACCCCTAGGTCGCTCGCCACGTCCGCGGGGCGCAGCAGTTGCCCTGAGCGGGCCGCTAGGACGCGCAAGAGGCGACGCATCTCGTCCATCCGCTGAATCACGCTCAGTTCCATGACGTCGCGCTGGAGCAGCAGGTCGACGTAAGAATCGAAGAACCTCTCACGGCGCCGGGGCGAACGCGTCAGGGCTTCCGGAAAGCCCCCGCGGACTAGGCGTTCCACGTAATCCTGGCGTCGCAGATCTGAGGTGTACCGGGCGCGGGCACCGTGAGCGAACACGAAGTCCACGAAACCGTCTTGCCGGGCATCGATCTCCCCCTGGCTGAACGGCCACAGTTCAATCACTTCGATCCGCCCCGGCAACGCATCCGCGACTCGCCTCAGCCCGAGCACCCGAGCCGACCCAGTCAGCAGAAACCGACCTGGGCGAGGGTCACGGTCCACCGCGTGTTTGATGGCTAAGAGCAACTCGGGCACACGTTGCACCTCGTCGATGACCACCATGGCTTCTCGGGTGACCAGGGTCTCGGGATCGCTCAGTGCCGCTGCCCGATCGGATTCGCGATCCAGGTTCAGCCAGACCGGCTCCCGGCCGGCGCCGATGATGTGTGCCAAGGTACTCTTCCCGCTTTGCCGCGCTCCAGCGATCAGCACGACACGAGTGTCGTCCAGTGCCTCGTCCACAAGCTCCACGGCCCGCCTCGGCACGAGGTCCTCGGGCAGGACTTGAGCATGCTTCATAGCACCACTGTAGGGCGCATGGCATTCCTGCCGCACACCTCATGGCATTCCTGCCGCATATCTCGTGGCATTTTTGCCGCATTGCGCATGGTCGCCGCTGCCCATCGGTCGAGGCCTCTGAGCCCTGGCAGGCGCTGGACCGAAGCGGCCAGGGTTCCCTCGCCCACTGGCTCGCGGTAGATTCTTGGCGCACCCTATCCAAGGACTCGACGATGACCTTCCTCGACGACATCACCGCCCAACTGGACGACCTGCGCACCGCCGGCCTGTACAAGAACGAGGCCCCGCTGACCACGGCACAGGCCGCGCACGTTGGCACCGAATCGGGCGACGTGATCAACCTGTGCGCCAACAACTACCTAGGCCTAGCCGACTCCCCGGCCCTGATCGACGCCGCCAAGGCCGCTCTGGACCGCTGGGGCTTCGGCATGGCGTCGGTGCGTTTCATCTGCGGCACCCAAACCCAGCATCAGGAACTGGAAGCCAAGCTGAGCCGCTTCCTACGGCTGGGCGCCGACGGCTTCAGCACCATCCTCTACTCGTCTTGCTTCGATGCCAACGGCGGCCTGTTCGAGACCCTGTTCGACGCCCAGGACGCCATCATCTCCGACGAACTCAACCACGCCTCCATCATCGACGGCGTGCGCCTGTCCAAGGCCGCCCGGTTCCGCTACCGCAACCGCGACCTCGACGACCTGCGCTCCCAACTCGAGGCCGCCAGAGGAGCCCGGCATCGCGTCATCGCCACCGATGGCGTGTTCTCCATGGACGGCTACGTCGCCCCGCTCGATGACATCTGCACCCTCGCCGACGAATACGGCGCGCTCGTCATGGTCGACGACTCCCACGCGGTGGGTTTCATCGGAGCCACTGGGGCCGGCACTCCCGAGCTGTTCGGCGTGACCGAGCGCGTCGACATCCTCACCGGCACCCTCGGCAAGGCCTTGGGCGGCGCGTCGGGAGGCTACACATGTGCCCGTTCCCCCATCGTCGAGCTTCTGCGGCAACGCTCCCGCCCCTACCTGTTCAGCAACTCACTCGCCCCGGCCATCACGGCGGCCGCGCTGGCCGTCATCGACCTCATCACCCCAGATCTCCTGGAGCGGCTGCGCGCCAACACGGCCTACTTTCGGCGTCGGATGGCCGAGGAGGACTTCGACGTGCCCGTCTCCGACCACCCGATCGTGCCCGTCATGATCGGCGACGCCGCGCTGGCCGCCCGCATGGCCGACGCCATCTTGGCCCGCGGGGTCTACGTTCGAGCCTTCAGTTACCCCGTGGTGCCCAAGGGCAAGGCCCGCATTCGCACCCAGCTCAGCGCGTCCCTCACCCAGGCGGATCTCGACACGGCCATCGCGGCCTTCACGGCCGCCCGGGATGAGGTGACGTCGCGGGCTTGAGGCGCCGCCATCACGGCCTGGTGGCCTCACGCGTGACGAGCAGGCTTCGAGGCCTCAGCGTCCCATGCCCTGATAGTCCCACCCCGCGGCCCGCCACGCGGTGGGGTCAAGCGCGTTGCGGCCGTCGACGATCACTTGCCGTGCCACGTGCCGAGCCACCTCGGCCGGGTCCAGCGCGACATACTCGGCCCATTCCGTCAGCAGCAGCACTAGGTCCGCGCCGTCCAGCGCATCCCACACATCGCTCACCACGGTCAGTTCGGGGTGACGCCCCGCGGCTGCGGGAAGCGCCTTCGGGTCGGTGATTCGGACCTCGGCGCCCGCGTCGTGCAGGCGACAGGCGATGTCGAGCGCCGGCGAGTCGCGGATGTCGTCGCTGTTGGGTTTGAAGGCCGCGCCCAGCACAGCGATCCGGCAGCCGGTCACATCGCCGCCCAGGCTACGCGTGGCCAACTCCATCACCCGGTCGCGACGGCGCTGGTTGATGGCGTCCACTTCGCGCAGAAAACTCACCGCGTCGTCGACGCCCAGCTCCTCCGCCCTGGCCACGAAGGCGCGAATGTCCTTGGGCAGGCAGCCGCCGCCGAAGCCGACGCCCGCGCCCAAGAACCGGCGGCCGATGCGCGCGTCGTGGCCGAGCGCGTCGGCCAAGGCCACCACGTCCCCTCCCGTGGCCTCGCACAACTCGGCCATGGCGTTGATGAAGCTGATCTTGGTGGCCAGGAACGAGTTGGCGGCCACCTTAACCAGCTCCGCGGTGGCGTATCCGGTGACGATCTGAGCGATTCCCTCCTCCAACAGCGATGCGTAGACGGCGTCTAGTGTGGCCCGTCCGTGGGCGGCCGAGGCCTCGTCCTCAGGCAGGCCGTAGACGATCCGGTCTGGATGGAGGGTGTCGCGCACGGCGAAGCCCTCGCGGAGGAACTCCGGGTTCCACACCAGCGTCGCCCCCGTGGGCTCGAGCCGTTTGGCTAGCCGCTGGGCCGTGCCGACGGGAACGGTCGACTTGCCTACCACGACGCTGCTAGAGCCCCGCGGCAGACCCTCCACCAAGAGATCGACGGCCGACTCCACATAGCTGAGATCGGCGGCGCCCGTCGTCGCCGATTGTGGCGTGCCCACCGCGATGAAGTGCACGTCGATGGCTGCCAACTCCTCTGGTGTGGCCGACGTGGCGAACCTCAACCGTCCACTCTCTAACGCGGGCCGCAGCACCTCCTCAAAGCCGGGCTCATAGAACGGTGCCTCGCCGCGGCGCAGCGAGTCCACCTTCCGGGCGTCGATGTCAAGGCCAAGCACGTCGTGCCCCAAAGACGCCATACAGGCGGCGTGAACGGCACCCAAATAGCCGCAGCCGATGACAGAAATACGCATGATTCTCCTTACATGACGCCTCAGGCGCTCAAGATTATGGTGTAGCTTCAGCCGGCCAGGGTTTGGGCCACCCATCCAGGCAGCCAGTCCCGGGCGCCAGGCCGAAACGCATAGACGAAACACAGCCGCAGCCGGGCGGACCGGCGATACAGCCGCAGCCGCGCCGACGAGACCGGCAGGCGGGCGGCCAAGCCGTCGAGCACGCCAAGCGCCTCGACGGCGAACGGCTCCTGGCTCAGGCCCTGCGCCACCCGCAACTCCACGTGAGCCCAGAGATTGCCCAAGTCAAGCGCGGCCTCCGCTTTGGCGGCGGTGTCAAGGTCGAGCAACCCGAGCCGGGTCCCGTCCCAAAGGAGCTGCTTGTCATGTAGGTCTCGATGGGCCACGACCGCGGTGTCGGCCGGTCCGGACAACTCGTCGCAGACGCGGTCCACCTCCGCCTCCAGCGCGGATATCTCAGGCAATGCGGCGAACTCTCGTGTAAGAGCGCTCCAGCGCCGCAGCACTGCGGCCTCCTCGTCTGGTCCATGCGTGGGCAGCTCAGCATCCGATGCGGCGAGCCGGGGCCACGCATCTTCCAACGCGCGCCAGCCATCGAGGCCAGCCTCCCCCAACTCCAGCAAGGTGCGCCCGGGCACCAGGGAAAAGTCGATCCGTGCAGGGCTCACCGTCAGCACCTCTGCGGCGGCCAACCCGGCTCGCCGGGCTAGGTCTCCCATCACCCGTGCCGCCTCGGCCGGCGCGTAGGCCCGGCCCGCGCGCAACAGCTTCGTGGCTCGGTCGCGACCCAAGATGACGGCCCGTCTCCCGAGACGGTGAACGACGAGGTCTGCCGCGGCCGGCGCGACGAGTTCGGGCAACTTCGGGTCAACCGCGTAGTCCACCAAATGCACCGACCCGGTGGCGTCGATCCGCCCGGCGCGCAGCCGCAGCAACTGGTCGCGTTTCTCGAAGATCACGCTCCTGCCGTCGGCTGGCCAGGCCCGGCGCACGCCGGTCAGGCCGTGCAATGTCGTGAGCGCCGGCGCGGTCACGAGAGCATCCGTTCAAGCCAGGTCAGCGAGGACTCGATGCTCTCGCGCCAAGCCGGTTCGGCTGCCCGTAGCGGATCCATGAGGCGCAGCATCACCGAGTCCATGCAACCGGCCTGCATGTCGTCACGCGCGGGCAGTACGCCACCCGCCTCGCGGTACCCCTCGAGCAGGGCGACGGCCGCCGCGTCGCCACACACGGCCAGGTAGGAGCCCAGGTCGGCAGCGCGAGGCGCCAGGCAGACCCGGTCGAAATCGGTCAGCCACACCCGCGTTCCCTCAACCAGCACCTGGTCCGGAGACGCATCCCCATGGCTCAGCACAGGCTCGCCCACCAGCGGTTGAAGCCGCCTTCCCACGGCTCGTACCCGCTCTGCCAGGTCCGGCGCCAAATGGTCGAGCAGGTCCGCGTGCGCCTGAGCTTGGGTCTGAGCCGAGGGCGTGCGGGTGGCGAGGGTCTCGGCCAGGTCGCCGGGCGCGACGGAATGCAGCGCCGCCATGGCGGCCCCTGCCGCCCGTGTGGCCACCTGATCGGGGGTGCGGGCCAGGTCGCTGCGGCCGGTGAAGCGTTGAACGCTGACGTGGGGATCCGCCCCATCGTCGAGCCGCTCGGGCAACGGAACGTGTGGCGCCAAGAGCCGGTGCATCGGGTAGCCGAGCTTGTCTGCCTGGGCCGAGACGCGCACGACACGATCGCCGTCACGAACCACGACCCGGCGAAGCGGGTTGTAGCGAAGCAGGGGAAGGTCGCCGTGTTTGGGCCAACTGATGGGTGCCGCGTCGTGGACCCGTTGCCCCAGGTCCGGGTCGCTGGCCACTTCACCCGTTTGCAGCAGCAGGCCACCAACCAGGTTCTCCCGCGTGGCGCGGCCCAACCTGGCGGCGCGATCGCGGGCCTTGCTCGCCTTGGCGTGGCTGGTGGGCCACAGCATCCGGGCCCAGCCCGCCACAGCCCCGCTCTCCCGATGCGTCATGCTGAGCACGACGGAGATCTCGGGCTTGATGCGGATCCGGGTCGCCCGCACAGGGGAGCCCACGAGCTCGCTCAACCGGTCCGGGTCGAGCGCCGCCTCCACCACGTCCAGGGTGTTCATACGGGGGCTCCAATCCGGATCTCGTCAACGTTGCGGCCACTCACCTGGACCCACGTGCGAAATTCGGGGCTTTCCGCGAGAAGCCTCTGGGGCGATCCGTTGAGCAACACGCGCCCATCCTCCACCCACACCACGCGGTTGGCCCGTAACGCCACTTCGACGTCGTGGGTGACCGCCAGCGTGGTGCGCCCCTCCACGAGACGCGAGATCGCGTCGAGCACCAACGTCGCCGACTCCGGGTCGAGCCCCGTGGTGGCCTCGTCGAGCACGACCACCGGCGAGTCGCGCAGCAGCGCCCGGGCGATAGCGACGCGCTGTCGCTGCCCACCGGAGAGGGTGCCGCCACGTTCCCCCACGATGGTGTCGTATCCGTCAGGCATCTCGACGATGAAGTCATGGGCATAGGCTGCCTTGGCCGCCTCCTCAATCTCGGCGTCACTCGCGTCGCGGCGTCCGTAGCGGATGTTTTCGCGGATGGTCCCGGTGAACAGGACCGCCTCCTGGTGCAGCAGCGAGATGCTGCCCCGGAGTTCGGCAAGGTCGAGATCGCGCAGGCGATGCCCGTCCAGGTAAACGTCGCCCGAGGTGGGATCGATGGCGCGCACCAGCAGCGACACGAGGGTCGACTTCCCCGCGCCCGACGGCCCAATGATGGCGACGAGTTCGCCCGGCAAGACGGTGAGGTTGAGGCCGCGCAGCACGTCCACCCCGTCGTACTGGGTGACGACCCGGTCGAACCACAACTGTCCCTGGAACGGCCCCGGGGCGACCGGGTTGGCGGGCGTGACCACGTCCGAGGTGACCTGCATGAGTTCCGCGACGCGCTCACCGGAGGCGGTGGCGCGAGCGATGCGGCCGGTGTACTTGGCCATGTCCCGTAGGGGTTTCATGGTGGTTCGCAAGTATGTGGCGAACAGCACAAGGTCGCCCGGGGTCATTGCCCCGTCGAGCACCCGCAGCCCGCCGCCCACCAGCACCACCGCGGTGGCGAGGCCGACGATGACGTCAGTGCTGCGTTCCAGCCGCGCGGCCAGCCGCCGCGATGCGACGCCCTCACGCAGCGACGTCTGGTTGGCCCCACCGAAACGGCGTTCGAGCTGATCCTCCAGGCCGTAGGCCTGTACCACCTTGATGGCGGCGAGGGATTCCTGCGCCGTGTTGGCCAGGTGACCCTCGCCCGTGCGGGTCTTGCGTGAGGCCGCCGTGATCTTCTTCGACGTGCCGTTGGAGACCAGCGCGAACGCGGCGATGGCGAGGAGCACCACCACGGCCAGCAACGGGTCGAGCACGAACATGACCACCAGCATCACCACCAGCGTGGCCACATTGGCTAGCAACGGCAGGCCCGCGGTGACGGCCACCTCCTGCAGTCTGGCTACGTCGCCGACGATGCGCTGCACCGTGTCGGCGCTGCGGTTGCGGGCATGGAACTGCAACGACAGGCTCTGCACGTGGCGAAACACCCTGCCACGCAGCGCTGTGGCCACGCGGGAGCCGACGAGCGCGAAACACACCGTCGCCACATAGTTCGTCACCGCCCGCAGCGCGACGATCACCACCAACGAGATGCCGCACCACAGCAGCAGGCTGAGCGTGGCTGGCGGGCCCGCGCTGGCGCCTAGCGAGGAGGACACGGCATCGACGACGAACTTCATCGGCCACGGCTCCAGCACCCGGAAGGCAACCTCGAACAGCAAGGCAAGAGTGCCCCCCGCGATCAGCTTGCGGTGCGGCGCGACGTCTGGCCCCACTAGCGTCAAGGTCTTGTGGAGGGCTCCGCGTTTGGTCTCAGCCACTGCTGACCCCCGCCATGAGCAGGATCTGTTCGACGACCCCGGTCCAACTGTGCCGGGCCTCGGCCTGTGCCCGGGCTCGGGCCCCCAGTTCCGCCCGTCGCTGCGGGTCTACCGCGAGCGCGTCGATGGCGGCGGCCAACGCGTCCGGGCGCGAGGGGGGCACCAAGCCGCCAAGACCGGCCAGGATCTCGGGCAACTGGCCTACCGACGAGGCCACTACGGGCAGCCCTGCGGCGAGGTACTCGTAGACCTTGAGTGGGGAGAAGTATTGCTCGGCCTCGCCCCCCAAATCCGGGTAGGGGGCCACGCCGATGGCCGAGCCGGCCAGATGCAGGGGAATCCGTTCGGGAGTCACGGCGCCGCGGAAGTCGGCGTTGAGTTCGAGTTCCCGGGCACGCCACTCCAAAGGCTCGCGTTCGGGCCCGTCGCCGATGATCCGCAGCCGCCAGGGTGTTTGGGCCAGGCTCGCGGCTTCCAGCAGGTCGGCGACGCCGTGCCACGGCTTGAGGGTCCCCACGAAGGTGACCACCGGGGGCCCGGATTCCTCTGGTTGCGGCGTGATCCGGGTGATGCTGACGCCGTTAGGGACCGTGTACACGTTGGAGGCGCCGGTGGTGCGACGCACCCAGTCGTTGACAGGGTTCGACACGCACACGGTGGCCGAGGCCGCGTATACCTGGGTCAGCAGGGCAGCCTGCGCGCGGGACTCGTCGATGAGCACGCGATGGGTCCGCTGCTCGTCGATGAGGGGCGCATTGACTTCCAGTACGCCGCGCACCCAGCCCTGGCTGGCGGCGCGCGCCAGAGCTGTGCTGAACAGGGAGTACCTCTCGTAGACGAGGTCGGTGCCGTCCTCGACGATCATCGCGGCGATCTCCTCGGAGGCGAGGCGCTGCTCCACCTCACGCTCGGCGGGCTCCTTGGCGGTGACGGGCACCTCGGTCACGCGCAGGTCAGCCAGGTCGGCGGGCACCTGCGTTCCTCGCCGGGCGGCATACATCCGCACTTCGTGCCCGGCCCGGCGGAACTCGCGCACAACCTCTTGGATGTGGACGCTGGCGCCCTTGGTGCCGAAGACCGGGACGCCCGGGTCGACACACACGTATGCGATTCGCATGATGCCTCCTAAGTTCTCGCCGTGGTCTGCCACGCCGAAAGGGTGGCGGCCTGTCTTTGGCTGTCGAACTGATCTTCCACGAGTACCCGGGCACGAGAGGCCAGTCGCGCGGCGTCAATCCGTCCGTCTGCACACTCTTCCAAGGCGGAAGCCAAAGCGCGCACGTTCCCTGGGGGTAGGAGGATGCCGGTGTCGCCGTCGCGGATCACTTCTGGGAGCCCCGTGACGGAGGTGGCGATGACGGGGGTTCCGCTGGCCATGGCCTCAAGGACCACCGTAGGCAGGCCGTCGATGTTGCCGTCCGCGGTGGGTACGCAGGGAGCGGCGAAGACGTGTGCCCTCTGCACGAGGCCGCGCACCTCCTCCTGGGTGAGTGGGCCAAGCAGGCGGACCCGCCCGTCCAAGCCAAGCCGCTCGATTTGAGCGTGGAGTTCGCCGTCTAGTTCCCCGGCGCCCGCAATGTCGACGCGGATGTCCCGGCCGGACGCGATCACCTGGGCCGCCGCGTCAATGAGCTGTCCGAATCCCTTCTTGGGAACCAGCCGGCCAACGGCGGCCACCCGAAGCGGCCGATCGATCGGCTGGGGTGCGCGGTAGGGGAACCGGGCCAGTTCGAGCGCGTTGTACCGCAGGCTGATGCGCGCACCGGTTCCTTCGAGGACGCGTTCCAGGTGTGCCTTGTTGTAACGGCTGATGGCCACTACGCGCTCCGCGTCGCCGCACACCCGACGCAGCCAGGTCATGTCCACAGACTCGTGGAAGATGTCCTTGGCGTGGGTGGTGACGGTGTAGGCGACGCCCGTCAGGCGTGAGGCGAGCCAGGCCATCCGCCCGGCCAGTGACGCGAAGTGGGCGTGGATGTGGCCGATGTCGTCGTCGATGATCGACCGGGCCAGCGCGACGCCCTGGGCCACCTCGTCGCCTGGCAGGGTGGCCAGCACCGGCATCAGGTCGGCGAAACGGCGCCGCATCTCGGCGTCGGCGAGCGCATCGCTCAGCAGGCGCCACAGTTCACTGGCCTTCGCCGGGCGGGGAACCCAGGTGACCCGGGCCCGGACGCGGGCGATCTCCGGGTGGAAGCGCTCGTCGGTGGTGGGCCGCAAGGCGTAGATGGCGAGGTCATCGCCGTGGGCCTCGCGGGCGAGGATCTCGGTGACGATGAACGTCTCGGAGAAGCGCGGATAAACCTTGACGACATAGCCGACGCGGGTCATGCGGCGCTCCGGCCGGTGACCCCGCGGAGCAGGTCGGCGGCGTATCCAGCGGCCACGGTGAGGCCGTCGAGGGCGAGATGGTCGCGGCCGACCCTGCGGGTCACGGCTTCGGCGGCCCATGCCCCGAGCGCCTCCGCGGTGGCCTCGCGAGACCGGAGCAGGTCCAAGGCGCCGACCCGGTGCAATCCCCGCGCGCGGATGAGTTGCTCCTGACGGGGCGTCTCGCGGGGCACGATGAGTGCCGGGGTGCCTGTGGCCAGGATCTCGGTGACCGTGTTGTAGCCGCCCATGGCGATGACGGCCGCTGCCCGGGCGATCTGCCCGCTCAGGCCTGGCCAGGCCCGGTACACCTCGGTCCGCTCACCGGCAGCGGCGACAGTGGCGTCGAATTCGGCGTCGTCGATCTGGGGCCCGGTGACGAGGACGTGCCGGTGCCCAGGCGGGGGCGTCATCCGGGCGGCGGCGCGAAGCAGTTGCGGCCCGTCCGAACCGCCACCGACGGTGGTGAGCACGAATGGCTGCGGCAATGGGGCACTCGCCTGGTCGGCCAAGTGGCGCCCTTCGGAGAGATAGCCGGTGAACCGGATCCGGTCCACCAGCGCGGGCGGAGCCTCGCCTGTGAGGATGGGGTCGTGCACCACCGGATCTCCGTAGACCCACACCTCGTCGACGAGTGCGCGCAACTGCTCGGGGCTGCCGAGGCTGGCCCATTCGGCCGCGACGACGCTGGGGGTGTCGAGCACCTCCCGTAGGCCCAGCACCACCCGGGTGTCGGGGCGTTCGGCGCGCAGCCTCAGCAACGGGTCGCGCAGTTCCTTCCATACGCCATAGATGTGGCGGTCGATGATGACCAGGTCCGGCTCGAATCCGCGTAAGGCAGCCTCAAGCAGCCTGGAACGCAGGTCCACCAAGGCCTGGGTGTCGCCGCCGAGACTGCGCGGCTCATACCCCCTGGCCCCCTTGGCGATTCCTGGGATGGTGATCCAGTCGAACCCCTCGGGGAGGGGGAACGTGAACGTGGGCGCGAGCCCAGACACCAGGAGGCCCGCCACGTCGCGCCCCGTCTCCGCAGGCACGCGCCGGGCGATGTGGTGTGCGATCGCCAGGTTACGGCGAACGTGCCCCAGTCCCTGCGAGTCGTGGCTGTACAGCAGCACCCGATAGGCCTCGGTCATGACTTCCTCTCAAACGTTCAGTGACATCACCAACGTTCGAGGGTCTCGACGAGTGAGGGATGAGGCCGCCATGAGAGACCTCTCATCAAGGATTCAATCTCATCTCGGAGTCAGGCCCGGGCCGCGATCACCACCGCCACCTTCGCCAGCGAGACCGCCCCTGGGTCGGGGGTGCCGACGGACTTCTGCCCCAGAGGGCGAGCACGTCCGAGCTTGGCCACCAGCTCCGACGTCGCGGCCGCACCCGATTCGGCGGCCTGGGCCCCTGCCGCCGCCTTGGCCGCCAGGGTGCCGTCCGTGGCTGAGAAGGCCTCGACTAGGGGGTGCAGCGCATCCACCAGGGTCTTGTCGCCCACCTGGGCGCCGCCGAGGCGCCGCACCGCGGCGAGAGCAGCCTGGAGCCCGTCGGCCACGGTGTCGGCCGTGGGAGCCGTCGTGTCCCCGAGCGCGGAGCCAATGGCGGTTAGCAGGGCGCCCCATAGTGCCCCGGAGGTGCCGCCCGCATGGTCCGACCAGGCGTCGCCGGCCGCGGCGAGCGTGGTGCTGGCGCCCGCGCCGCGCGCCGCCACGTCGCGGGCCGCAGCCGCGGCAGCCTTGGCTCCGGTGGCCATGCCGGCGCCGTGGTCTCCGTCGCCTGCCACGGAGTCGAGACGCCCCAGTTCCTCCTTGGCCTCCTCGAGCGCCTCGGCCACATCGTCGAGGAGCCCGACGATGACTCCGGCCACCTTCCTCGATTCTGCGCTGCCCTGGCTGGCGACCTCAACCGCCGCAGCCTCCTGGCTGAGTGCCGTATCATCGCGGGCCACCTGCCCGACGGAGCCCTTCCGGTAGGCGGGGCTGTCGCACGGTGCGTCCCAGTAGCCGAGCAGTTCATCGTCCACCCACACCAGCGTGAGCGAGATGCCCGCCATATCGAGGGACGTGACGAATTCCCCCGCCTCGACATCGACGCATTCCACGCCGGCCGCGCCCAACCGTTCAACGACGCTGGCGGTGACCACGAACAGTTCCTCATACTTGGTGGCGCCAAGGCCGTTGACGATGGCCACCACGCGACCGTCGGCCTCGGCCGGGCGTTCGTCGAGGAGACCGTCCACGAGGGTCGCGGCCACCTCGGCGGCGGTGCCGAGAGCTGCCTCGTCGACGCCGGGTTCTCCGTGGATGCCTAGGCCGATCCCCATATGCCCTGCGGGGACGGTGAAGAGGGGGCCGGACGCCCCTGGCAGGGTGCACCCTGCGAAGGCCACGCCAAAGCTGCGGGTAGCGGCGTTGGCCTTGTCGAAGACGCGTTTGACCTCGTCGAACCCGAGGCCCGCCTCGGCGGCGGCGCTAGCGATCTTGAAGATGGGGAAATCCCCCGCGATGCCGCGGCGCTTGGCCACCTCGTCCTTGCTCCCGGATGCGATGTCGTCGGTGACCACGAGGGTGTCGGCCTGGATCCCCTCGGCCCTGAGCCGCTCAATGGCTTGCCCAAAGTGGAGCACGTCGCCGGCATAGTTGCCGAACCCCATGAGGACCCCGGCGCCG
This sequence comes from Arachnia sp., assembly GCA_041854805.1. GTDB lineage: Bacteria > Actinomycetota > Actinomycetes > Propionibacteriales > Propionibacteriaceae > Arachnia. Next base: position 14,909 of record JBHADA010000109.1, read on the forward strand.
CGTTCGGCGGCTTTGAGCACGGAATAGGCCTGTGCCCCGGAGGGTGAGCTGAAGATGTTGCCGCACACCGCCCCGTCAGCGAAGCCGTGACCGACCCACCCCGCGAAGGCCGGGTAGTGGCCGGATCCGCCGCCGTAGACGACCGCCACCTTCCCCTGGGGCGTGGCGGTGGACCGGACGACACCACCGTGAACAGGCTTGACGTAGCGTTTGTTGGCGGCGACGAACCCCCTCAGGGCCTCCGCCGGAAAGTCGGATGGATTGTTGACCAGACGCGTCATCGCGTACCTTTCGGGTTGTTTCGGACCCCCAAGTCGTTCAGGCTAGCCGACCGTCGCCCAACGGGCCATACCCTCACAGCCCCCTGGGACGCGCGAATGGCCTGACGCGCCCGCCCCCATTCGATTCGCTCTAAGGTGTCCGCATGACGATGGCAGCAGCGATCCTCGGCGGCATAGGCGACCTTTCATTGCGGCGCGTACCGCGCCCCAGTCCCGGCCCTGGCGAGGTACTTCTCCGTGTGGAAGCCAACACCATCTGCGGAACCGACCTACGCATCATCTCCGGCGCGAAGACCGCCGGGGTACGCCCGGGCGTCATCCTCGGCCACGAATTCGCCGGGCGCGTCGAGGCGGTGGGCGACGGCGTGGACGACGTGCCCGTCGGCGCGCAAGCCACCTGCTCCATCGTGGTGAGTTGCCAGCGCTGCCCCGCCTGCCTGGCCGGGCGAGAGCACCTGTGTGAGCGTCTCGTCCTGTTCGGCTACGAACTCGATGGCGGTTTGGCCGAGTATCTCCTTGTGCCCAAGGTGGCCATGGATCACGGCAACCTCGTCCTCGTCGAGCGCGAATTGCCGGCCACCACCCTGGCGCTGGCCGAACCGGTGTCGTGCTGCCTCAACGGGGCGCGGCAGGTCCGGGTCGCTCCCGGGGACACGGTGGTAGTGCTGGGCACAGGTCCCATCGGCCTGCTGCACGTGGCGCTGGCTAAGCTCGCGGGCGCGACCACGGTCCTCGTCTCTGGACGGCCCGGCCGGCTCGACCCGGCGCTCGCGCTGGGAGCCACCGAGGCCTATGACCTCACGGGCGAGGCCCTGACCCGCGAGATCCTGCGTCGCACCAAGGGTCGCGGGGCGGACGTGGTGATCGTGGCCGTTGGCGGCCTCGACCTAGCGAACCAGGCCCTTGAGGTGGCAGCCATCGGAGGGCGCGTGAACTATTTCGCCGGTTTCCCAAAGGGGTCGACGGCCACGATGGAGGCGAACCTCATCCACTACCGCGAACTCGTGGTCACGGGCGGCTCGAATGCCCGCCGGGCAGACGTCGTCCAGGCCGTAGATCTGCTCTCCAGTGGGGCTCTCGACGTGGGTTCCCTGGTCACACATCAGTTCCCGCTAGCCGACCTCGACGATGCGGTAGAGGCGGTACGGCAACGCCGCGGTCTGAAGGTGGCGGTGATGCCCGGGTGAGGCCTGAGCCCGCCGCCGGGCCTCGACCCCGCCGGTCTCAAGGAAAAGGAAAGGAAAGACACCGCTGGTCAGTCTCCGGCCCGGGCGTTCTTCTTGGCATCGACGACGTCTACCGTCCAGAGTGACGTAACGGCCATGACGCATGCATAAGTTGGGCGAAACTTGATGCGTTGATGAAGGGCTCTATTAGGAAAGGAGTTTTGGGATGGTGCTCTTTCTTGACCCGCAGTTCGGTCCCCTGTCGGTGGGGTCT
>JBHADA010000110.1:0-4213 GCA_041854805.1 Arachnia sp.
CGGCGGAGGGGGTCGCCGATGGCTCAGGGCTCGGCTGTGGCGTCGGTTCTGTGCTCGGTTCCGGTGCGGGGATGCGCTGGTAGAGGTTCTCGAACTCGGCGGTCACCGGTTCGCCCTCAACGATGGTGATGGTCTGCGGCTGCGGTACGGTCACGGTATAGCCCGCACGCTGCGCACTGGACGCGTCCTCGGTGATCACGCAAGTGGTGCCCACAGGAAAGTCCTGGCCCGCCGCCATTGGGGTGCCGTCGCCGGGCGCTTGGATGGTGCCTTCGACCTGCTGATCGCCCACCGTGCAGCTGTAGTTGAACGCAAACGACCCAGGTTCCAAAGCGCCGTCAGACCGGACAGTCTTGCTCACCTGGAATGTGGCGCGCCGCAGTGAATAGTCGTTGACGAAGTTGAGCGGGATGTCTTCGGAGTTCCTCACTCTAAACAACATGGTTGGGCCCGACGTCTGCGACTGCGGGGTGCTGATGCTGACGCTTTGCTCGACGCCGGCAACATTCACCTCATGCTCGGTGATCGTGCACATTCCCGTCGGGATTCCGCTAATCGTCTTCGCTACGCCCCTGCGGACGGTGAGTTCCTTGTCGCCGTCGCCGCAGTTATAGGTGAAGGTGAACTCTTCCGGGGCTCGGTCGGCCGCATCGCCGGTCACGTGCTTGGTGAGCGTGAATGACCCGCGCTCACGGTAGTAACGGTTCGTGACCACCGCGACCGGAGTGTGCTGCGAGCTGATCCTTGCGGTCCCGGCGTGCTCGGCGTACAGGTGGTAGCCATCGCGTTGCGCGGACGACTCGATCTCTTCTATGGCGCAGTCGGTGGTGGCCGAGAACTCCCGGTCTACAGTTACTGGAGTGCCGTCGCCCGGTATTTGGATCGAGCCGGTCGAAAACTCAGCCGTGGTGGAGTTGAAACACTGCCATTCGACCGTAATCATGCCCGGCACGAACATGTCGTTGTAATCGACGACGGCGTTCTTCGACACCGCGAAGGTCCCCTTGTGTGCCGTGTACTGATTCGTGGCCAACACGTGGGTCGTTTCGCCATTCCTAACCTCGAAGGTCAACGTTGCGCCGCCCTTGGCTGCGCCGTCAACGCCCCACGTCAGCTCGTGGGTGGCTGGGGCGTCTGTGGTCGGCGGCAGCTGGGTGATGGTACACGTCCCGTCGGGAGCATTGGTGATCTGGCTAGATTCACCCTCGGTCAGGTACGCGGTTCCGGAGACACTGCCGCAGGAATAGTTATAGACAAAAAAGCGGTCTGACATGAAGTCCGCGGCGTCGCCGGTAAGCGCATTAGTCAGGGTGAAGCCGCCTCGGTCCTGGGTGTAGTGATTGGTGATGGTTACGTTGGCCGGAAGGCTGCCGACCGTGAACACCTCGCCGCGGGTCAACGTTCCAACGGAGTAGCCATCCCGCTCAGCGCTGGAGCGGTCCTCGGAGACCAGACATGAGGCGCCTACCGGCAACGGCGGTCCGGTCACGGTTGACCCATCACCGGGCACCTCGATCGAGCCCCGCAGGTCCCCGCAGACGTAGTCCACCGTGAAACTGCCGGCGGCGAACTGCGCCGCGTTGTCGCCAGTGACTTCCATGGTCACCTGAAAGGTGCCGGTGTCGCGGGTGTAGGCGTTGTCGAACGAGGCCGTGACCTGCTCGCCCCCAACGATGGTCAGCTGCTGAGGGGCGGGTTCGGCCAGCGTGTAGCCCGGGCGGTGCGCGTCTGCCCGGAACTCCGTAACGGTGCACGTGGTGCCGTCGGCAAAGGTGTCCCGCGCCGCCACCGCTACGCCGTCGCCCTTAACCTGCAGCGAACCGGTGGTGCGATCGGAGCAGGCGTAGCGGAAGGTGAAGGTGTGGTCCCTAAACTCCTCGGCCTGATCGCCGGAGACCGTCTTGACCACGCGCAGGCCTCCACGCTGTTGATCGGCAACGGGTTCCGGCGTGGCGTCGGCCGAGCCGGTGGGCAAGGCGAACACGAGCAGCCCCGCCACGAGTGCCTTGGCTACGAGAGCCGATGGTCTTGACCCGGTTCGGGCGCAGAAGAAACGCATGTCATCCAATCAATCGAGGTCCCCCGGCCTGCGATGGTTCAACCCAGGCGCATGACAATCGATGACTCTACACCTACAGGCGCTGGTTGAGCGGCGAGCGAAGCGTGTCGAAACCTCCGTGCGCTGGTTGAGCGGCGAGCGGAGCGAGCGTGTCGAAACTCCACGCGCTGGTTGAGCCGCGAGCGAAGCGAGCGTGTCGAAACCCGGTGTTGATGGTTGAGCTTGTCGAAACCCCTGTCACCACACGGCTCGGGTCTCCCGTTGATCTCGCTTGATGGTTTCGACTCGGTTCGCTCGTTCCTCGCGACCCGGCTCAACCAACCCGGCGCTGGTTGAGCTTGTCGAAACTCCGGAGGTGGTTGAGCCTGTCGAAACTCCGGAGGAGGTTGAGCCTGTCGAAACCCTGGTGACGTTTCCGGGAGGCTCTGTGTGACCTCGCCTGGGGGTTTCGACTCGGTTCGCTCGTTCCTCGCGACCCGGCTCAACCAACCTTCGCGGGCCGGCTCAACCAGCCTCGGCGGGGATGTTCTTCGTCGAGATCCGCTTGTGGAAGACCCAGTAGCTCCACGACTGGTAGGCCAGCACGATTGGGACGAAGATCACCGCCGCCCAGGTCATGATGGTCAGGGTCGTCTCGGTCGAGGCCGCCGTGATGATGTTCAGGCGCGAGGTCGCCGGCACGGACGTGTCCTGCGCGAAGCCCAGGTTGCCGTACATCTTGATGAACACCCCGATGAACAGGGTCAGCACGCTGAGCCCGGTCAGCAGGAAGCCCCAGCCGTCGCGGCCCTTCCCGAGCATGAGCGTCGCCGCCGCGATGGCCAGGGTCGAGGCGATCCCGGCGACCCAGGCGAAGACCGTGAAGTCGCCGAACTCGGAGTTGGCCGGCCAGAACACGTTCTGGCAGACGACGAACGCCGCCACCAGCGCGGTCGCCGCCCAGCCGACCTTGGCGCCGAACGCCTCGGCCCGGTCGTGGATGTGGCCCTTGGTCTTCAGCGCGATGAACGCGGAGCCGTGCACCAAGAACAGCACTACGAGCATCACGCCGCCCAGCAGCGCGAACGGGCCGAACAACCCGATGAACGAGCCGTTCCACAGCAGGTTGTCGTTGGCCAGGCCGATGACGAAGTTCGCGAAGCCGACGCCGAACACCAGCGACGGCAGGAAGGAACCGACGATGGCGAACCAGTCCAGCATGTTTCGGTACTGGGTGGCGGGATGCTTGGAGCGGTACTCGAAGGCCACACCGCGCAGGATCAGGCCGACTAGGACCAGCAGCAGCGGCAGATACAGCCCCGAGAACAGCGAGGCGTACCAGCCCGGGAACGCTGCGAACATCGCGCCGCCCGCGGTCAGCAGCCACACCTCGTTGCCGTCCCAAACTGGGCCGATGGTGTTGACGATGACGCGCTTGTCCTTGTCGTTCTTGCCAAGGACCGGGATCAGCATGGCGACGCCGTAGTCGAAGCCCTCCAGAAAGAAGTAACCCAGCCACAAGATGGTGGCCAGCAGGAACCAGACGGTGGGCAGCGTCGGGACCGAAACGGTTTCAAGCAGCGGAATCATGGTCACTGGTCCTCAATCAGTACGCGAAGGTCAGCGGGGCGTCGGGGTCGGTGATCACCTCAGGCTCGGCGACCTCCGGCAGCCCAGCCTTGGCGTACTTGAGGAACAGCCACACCTCGATCACGGCGAGCCCGCTGTAGATCAGCGTGTAGACGATCATCGAGAACAGCACCTCGCCGGCCGATGCCGTGGGCGAAACCCCCGCGGCGGTCGGCAGGACGCCGGCGACGAGCCACGGCTGGCGGCCCATCTCCGTGAAGATCCAGCCCGCCGAGATCGCGAACAGCGGCATGAGCGGCATGGCGAACATCAGCAGCGTCCAAAGCCTCGACGGCTTGGGCAGGCGATCCTTGCGCACCACCCACAGCGTCAGCAGCGCGATCCCGACGCCCGCCATGCCCAGACCGATCATCAGGCGGAAGGTCCAGTAGGACACCGGGACGTTGGGGACCGGGTCGAGGTTGTACGCGGCGGCATAGGCGGCCAGCTCGTCGGCGTACTCCGCCTGGACCTGCGTTTGCGTCCCGTCGTACTTGAGGAAGCCCTCAGCCTCGAACTCGGCCCGCAGGTCGTTGATGCCCTTCA
>JBHADA010000111.1:0-11294 GCA_041854805.1 Arachnia sp.
GGCGGATTCGACTTCACCAATCTCGTCGACGCCATGTTCGGCGCCGCCGGCACGCGGGGGCCAAGGTCTCGCGTCCGGCAAGGACAAGACGCACTGGTGCGGGTCAGCCTTCAACTACACGAGGCCGTCTTCGGCGTGAGCAAGCCGATTAAGATCGATACGGCCGTGATCTGCCCGAAGTGTGCGGGCAAGGGCGGGGAACCTGGCTCGGAGCCGGTGACCTGTAGCACTTGCGACGGCAATGGCGAGATCACCCAGATCCAGCGCAGTTTCCTCGGCGACATCCGCACCTCGCAGGCCTGCCCCACCTGCCGCGGCTACGGCACCATCATCCCGCGCCCCTGCAGCGAATGCTCGGGTGAGGGGCGGGTACGCACCACGCGTACGTTGCAGGTCAAGATCCCCGCCGGCGTGTCTACCGGCATCCGGATCCATCTCGACAGCCAAGGTGAGGTGGGACCTGGCGGTGGGCCCGCGGGTGACCTTTATGTGGAGATCGCCGTAGCGCCACACGAGACGTTCCGCCGCGACGGAGACAACTTGGAGATGGTGGTGAAGGTGCCGATGACCGCCGCGGCGCTCGGCACAACCGTGACGGTGGAGACCCTGGAAGCCGAGTGGGATGGATCGGCCGAAGAAGAGCGCAGCGTCGATGTGGAGGTGCCGGCCGGCACCCAGTCCGGCACTCGGATCGGCATCAAGGGACGCGGCGTGCCGAAACTTCGCGGCGGCGGCCGAGGCGATCTGGGGGTGACGTTGCTGGTCCAGACGCCCACGAAACTCGATGAGCAGCAACGCGACCTGTTGCGCCAGTTGGCGGAGGCCCGCAACGAGTCGCAGGCGAAGGCGGTCTCCGCCAAGGGAGCCAAGGGAGTCTTCGGCAAACTGCACGAGTGGTTCTCATGACCGACCCGCTCTTCCTCGTTCCCTTCGCGGACGACGTCTCGCCTGGGCAGCGCATCGAACTCAGCGGGGACGAGGCCCATCACGCCACGGTCAAGCGGATCGGGGTCGGCGAGTACGTGCTGGTGGCCAATGGCACCGGCGTCGGGGTGCGCGGAAGCGTCATTCATGCCTCCAGAGGCGAGTTTGTCGTCGAGGTCGAGGAAGTGCTGGACGAACCCAGCCAGGCAATCACCTGGGGCGTCGTCCAAGCCTTAGCCAAGGGGGACCGCGCCGAGCTCGCCGTCCAGATGGCTACCGAACTGGGAGCTAGGGCCATCCTCGCGTGGCAGGCCTCCCGCAGCGTGGTCCGCTGGCACGGAGAACGGGGCGACAGGGCCTTGGGCAAGTGGCGCGCCACGGCGCGCGAGGCAACGAAACAGTCCCGCCGCTTCCGGGTGCCGCAGGTCGAGGCGGCGGAGACCCGAGACGTGGCCGCCGCTATCCGGCAAGCCGATGTGGCGCTCGTGCTGCACGAGGAGGCCACCAAGCACATCGCGGACATCGAGCTTCCCACGGAAGGAACCGGGTTGCTCATCGTCGGCCCAGAGGGGGGAATCACCCCCAGCGAACTCGACGAGTTTCTCGAGGCGGGAGCGCAGGCGGTCGCCATCAGCGACGCAGTGCTGCGAACCTCCACTGCGGCTGCCGTCGCTTTGGGGCAACTCGACGTGGTGGCTAGGCGATGACGGGCTTCGGTTTTGAAGCCGGGCGTCGGCTCGACGACGCACACGGCCGCACCGGCATCATTCACACGCCCCACGGTGACATCGCCACGCCGGCCTTCATCGTGGTGGGCACCAAGGCCACCGTTAAGGCTGTGCTGCCCGAGGCCGTGGCCGCCACCGGCGCCCAGGCGGTGTTGGCCAACGCCTACCACCTGTACTTGCAGCCCGGCTCGGATATCGTCGACGAGGCGGGAGGGTTGGGGGCCTTCATGAACTGGCCTGGCCCCACCTTCACCGATTCCGGCGGCTTCCAGGTGATGAGCTTGGGCGCGGGGTTCAAGAAAGTCCTCGCTATGGACACCACGGGGCTGCAGAATGACGACGTCATCGCAGAGGGCAGGACTCGCATGGCCCATGTCGACGAGGAGGGGGTCACCTTCACCTCCCATCTGGACGGCTCCAAGCACCGGTTCACTCCGGAGACATCGATGCGGATCCAGCACGAACTGGGCGCCGACATCATGTTCGCCTTCGACGAGTTGACCACGCTGATGAACACTCGCGCCTACCAGGAGGCTTCCGTCGAACGCACCCACCGCTGGGCCGAGCGTTGCCTGGCCGCGCATCGTCGGCTTACCGAGGAGCGTGAGGACAAGCCATACCAGGCACTGTTCGGGGTGGTTCAGGGCGCGCAGTACGAGGACCTGAGACGCCGCGCGGCGCGGGGATTGGCTGGGTTGGAAGCCGATGGGCAGCGCTTCGACGGCTTTGGGCTGGGCGGCGCCTTGGAGAAGGAGAACCTGGGCAGGATCGTCGGCTGGATGGTGGACGAGCTGCCCGAGGACAGGCCACGCCATCTGCTGGGCATCTCCGAACCCGACGACCTATTCGCCGCCGTTGAGGCGGGTGCCGATACCTTCGACTGCGTCAACCCGTCACGCGTCGCCCGAAACGCGGCCATCTATACCGCCGACGGCCGCTACAACGTCAATACAGCCCGGCATCGCAGATCCTTCATCCCCTTGGAGGAGGGCTGCGACTGTTACACGTGCACGCACTACACCCGGGCCTACCTGCACCATCTATTCAAGGCGAAGGAGATGCTGGCTTCCACGCTGGCCACCATCCACAACGAGCGTTTCACCGTCCGTTTGGTCGACCGGATGCGCGAGGCTCTTGCCGCGGGCGACTTCCACGCCTTCCGCGATGACTTCCTTGGCCGCTTCTACAGCGCCCGCTAGGCGTGCTCGAGACGTTGCACGGCGGCGATCGTCCGGTAGGTAACCGGGAGCAGTAGCGTCTCTACGGCGACCTTATAGACATAACCCACCAGGATGTAGTTCAGCATTGCCGGGCCGCTGATGACGCCGGCGAAGGCCACGACGCAGAAGAGGACGGTGTCGGCCGCCTCACCAACCAGCGTCGAGCCAAGCAGCCGGGCCCACAGCGAACCGCTCCGCGTGCGCGTCTTCAGCCTCACCAGGACCCAGGCATTGAGGAATTGGCCGGCTAGGTAACCCAACAGGGAGGCCGCCACGATTCGGGGCACGAAACCCAGCACCGCCTCGAATGCCTCCTGGTTGGCGTAGTCCGCGGCCGGGGGAGCGGCCCCGACCACCAGGAAGGCCAGCGACGCGACGATGGAGACGACGAACCCCAACAGGATCGTCCGGCGGGCGCCGCGCATCCCGTAGACCTCTGCCACCACGTCCCCCAGCACGTAGGTGACAGGGAACAGGAACGCGCCCCCATCCGTGATGATGGGCAAGACGGGCAGCCCGAACAGGGTCGCCTCGGGACCAAACTGGATCAGCTTGGTGGCCGCAATGTTGGAGATCAGCAGCAGTGAGCAGAACAGGACAGCTACTACGTCGAAGACGCCCCGCGGCGCTTCCACGGAAGGGACCTTTGGGGTAGAGGGCGAAGTCACCGCAGCAGTGTACGATCCAGGCGCGTTCTTACCCGCCGCCGCGCAGGTGGTGGCAAGATCTATGCATGGACGAGATGACAGTCGATTTCATGCCGGATGAGTCGGAACAGCTTGACCAGTTGCAAGCCGGTGACTCCCTCATCGACCGGGGCGTCGATGACGTCTTGGACGAGGGCTATATCGCCCCCGATCGGTGGTCCCCCGCGCAGGGCTTTGGGAACACGCCAGCGGAGATGCGTCAGGGCGAGACCATCGAGATGCGGCTCAAGCAGGAGCAGCCCGAGCCCAACCCCGAGGAGGATGACTGGAACCCGAACCAGGAACCGCGTCAGGTGGGCCGCGAGCGGGCCGGACGCCTCATGGCGGTGCAGGGTTCGGATGGTGAGAGCCACCAACTCGGCGTCGACGTGGGCTATAGCGGAGGGGCTGCCAGCGCCGAGGAGGCAGCCATGCACGTCATCTCCGACGACGAGAACGATACGTACCTGGATGACTGACGGCCGGGCTCGCGAAACGCTCGTGGGTCACGTCGACGCGCGTTAACCTCTGTTCCGCCACGGACTAGACTCGTCCCGGTCGCGTTCGGCGGCGTCATGTGTCCATCCAAGCAAAGGAAACATCCTGACTAGCACCTCGTTGGATCAGCAGCAGGCGACCAAGCTCGTGTCGGTGCCGCCATCCATTGACATGATCAACCTGCTCGGTCCTCGCGACGTCTTCCTGCGGATACTGGAGGACCAGCTCGCCGCGGATCTTCATGTCCGCGGTGGCCAGGTCACCGTCACGGGAACCTCAGCGGATGTGGCGCGGGCCGCCGACATCCTGATCGAACTCATCGCCATCCTGCGCACGGGGCAAGGACTGACCGCGGAACTGGTCGAGCGGGTCATCGCCATGGCCGACGAGCCGGGAGCTCAAGCCTCGGAGGTACTGACCCAGAACATCGTCTCCGCTCGCGGCAAGACTGTGCGTCCCAAGACGCTCAACCAGAAACGTTACGTCGACGCCATCGACCGCCACACCGTCGTGTTTGGGATTGGCCCGGCGGGCACCGGCAAGACTTACCTCGCCATGGCCAAGGCCGTGCAGGCCCTCCAGGCCAAGGATGTCTCCCGCATCATCCTTACTCGTCCCGCCATCGAGGCAGGGGAGCGGCTCGGCTTCCTTCCGGGCACGCTCAGCGACAAGATCGATCCCTACCTGCGGCCGCTCTACGATGCGCTGCACGACATGGTCGATGCCGATTCGGTACCAAAGCTCCTCACGTCGGGCACGGTCGAGGTGGCTCCACTGGCCTATATGCGTGGCCGCACCCTCAACGACGCGTTCATCATCCTCGACGAGGCCCAGAACACGTCCATGGAACAGATGAAGATGTTCCTCACTCGGCTTGGTTTCGGCTCCAAGGTGGTGGTCACCGGCGACGTCACCCAGATCGATCTGCCCGGTGGGGTCAAAAGCGGTCTACGGGGGGTGCAACGGATCTTGGATGGCATCGACGACATCGCGTTTTGCACCCTCACGTCGCGTGACGTGGTGCGCCACAAACTGGTGGGACGCATCGTGGCGGCCTATGACCAGTTTGAATCGCTGAACGAGGGCAGGAAATGATCGACATCAACAACGAGTCCGGAAGTGAGGCCGACGAGGTTGGCCTAGTGGCTCTGGCCACGTTCGCGCTGGAGCGCCTGCGAATCCATCCGCAGGCAGACCTATCGATCGTGCTCGTCGACGAGACCACCATGGCCGAATACCACGAACGTTTCATGGATTTGCCTGGACCCACCGATGTCATGAGCTTTCCCATGGACGAGTTGCGCGCTCCCGAGGAGGATGAGGAGCCCCCGTTGGGGCTCTTGGGCGATATCGTGCTGTGCCCCACGGTCACGGCCCGTCAGGCCGCCGAGAACGGCCGAGAACCTGCGGCGGAGGCGGAATACCTTCTCATCCACGGCCTGTTGCACCTGCTCGGGCACGACCACGCCGAGCCGGAGGAGAAGGCCGTCATGTTCGGCCTCAACGACCGGATCATCGCGGAATGGGAGCATGCCCGCAAGGAGAGGCGGTGACTCCTGGTCGCCCCATGGCGCGGGTGAGGCGCCGCATTAGCACCCTTCGATGCGGCGCACTAGACTCGCCGTATCACCGTCCCCGACCTAGCGAGACGATCACTGAGTGTCCCAATCCGAGTGGGTAGAGCTGGGCATCGCATTGCTCTGCGCCATTGGCGCCTCCATTTTGGCGGCCGCCGAGGCGGCGCTGGGAATGGTGACCAGAGCGCGTGCCGAGCGCATGGTGGAGGAGCGGATCCGGGGTGCCGAGCGGGTACGGCTCATCGCCCAGGACCCCGCCCCGTCGATCAATTCCGTGATGTTTGCCCGCATGATCTTGGAGATCGGTTCGATCGTGCTGGTATGCGTGGTGATGTTCACGCAATTCCAGATGGACTGGCAGCGGGTCTTGGTCACGGTCGCCATCATGCTCGTGGTCTCGTTCATCCTGTGGGGCGTGGCGCCGCGCACTCTGGGCAGGCAGAAGCCGGAACGGACACTGTCGCTTTTCGGGCCGGTCATCAGCGCTCTCACCTCGGTGCTTGGGCCAGTGGCCCACCTCATGATTCTGCTGGGCAACGCGTTGACCCCTGGCCGTGGCTATGCGGACGGGCCCTTCGCCACCGAGGCCGAGTTGCGCGATCTGGTCGACATCGCTGAAGCCAACGAACTCATCGAGGCCGGGGAGTCGAAGATGATTCACTCCGTCTTCGAACTCGGCGACACTCTCGTCAAAGAGGTGATGGTGCCTCGCACCGACATGGTCTTCATCACCGCAGACAAGACGCTGCGTCAGCTTCTTTCGCTGGCCTTGCGCTCAGGCTTCTCCCGCATCCCCGTCATCGGGGAGGACCTCGACGACATCCTCGGCGTGGTCTACCTCAAGGACGTCTCGAAGAGGGTCTACAACTTCCCCGATGCCGAGCGTCAAGAAACCGTAGGCGACGTGATGCGGCCAGCGGCGTTTTGTCCCGACTCCAAGCCGGTCAGCGATCTGCTCCGCGACATGCAGCGGCGCCACTCGCATCTCGTCATCGTCGTCGACGAATTCGGCGGAACTTCTGGCTTAGCCACCATCGAGGACATCGTGGAGGAGATCGTCGGCGAGATCGTCGACGAGTATGACACCGATGTAGCCGCGGTGGCCGACCTCGGCGACGGCGGGTACCGCGTCTCGTCGCGGCTTCCGCTGGACGAGTTGGGTGCCCTGTTCGGCGTCGATCTTGACGACGATGATGTGGAGACGGTGGGCGGCTTGATGGCCAAGCAACTCAATGTGGTACCCATCCCAGGCTCACGCACCGTGGTGAAGGGCATCGAACTCGTGGCGGACAAGGCCATCGGGAGGCGGCACCAGATTGGTACCGTTCTGGTGCATCGGCTCGAGCCGGCCGAGGCGGAGGCGGAGGAACAAGGCGATGGCGACTGAGGGATACAAATCTGGGTTCGCGTGTTTCGTGGGTCGTCCCAACGCGGGTAAATCCACCCTGACCAATGCGCTGGTGGGGCAGAAGATCGCGATCGCCTCCAGCAAGCCGCAGACGACTCGCCATGTGGTGCGAGGTATCGTCACCCGCGACGACGGGCAACTCGTGCTCATCGACACCCCGGGCCTGCACCGGCCCCGCACCTTGTTGGGGGAGCGGCTCAACGCACTGGTCTACGACACGTTCTCCGAGGTGGACATCGTGGGGGTGTGCCTGCCCTGCGATCAGCGCATTGGCCCAGGCGACGAGTTCATCATCGGCGAACTCGCCAAGTTGAGCCGGCGCCCCACCATGATCGCGCTCGCCACGAAGACCGATCTGGTCAGTGGGCAAAGGCAGTTATCCCACCTCGCCGATGTGGCCAAGGTCGCCGGCAAATTGGGTATCGAATGGGCCGACGTGATTCCTTGTTCGGCCGCCACAGGGGAGCAAATCGACGTCGTGCGCGACATGCTGCTGTCCCTGCTGCCTGAGGGGCCCATGTATTACCCCGATGGGGAGATCACTGACGAGCCGGAGGAGACGCTCATCGCGGAGCTGATTCGCGAGGCCGCGCTCGAAGGGGTCCGTGACGAGTTGCCGCATTCCATCGCCGTCGTCATCGACGAGATCCTCCCGCGCCCAGACCGCCCCGAGGACAAGCCCCTGACCGATGTGTTTGCCTCGATTGTGGTGGAGCGCTCCTCCCAAAAGGGCATCATCATCGGCCACAAGGGGGAACGGCTCCGCGAGATCGGCACCAGGGCACGGGGGCAGATCAACGCTCTCCTGGGCACACGAGTACACCTCAGCCTCCACGTCAAGGTGCTCAAGGAATGGCAAAAGGATGCCAAGTATCTCGGTCGGCTGGGGTTCTGAGAAGAACCGACTATCGTCGCGCAGATCGTGCTCGCCGGGCCATTCCAGGCTCTAAACGGGCAGCCTGGTTGCGCGGGCGATAACTATTTGGTCACGTACCGGTCGGAGATCTTCACCGCTCGGCGCGATAGGTCTAAGTTCCTCCCTGGTAACCAGCGGTCGCTGGTTTGACTCGAAGAGAGGAAATCACGTGAAGCTCGTCCGTAAGGCCAGTGCTATCGCCGTTGCCGCGGCGTTCGCGTTGACTGGCTGTGGGGGGAACGGCTCCAGCTCCGCTGGGGGAAGCGCTGCCCCGGAAGACTTGGAGACCAAGATCTCCATCCTGGCCCCGTCCTATGCGGATTCGTCCAAGACGGACTGGGAAAAGATCATCGCCAAGTTCAACGAGAAGTATCCGAAGGTCACCGTCGACCTGCAGATCGAGGGCTGGGACGGTTTCTCCGAGAAGGTGGCCAGTCGCGTTCAGTCGGGTGAATACCCAGACATCCTCAACGACAACACGTTCGCTGCCTCCGCAGACGCTGGCCTGCTCTATCCCATCAACGAGCTGCTGACCAAGGAGACCCTGGAGTCAATCGAGCCCGCCCTACTGGCCAACGGCGCCGGCTCGGACGGCACTCAGTGGGCTGCGCCCGACATCGCCTCGGCCCGGATGCTGGCCTACAACACCGAGCTGTTCAAGAAGGCCGGCATCGCCAAGGCCCCCACCACGTGGGCGGAGATGGAGCAGGCCTCGGCCAAGCTCAAGGCGCTGGGCGGCGACGTTCGCGCCTACGGCATGCCTCTGGGGCGCGAGGAGGCCCAGGTGGAGGCCTCGCTGTGGTTGTGGGGCGCCGGCGGCACCTGGGTGGATGGTGAGAGCCTCAAGGCCGACACGCCACAGGCGGTGGAGGCCTTCACCCAGATCAAGAAGATGTATTCCTCTGGTTACACCCAGGCAAGCCTGGAAGACAACCGCCAGGACGTCTCCGACGTTTTCCAGGCGGGCAAGCTCGGCATGCTCGTGGCCCATTCGCCCATCGTCAAGGACGCCGAGGCCAAGGGCGTCAAGGTGGCCCTCGCTCCCGTCCCGTCCAAGGACGGCACCGCCGTCGCCACGGGCGTGACCGACTTCATCGTCGCCTTCAACAACAAGGACGCCGACCGCAAGCAGGCCACCGCGGCCTTCCTCAACCTCATGTACTCCGACGAGATGTACGAGGGGTGGTACAAGGGCACGGACCTCCTGCCGGTGACCAAGTCCATGATCGAAAAGGCCAAGAAGGAGGCCACCACCGACAACCAGAAGGCCTTCCTCGACGCGCTGTCGTTCGTTAAGTTCCAGCCGGTGGGCAATGTGAAGTGGGACGCCCTCCAGGGCGCCCTGCAGGCCAACGCGTACCGCGTCGGCAGCGACGACCCCGCCAAGCTCCTCAAGGAGATCCAGGCACAGGTCGCCGCCCAGGGCTGACACACCCATGATCTGGCGGGGTGGCGCATCGGGGGACGCGCCGCCCCGCCGCTTGAGCGACTGAAAGGAGCGGCGCATGTCCACGCAGCCAGCCCAACGCCGTAGGCGTAAGGGAACGCGGCCCATAGACGAGGCGCTGCGGGCGCTGCCCTGGCTCCTCCCCACACTGGTGCTCATCGTCGGCGTCGTGCTATACCCGGCCGGCCTGATGATCTACACCTCGTTCTTCAAGTTCAACAGCCGCGGCATTCAGCGCGGCGACGAGCCCATCGGGCTCGACAACTATGTCGGTCCAGCGGGAGCCCTCACTTTTCCCGGCGTGCCCGTCGGCCGTATTCTGCTCAACACGGTGGTCTGGGTGCTGGTGGTCGTCGTCCTCACGGTCGTCGCCTCGCTTGCCCTGGCCCAATTTCTCAACAAGAGATTCCGTGGGCGCAAACTGCTGAGGCTTTTCATCATCCTGCCGTGGGCCTGTTCCGTGGTCATGACCGCCACAGTGTTTCGCTATGGATTGCAGGAAAACGTCGGCCTTTTCAACCGGCTCCTCGTCGACACGGGAATCCTGCGCAGCGCGCAGGCCTGGACTAAGGACCCGACCAGTGCCTTCTGGGTCGCCGTGTTCGTGGCCATCTACGTATCGCTGCCCTTTACCACCTATACCATTCTCGCCGGGCTGCAAAGCGTGCCCGCCGACGTACTCGAGGCCGCTCACGTCGACGGTGCCGGCGCGTTCCAGCGCTACCTCCACATCGTGCTGCCGCTCCTGCGGCCCGCCATCGCGGTGGCCGCGCTGATCAACATCATCAACGTATTCAACTCCCTGCCCATTCTTCGGCTTCTGCAGGAGACTCCCGGTTACCACACCGGACACATCACCACCACGCTGATGTTCGAATATCAACGAGCGCTCGGTCCAGGCGTCTCGTCCGCGCTGTCCGTACTCAATTTCATGTTCTGCCTGGTCATCATCGCGATCTACCTAGTCGTGGTGAAGCCGACGAAGGAGGTGGCCTGATGGCCAAGCCGACGGTCCGCGGCGGCATTGACCGCCCGCCGAATCCCTGGGGTATCGCGCTCGGCTCGCTGGCCATCGTCGCGTTCTTCGGGTTTCCCTATGCCCTCATGCTCATCAGTTCCTTGAAGACTCGGCTGGAGATCAACTCCATCCCGCCCGACTACCTTCCCTCCCAGCCGCGCTTCGACAACTACCTCACTGTGTGGGGGACCGAGGTGGATCCTGCGTCCTCGCTACTGTCGACCACGGTGATCGCGGTGGGGGCCACATTGCTGGTTCTGCTCGTGGCCACGCCCGCGGCCTACTACGTGGCACGCTTCAGGTTTCCCGGCAGGCTGGTATTTCTTCTGCTCGTGCTCTGCACCCAAATGCTGCAGCCCACGGTACTGGCTGTCGGCCTCTTTCAGGAGTTCCGGGGATGGAGCGGGTACCTGGTGTGGGGAGCGTTGATCCTCATCAACGCGGCCTTCAACCTGTCGTTCGCCATCTGGATCATGCAGGCGTTCTTTGCCTCCGTGCCTAAGGAGATCGACGAGGCGGCCCTCATCGACGGTCTCGGCCGGCTACAGACGCTGCTGCGCATCTCCCTACCACTCGTGTGGCCCGGCATCGTCACCGCCGTCGTGTTCGTCTTCGTCAACTCCTGGAACGAGTATGCTGCCGCGTTCATCCTGGTCCAGACCAACGAACTGCAACCGCTGACCGTATCGATGCCGCGGTTCCTCGGGCTCTACATCAAGGACTGGCAGTACCTGTTCGCGGTGGCGATGATCGCGATCGTGCCCGTGGTGGTGCTCTTCTCCCTCATCGAGAAGCGCCTCATCGGTGGTCTCACCGCCGGATCGGTCAAGTAGCGTCCCTTGGATCTGAACGTCGTGATGCTAGAGTGACCC
>JBHADA010000112.1:0-2656 GCA_041854805.1 Arachnia sp.
ACAGCATGGGGGAAACGCCCGGACCCATTCCGAACCCGGAAGCTAAGCCCCACAGCGCCAATGGTACTGCAACCGGAAGGTTGTGGGAGAGTAGGACACCGCCGCACCACACACCACAGTTGGGGGCCCCGCACACGCAGGGCCCCCAACAACCATTCTCCACACCAACACAAAGGAACGACACACCACCCACAAACCGGCTCTTCCCAATCATCGGTGGAATGCGGGTCTGAAGCCGCCGGTGTCGAGGAGGGCTCGGCGGATGTAGTTGCTCAGGTTACGGAAGCCGAGAGCGGTGCCTCGGAGGTGCTCGAGCCGACCGTTGATCGCCTCAGTAGGGCCGTTGCTGGTGCCGGGATGATCGAAGAATGCCAGGACGTCAGCACGGCGCTTGTTGAGCGTCCTGCCTAGTCTTGCCAGTTCCGGCAGGCTCTTGGGGACGCTTTGCGTCAGCGACTCGATGACTCCGGCGAGTGCAGCCTTGCCGGCGGTAGCGTCCTTGTTCCGGTAAGCCCAGACCAGACGCTGGTAGACATTCCACGTCACCTCGACCGCAGCGTGATCATCGCAGGCGAACAGGTTGTCGAGTCGCTCGATCTGTCGTGGTCGGAGCAGATCCAAGCCGGTATGGAGTAGCCGCCGGGCTTGGTAGAGCGCATCATGTTTGCGGCCGCGGTGCCCATGGACTTCCTGCTGGACCCGCTGTCGGGTCGCGTCGAGAGCATCACCAGCGAGCTTGACGACATGGAAAGGGTCCATGACCGCGACCGCGTCCGGGATCGCTTCAGCCGCAGCGGTCTTGAACCCGGTGAAGCCATCCATCGCCACGATCTCGACGCCCGTGCGAAAGGACAGGCGCTGGCGCTCGAGCCAGGTCTTGAAGACTGCCTTGGAGCGGCCCGGGACCATCGCGAGCAGCCGGGACGGGCCAGCCTTGTCGCGGACCGGCGTGAGGTCGATGATGACCGTCACGTACCTTTCACCCAGCCGGGCATGACGCCAGATGTGCTCATCCACACCGAGGACTTCGACCCCGTCCAGACGGCCTGGATGCTCAATGAGCAACTGCTGCCCGGCGTCGAGGATCGCGGTGTTCGCGGTGTCCCAAGCGACCCCGAGCGCAGCCGCGATCCGCGAGATAGAGAGCCGATCGACCACCAATGCTTCCAGTCCCCAGCAGACCGCGGCACGAGTCATCTTGGCGCGCGGCCCCGCAGCCAACTCCAGATCGTGCCGCCAACAGCAACCACACCCGCGGCAGCGATACCTGGGCAGCCGGACCAGAAGCATCGTGGGGCGCCAGCCCAACGGGACATGCGCCAACCATCTGTCCACGATCCCATGTCGAACGCCCCGACATCCGCAGCCATGGCACCAGCCGTCATCGCTTGTCGGAACACACTCGATCACAGCACGCCCAGCCTCGAAGCGCAGCCCGATCGCATCCAATCCAAGGTCGGCCAAGCCGAGGAAAGTAGTCAGATCCGGACGACAGAAGGTAGCGTTGATCACATCGAGGCCTTCGAGATGCAGCGTGTAGGAACCTTCATCATCGAGGGCCTCGACCCCTAACCACAACCACCCAGGAAGCTCACCACCCACCGTTCGCTGGGAAGAGCCCACAAACCATCATCATTGGCGTCGGAGAGGTCTACCTGCCCATACCAACGGCCACACAACCTCCCAACCGCCAAGGGTGCGTGCCATTTTTCCTGCCTCGACAATCAGACCGTGAAAACGGCCCGCTTCCTCAGCGGAGAACGCTTCCTCTTGAAATTGTGTGTCCAAGGCACGTCGCGCGGCCTCGTACGTGCGATACGTCCCCATATTTGCAGCCCCTAGCAAGCGCCGCGCGTACAGGTCGTAGATGAACATGGGCCTGCGGTATACATACAGCACGATGTCGTCAGCAGTTTCAGGACCAACACCCGGAAGAGCAAGTAAAGCGTGACGCAGTTGATCACTGGTCAACTGTGCCGCCGCTTCGCCATTGGCGACATACCAGGCTGACAAGCTCAGCAAATACGCCGATTTGGCGCGAAAGTATCCTGCTGGGCGAATAAGGGATTCGAGGTGATCCTTGTCGCATTGTGCCAATGCCTGGGCGCACAACAATTTGGCGTCGCGGAGATTGTCTAACGCCTGAGACACATTCGTCCACGACGTATTCTGCGTAAGGATCGCGCCGACCATCACCTCGAAGTCTGTCTCTGCAGGCCACCACTGCCCAGCGTCAAAGCGTGAGGCAAGCAGGTCATAGAGAGCGCGAAAGGTGGTCACAGGAATAGTCTAGGTGCGGCAAAGTGGACGAGGCGCCTCACTGACAGTGGGCCGGATCAGTGGGCCGGTGCTACATCTGGTGGACCTACCTGATTGCCCTCAAGAACTCCTGGTCCACCAGGGGAGAATCTCCGCGCCCTTCTCCAGCACCGGGTTGTTGCCCCGCGAGGCCAGGTCACTGCGCTCCTAGCTGTCAATCCGACGGTCCTGGCCGTTGTCAACGAGGTGCAGGGAGCGCCAGGGCAGCCAACATGACTCGCTGATCCCTGGGTTTTCGCACTCGGACCACCGGCTCGCCCTGCGTGACCAGGCCCGCAACGAGTCTCGGCGCAAAACAGAACGAGTCTCGCGGCGAAAGACAACGAGTTTCGGCGAA
>JBHADA010000113.1:0-8192 GCA_041854805.1 Arachnia sp.
CGTTGGTGCTGCAACGCGTCGGCCCTTCGCGTTCGCACGAGTCACGGTGATAGGTGCTGGGCCTCCCAGGCGAGGATCGTCCGGAGGGCGAGGCCCATGTTGCCCACCTGGCAGTGGGCCGACGCGTCCTCCGCCGCCGTGAACGTGCGGGTCGTGACGGAGCGGGCGCCCGTGAGGGCCCGGGCCTGGCGCCAGGCCTGGCGAGCGGGGACGTAGTGGTCCTCGGCCCCTTGCAGCAGTAGAACGTCGCCGCGGACGAGGGGAGAGACGGCCCGGGTGTGGTAGCTGGCGGCGGTCCGGAGCAGGTCGGCGGGCCGGCTGACGCCCAGGATGTGCTGGCCTTGCCATAGCCCCCATTCCACGAGGCCGTCGCGTTTGGCTTTCGCGCGCAAGGCCGCGTCGAGCGCTAGTTTGGGTAGCCGGGGGACGAGTCGCCCGGTGCCGGGCATGGGTGCGGCGTGTGCGAGCAGCACCTCGAGGAAGTCGTCCATCGCGTTCCAGGCCACCACCCGGCGGGCTCGACTGTCGGTGGCGGCGTGGATGACCAGTTCGCCACCCAGCGATATGCCCACGAGGGTGACGTCGTCCAGGCCGAAGTGGTCGAGGACGGTGCCCACTGGACGGGCCCACTCGGGGGTGAGGGGCAGGCCGTACTCCTCCAGGGCTCCGCCCTGGCCGGGGCCGTCGAAGGCGATCACGCGGCGCCCCTCGGCGGCGACCGCGGCGAACATGGGCAGGAACTCTTCAATGTACGAGTCGAACCCGCCGAAGATCACCCAGGTGCTCTTGGCCGGGGCGTTCGGGCACAGGTCGAGACAGGGAAGGAATCCACCTTCGTAGGGCACGAGTACCGGTTCGACGCCGTGCGCCTCGCGTAGGGTCGCGACGAAGCTACGGCGCAGCGGGAGCTTGCGTGGGTCTTCGGGAGGCATGAAGAACTCGGCGCCGCGTTCGTAGTATGCGGCGTCTGGGGCGCGTCCCTGGCGGCGGACGTCGTCGGCGAGGCCGAGGAGGGCGTCGCTCCACTGTGCATTGGTGCGGAGGGACGCGCCGAGCGAGCGCAGGTCGGCGACTCCGGCGGGCCCAAGGGCCTGGATCCAGCGGTTGCATTGGAAGTTGATCTCGGCGCTGTCGGTGAAGTGGTGGTAGCCCACGGCAGGTGCGGACAGGTCGAAGCCCATGGCTCTCCTAAGGCGAAACGGTCGTTTTCCTATAGGGTAGGGCGAGTCCGCCTCAAATCAAAACGATCATTTCGATTTGGGGTGGCTCGCGGCTACGGTGGGCCTATGCTTGGACGCATGCCGAGGGTCAGCGAGTCGCACCAGGAACGTCAGGCGGCGAGAATCCTGGCTGCGGCACGGGCCTGCTTTGCCCGCCGGGGCTTCCACGCGGCATCCATGGACGAGATCGTGGCGGAGGCCGCGATGTCCTCCTCTACCGTGTACCGCTACTTTCCCGAGGGGAAGAAGGCCCTGGTCAAGGCCGTGATCGAGGGCTGGTTCCGGCCGGTGGTCGAGTGGTTGGAGAGCCTCGACGGGCAAAGGATCGTCACGCTGGAAGACCTGTTTGCGCAAGCTGTGGAGCGTGTTTTCGCTGCGAAGGACCTCGGCGCCGACGAATCGGTGGGCCTGGTCATGGACATCTCCGCGGTTTGGGCCCGCGACCCCGAACTCCGGCGCATCAGCGTGGGGCATTACCGGCGCATGCGGGAAGGCATCCGCGTGCTCGTCGAGCGACTACAAGCCGACGGTCAGATCACCACGCGGCTGCCCGCGGCGGAGATCGCGGCCCTGCTACATCACCTCGCGATGGGCCTAGTCAATGGGCGGGCTGTTGGCGAGACGGTGGATGCCAGGGCCACGGGCGTCGCTGTCGCCCGTCTGCTCGCTCCCTGACCCGTTCAGTGGAGGACGCGGGCGAGGAAGTCGCGCGTCGCGGGCTCCTGCGGGTTGTCGATCACCTGTTCAGGCGGGCCCTCCTCGACGATGCGTCCTCGCTCCAGGAACACCACCCGGTCCGCCGCCGAGCGGGCGAAGCCAATCTCGTGAGTGGCCATGAGGATGGTCGACCCCGTCGACTTGAGGTCGCGCACCAGATCTAGCACCTCGCCCACCAGTACCGGGTCCAAGGCTGAGGTGATCTCGTCGAGCAGCAGCAGCTCGGGATCCGTGGCCAGCGCGCGCACGATCGCCACCCGCTGCTGCTGGCCGCCAGAGAGCCGGTCCGGGAACGAGCGGGCCATCTCGCCCAGCCCGATTCGCCGCAGCAGGTCCATGCCCCGGGCCTCCGCCTGGTCGCGCGGGGTATGGTGCACCTTCCGGGCGGCCAAGGTGATGTTGTCCAGCACACTCAGATGCGGAAACAGGTTGTAATGCTGGAACACGACGCCGATGCGGGCGCGCACCGAGTCGGCGTCGACGCGGGGGTCGGTGATGTCGGCGCCCGACAGGAAGATCTGCCCATCGTCGACCCGTTCCAATAGGTTGGCGGTGCGCAGCAGCGTCGACTTGCCGGAACCAGACGCGCCCAGCAGCACCACCACCTCGTGGGCGTCGACGGTGAGGTCCAGGCGACGCAGCACGACGTTGTCGCCGAACCGCTTGACGATGCCGCGCATGTCGAGCACCGGCCCCACATGGTCGACGGGGCGGGTCAGCTTGAGCGTGGCCATCAGACCGTACCTCCCGTCTGCTCGCGTCGCCGCAGCCGCGCGGTGTACCAGTCGGACAGGCGGATGAACGGCCAACTGAACGCCACGAACACCAGGCCAGCCACCACGTACGAGGTGAAGTTGAACGTCGTCGCCTGAATGTTTTGCGCGGCGCGGATGGCGTCGACGGCCCCCAGGACGGAGATGAGGCCCACGTCCTTCTGCATGGAGACGAAGTCGTTCATCAACGCCGGTGTCACCTTGCGCACAGCCTGCGGGATGACGACGTACCGCAGCGTCTGGCCGTGCGTGAGCCCCATGGAACGAGCCGCGTAGCGCTGCGACGGGTGTACCGCCTCCAGACCGGCGCGCAGCACCTCCGCCACGTACGACGAGTAGGTCAGGATGAGCGCGATGGTGCCCAACAGCACCAGCGGGATGCGCTGAGACGGATTGAGGGCGGGGATGCCGAACCCGATCAGATACAACACAATGAGAAACGGCATGCCCCGGAACAGGTCCGTGTAGGCGGCGGCGAGGAACCGCAGCGGAAAGAACACCGGGCCCGGCAGAGAGCGCAAGGTGGCCAGGAGGACCGCGACGATCGCCACGCCAATGACGGCGAAGAACAGCACCTGGATGTTGAGCCACAACCCCGTCAGCACGGCAGGGAGGGCCTGGACGAAATACGTTCCTGAGAAGAAGGTCTGCCGGGTGGTCTCCCACCCGGGCGACAGGGACAAGGCCAGCCAGATGGCGGCGGCGAAGAGGATGGTGGAGACGGCCGAGATCGCCACCGACCGGCCGGTCTGCCTGCGCCGGTAGGCGCGACGTTGAAGCTCGACCTCGCTGACGACGTCGAGATCGTCGGTGTCTGTCATGTCAGTGCAACACCGGTACCTTCACCGAGTCGGACAGCCAGGTTTGGGCCAGCTTGTCCAGCGTGCCGTCCTCACGTAACTCGTTGACCGCCTTCGTCACTCGCTCCGTTAGCGTCGAATCCTTGGGCAAGACGATGCCGAATTCGTCGCCGCCGGTGGTGTCGGCGAACTGGCCGACGATCTTTCCGTCGTCAAGCTCACTGGCCACCAGATATAGCGCGGTGGGTAGATCCACCACGATGGCGTCCACCTGTCCACCTTTGATGGCCTGGACGGTGTCTTGCGAGTTGTTGAACTGTCGTGGCTGGGACGAGGGGGCAACCGTATCCTCGAGCACCCGTTGGCTGGTGGTTCCGGTCTGCACGCCGAAGACCACGCCCTTGAGGTCGGCGATGCTAGTGGCTTTGGCGGGGGACGAGCCGTTCAGGGTCACCACGGCTTGGGCGGTGGTGTAGTAGGGAGACGAGAAGTCGACGGCGTTCTTGCGTTCCTCAGTGATGGAGAACTGCTGCAGGTTCATATCCCAGTCTTTGGCCCCCGGGGCGATGGCCGCGTCGAATGTGGTGCGCACCCAGACCACCTTGTCCTTGCCGAAACCGAGCTTCTCGGCTACCGCGTAGGCGACGGCGGCCTCGAAGCCCTTGCCGGAGGCCGGGTCGTTGTCCTCGACCCAGGGCGAATAGGCCGGTTCACCTGTTGCGATGGTCAGCTTGTCCTTGTCCACGGGGCCAGCCGCACTCGAGCAGGCAGAGAGGACGGCGAGGGCGCTGAGGCCGGAGAGCGCGGCGCGACGGGAGAACGCGGTGGCCATGGGGACTCCTTGCAATGTTGTGTGGGGCCGAGTGCAGGCTACTTGCCGAGCCGGTCAACCGCGTAACCGCGTCCGAAAAACCCGCCGGCCCGGATCCGGCCTCGCTCGCCCAGGGAATCGAGTCACGGGCCCCGGATGGCGCTCTTCTTGGGAAAGAAAGCCCGCTGGTCGAGTAGCTGGACACGGTAGCGCTCCGCAGCGCGGCGTAGCTTGTCGCCGAAGCTAGTTCCTCGCGGGCTACGACCGGCGGGTGTTTCGGTCCAGCGATTTCTCAGGCTGGCCGTCAGTAGTCGTCGATGATGCCGCGCTTCGGCTTGGGGCGCCTGAGCCGGAAGAACACGACGAAGCCCACCGCGGCCGCTGTCGCCGTGCCCAAGGCGGTTCCTACCACGGTGAGCGGCGAGAACCCCGAGTGCCGGGCCAGCGCGCCTCCCTGGTCGCCGGGCGGAGAATCGGTCTCGCCTGGTGACTCTGGGGAATCGACGCTGTTGGGCGAGATCACGATCGTCGTGGCTGGCCCGCTGGACTCGTCCGACGGGACGGTGGTTCGCGTGGAACTGGCTGACGGACGGTTCGAGTCCTTGTCAGTCGGTGTTCTGGGGGTGGAGGGGCCCTTGTCGCTGGGGCCGTCGGAGGGGCTGTTCGAGGGAGAACCGCTGGGGCTGTTGGAGGGCGAGTTCTGCGGGGTGTTACCCTG
Source organism: Arachnia sp. (assembly GCA_041854805.1). Taxonomy (GTDB): domain Bacteria; phylum Actinomycetota; class Actinomycetes; order Propionibacteriales; family Propionibacteriaceae; genus Arachnia. Next base: position 5,040 of record JBHADA010000113.1, read on the forward strand.
GGGCGAACTCGGCAACTCGCCGCTTGGCGTGTTGTCTTTCGGAGTTTCCTGCGGCGTATCGCCTGGCTGGCTGTCCGGAGTGTTTTGTGGATTGCTGGGCGTCTCGTGCGAACCCGATGGGCTGTCCGAGGGCGTGTTGGAGGGGCTGTTCGAGGGGCTGTTGCTGGGACTATTGCTGGGACTGTTAGAAGGGGAGCCGGAGGGCGACCCGCTGGGTGCAGCGCTGGGTGAACCGGACTCGACGAGGCCCGCTTTGGCAGGGCTGGAGTAGGAGGCGAAGTTCTGGGTGGCGAACCATCCGCCGCCGTCGGCTTGGGCGATCCCGACGCCTATGGCGTTGATCTCGGGGTCGACCATGTTGCTGTAGTGCCCCGGCGAATTGAGCCACTGGTCGAAGATGAGGGAGCCTATGTCGCCGCCGTCGCTGCGCTGGGCGACGTTCTCGGCGGCCTTGGTCCAGCCGGAGGGGTAAGACTTCTGGTAGTTGGGATGGTGCGACATGGAGGATGTGGCGGCCATCCGATCGGACCATTCCTGCGCCACCGAGTCCAGTTGGTCGTAGCGGGTCACGGGGGAGAGACCCTTGCTGGAGCGAAGCTCGTTGACCTTGTTGAAGATGGTGTCTGTATAGCCCTCCCCCTCGTCGGTGAGTTCTGCAGGCATCGCAGGTGGCCCCACGGGCAGGTCGGGAGCGGCGTATGCAGGCGCTCCAGTCAACGCCGCGATCGCGATCGCCGCGACGGTTATCCGCTTCAGTCTCACGAATCTCAAGAGCCTGGTCCCTTCCCCGGTGCAGGTACCTACCCAACCATAGAGATGGGGTCACTCTGGGGGCGGGGTGCGCGTTTCACAGCGATTTGGGCGAATGACGCTCATTCGGCTATCGCGCGCGAGCGCGATGAGACCACGACGAGCGCGGCAGATCAGCGAGCCTGCGAGGGACGGACGTGGGGATATACGTGCTCGTCGACAGGCTGGCACCAGGGAAGTCGGCAGGCGCTGGGGTGCTCTTGTGGGTGGGTGCCCGTCGGCTCAGTGGCCCTTGGACTTGCCCACCGGAAGCATATGCAGGATGGCGACGACGAGCCCGCCCACCACGAGGCCGATGATGGCGGAGAAGAACGTGTTGACCAGCCAGCCGACGAAGCCGCCCGCGGCGTGCGCGGCGGCCTCTTCAAGGTGATGCACAAACTCGTAGACGGGGTGGAAGCCCAACTCGTGGCTGCCGGCCAAGAGGATGTGGCCGCCCACCCACAGCATCGCGGCCATGCCGACCGTCGATAGCACCCGCAGTACCACGGGCATGGCCTTGACGAGGCCTTCGCCCACCGCCTTGGTGGCGGGACGGGCAGCCATGGTGAGGCCAACGTCGTCCATCTTGACGATGGCGGCGACGACGCCGTAGACGAGCACGGTGATCGTCAAACCGACCACCACCATGGTGAGGGCCTTCATCCAGAAGCTCATCTCGCCCAGCTCGTTGAAGGAGATCACCATGATCTCGGCGGAGAGGATGAGGTCCGTGCGTACGGCCCCGCTGACCATGGCCTTCTCGTAATCGGCGCCCTTGGCCGCGGCGGGGGAGTCTTTCTTCTTGCTGTGCCCGGTGAGCGACTCGTAGATCTTCTCCGCGCCCTCGAAACACAGGTAGAGACCGCCGCACATGAGCAGGATGGTCAGCAGGATGGGCACCAGCCAGTCCAGCAGCAGGATGACTGGGAGGATGATCGCCAGCTTGTTGATGAGGGAGCCGCGGGCGATGCGCCAGATGACGGGAAGCTCCCGGTCTGGGGTGAATCCCTGCACGTACTGCGGGGTGACCGCGGTGTCGTCGACGACGACGCCCACGGCCTTGGTGGAGGCCTTCGCGGCCGCGGCGGCTACGTCGTCCACGGAGGCCGCGGCTGCCCGCGCGATGGCGGCTACGTCGTCGAGAAGGGCTGCGAGTCCGCCTGCCATGGGCGACCTTTCTGTCGGGAACCCAACGATTCTAAGGGGTCGCAGGCTTGGGTGCGTGTTCCTGAATCAGGGCCAACCGGAAGACGAAGACGAGCAGCAAAGAGATGACCAGCATCTCGCCGCCATCCTCGAGCAGCGCGACCCAGTCGAATCCGGCGAGGCTCGGCAGCATCACGATGTGGGCCATGTCGATGACGACGCCGAACATGGCCAGCGCAGCGACGAGCCCGGCGAGAATCCGGCAGGCCCAACGGATACCTGGCGAGCCCTTGAGATAGGCCACCAGGATCGGCACACCCATGACCAGCGTGACGGCCGCTGTGACGATCAGCTCGCCGAGGTCTTGTGCGCGCAGGCCGAGGGTGGGCCGCAGGCCGAGCCTGCTGGCGACGATGCCTCCCTTGATCTCGTGCACCATGAAGAGGTCGTCAATCAGGAAGTAGCACAACAGCGTCGCCCACATCAGTAAATACCATTCGCGCCGGGCGGCGCAGTGGCTTACCAGTAGCACGGCTGCGTAGGCGTATTTCGTCGCTTGAAAGAACTCGGCATAGCCGCGGTCCTTGTCGATATACAGCAGCGGGTTCCCCATGCCCTTCGTGTCTGCCCAGACGTGGACCGCGATCAGCACCGCGTCCACGAGGAGCAGGAAGGCCGATAGTGCCCAGACGGCGGGTTGTCCCTTGAAGATCCATGTGGGGAGCGTGCGGAGCGTCGGGCGGTCCAATGGCGCGCGTGATGCCAAGGGGGCTCCTCCTCTGCCGTCGAGCTTTCAACGCCACCGGCCGAGCAGCGGCCCGCCCCCTCGACCACACAGTCGTCTCGGCTGGATTGGCACCCATCCTCACACATACCCGATCAGCCCGCACCCTGGGGCGCTCTAGGAACCGTGCGCCGGGCCAGACTCGACCGGCGGTCGTTTCGGCCCGGCGTTCTGGGGCAGGAAAAGCTCCGCTGGCCTAGATGGTGTTCTTCTCGGGTTGGTGTTTGTTGGAAGGCCTCGCTGGTCGAGTAGCTGGACGCGGTAGCGGCCACCGTGTCGAAATCCTTGTCAGAGATCGTCGCTGAGTCCGACGACGCGCCCGGCGTCATCGCCTATGTGGACGGGAAACCCGCCGGCTGGTGCAGCGTCTCGCCGCAGAACTCGTACGCCCGCTTCGTCTCCTCGCGGTCGATCCCGCGCAACGAGGAGGC
>JBHADA010000114.1:0-3068 GCA_041854805.1 Arachnia sp.
AGTTGTCGGGGTTACGGAAACCTCGGGCGACGCGGCGTGCGAGTTCGATCAACCCGTTGAGTGCTTCGGTTCCGCCGTTGTTGGCGCCACCGGTGGTGAAGTAGCCCAGGAACGCGTCTCGCCACCGGTTTAGCGTCCGAGGCGGGCGATCTCCGGGATCGGACACGAGGGGAACGAGGCAAGGATTTCTCCGCGACCCTTGCGGCCGTCGGCGTGACTGGTGATAGACCGAGCGGAGCTGTTGGGCGCAGTGCCAGGCGACCTCGACTTCGACGTGTCGGTCGTCGATGGTGAACGCCGTCTCCAGGCGGGTCTTCTGCCGGTCGGTGAGATGCTCCTTCCCGGCACGCAGCAGGTTGCGGATCCGGTCCGCGATCCGCCCTAGCGAGCGTCCCTCCTGTAACCCTTCACGATCGCTGCCCGATCCAGCAGCATCAACTCATACCACCAACTCCCTGACAAGCACCGTTGCTCGACCCTATGTATGACACCGCCGTTGACTTGCCGCTCCATTCAGTCCGACGAGTGCATAAGTGATGCCGAGGAGCAGGGTGAGCATTAACGCGTCTAGGGCTCGCTGTCTGAAGCAGACAATGGTTAGATCGGTAATGAGGACTCCGTCAGTCATCGGCAATCGCCGCCAAGTGCAGGGGTGGGGAAATGGTTGCGGGGGTGTCCACGGTCCTGAGACATTCGGGTAATAGATGTGAGGTGATCAGCACCAGCGAACTCGCGGACTGGGTCACCAGGATCTTTGCCATAGTGGCGGCCGACTCTATGTCCACCCCATTGAACGGTTCGTCGATACACCAGATGGGATGGGGGGATGCGGCATGGCATACGAACCAGGCTTTCCTTGCGGTGCCTGTCGAGAGCGCCTCGGGAGGCTTGTCGAGGTGGTCCTTCAGCCCGAGTTGAGCAGCCAGTTGGTGGGCGGCTTTGATGTCAGCACCGTAGCGCCGGGCGTACAGGTGCAGATGGTCCGAAACGCTGACCCCGGGCACGAACACCGGATCGCTCCGGGTGAGGTTTAACCCCGTGACCAAATACCCGGCCCGGACCGGCTGGCCACCTACTTCCACCTGTCCCGCCCAGGTTTCTAGATATCCTGCGATTACCTCGAACAGGGTAGATTTGCCGACGCCGTTGGGGCCGGCGAGGTGAAACATGCCGGGCCCTTGAATATCGGCGCACAGGTCTTCCAAAACTGGTTCGTCACGCCAGTAGCCAGCACTGACGTTCTCCAGCCGGATTGAGGGCGTCACCATCTGACGCGGGGACGCCAAATGGTCAATCTGCGAGTGTACAGCCATGTGAATACTCCAAACAAGAGGAACGCGTATAGCCATCCAAGAGATGCGTGGTAGTTGACGATGGCCCAGCCGGGCATACATCCGGCGGCCTGAAGAAACGCGAGGATCATGAGACGTCTCTCCGTAAGGGTATCCGTGGCCGCGGTGGCTACCAAGGCATCGGCCACCAGCGTTGCTCCCAGCACTATCACCGGCAGGGCGAGCGCAGTGGGAAGAGGTAGGGCCGCGCTGTGAGCTAAGAGCACGGTCGCCACCGCGAACGGCAGTGCCTTTAGAACCGATACAACACCCAGAAGTACGGTCAGGCTCACCGGCCAAGACACACCCTGTTCATAGTGGTGACGCAGCCGACGCAGCGACGCTGCAGCCCCTTGCGGAGAGAGCCGCATCACTGCGAAAGCCATGAAACCGGTGACGGAGATGATGGCCAGACTAGTAGCCGAAGTGCCGGTGAGTCGCGGCTGCACCACGAGTATGGCGGAAATAGCAAGCAACGCGGTACACACTTCGGGGGTGCGCCAAGCCGCAAAGATAGCCTGCGGCGAAGTCACCGGGAACAGCGACGGCAACGCTCGGGCGACGAGGCCGCCGTAGCGTGGCTGGGGTGTGCTGCGAAGCCGGCCGAAGGTCCGCTGGCCTACCAGGAGCGGCATGAGTAGAGCGATACCTATTGCTGATGCCAAACCAATCACCACCCAGACGAGCCCTGGGTAGGACACCAGCGCAGTAGTAGCTGCCACCACAGTTGCACCCTGCCTGGCGCCCACCCATGACAGCACCGGCCACACTGAGACAATCACCCAGCCAAGCGCAGTGCCCACTACCACAGAAGAAACCAGAGCCATAACCGTTGTCCTCCCCGACACGAGACGAGGCTGGCGGGCAAGCCGTCGACTCGCAATCGCCAGTCGCAGCAATTCGAGACTAAGCCATATCCCTAACAGTAAGGCCGTGCAAACACGCTCGGCCGTAGTCAAGCCGGGAAATCCCAACGCCAGCACCAGCGGGATAATAGCAAGCAACTGAAACGGGCTCCTGGGCAGTATCTGATCGCTGATAATAATATCTCGGATGCGAAACCTGAAGCTGACCCAGATGGCCTGCTCCTTGCGGAGTATCGCGGGTTCAGGTCTAGACATTCCAAGCACCTCCGCCAGGGAAAGAAGGCCCAATACAATTGCCGGGATCGCCAGCAGAAATATCAGATGCATGGCATTAGTCAAACCCTCCGGATGATGATCAAAAAATCCCGGTGTGTCTCGCAGCGCTACAGCGGCATCATTACCCCAAGCCTGCACCCCGGCAGCAACCAAGACAGCAGCACCAGCAGTCACTAAAACTACGAGCACCACCAAGAGCCTAGGCGAAATTCGCAGCCCCAGGCGGATCAAGAAACGCACCAGCAGAAGCTCGCACGCTGCAACCTGTGGCCGCTCACCGCCGAAAATGGCTGACATTCGTGTCTCGCAAAGAATCGACCTTGGCCAACGCCGACCAAAGACAGAGGAGAAACATGCAACCGGCCGCCACCCACAGCAACAACTCGGCCACGCCCCCGAAAACCCACGCAGTCGCGAATATCATCACGCCTCCGGCGCCGAACAACGACATCGCCAGCCCAGGCATACGCCCGCCCACGAACGCAACCACCAGCGTCAACACCGCCACCATGACGTTCACTGCGACACCGCCCACGTACTTTGGCTCGTCAACACCGCCTAGCACGCCGCCCACAGCAATGATCAGCGCGGGCAC
>JBHADA010000115.1:0-12925 GCA_041854805.1 Arachnia sp.
GCGACCCCGACGGGACTCGAACCCGCGACCTCCGCCGTGACAGGGCGGCGCGCTAACCAACTGCGCTACGGGGCCAATTTCTTGACCTGCTGGCTGAGCCAGCCCGGCAACTATAGCGTGCCCGGGGTGAGCGTGTCACATCGGGCATTTCGCCTGGCTGTTGCCGACAACGTCGCATCCCCAACGGGATTCGAACCCGTGCTGCCGCCGTGAAAGGGCGGAGTCCTAGGCCGCTAGACGATGGGGACCAGCGCGGTCAAGCATAGGGGGCGATGCCTGGATCACACAAACGCACGAGTTGACTCAGCCGGATGGGCAGCGGTGAGGGTCGCTCGCCGTGGAGTAACCCTCACCGAGTGAGTCAGCCGTAGGTGTTGATGTGGACGTGGTCGTAGTGGTTGGCCGTATCGCCGCCGCGGTCTGCCATCGGGCGCCAGCCCTGCTTATTGCGGGCCACGGACCAGATCTTCTGCCCGAAGATGATGTAGTTGATGTTGTACTTCTTGGCGTTGGCGCGGTAATACTGGGCGATCTTCCAGCCCAAGGCCTGGTTGGACCTGTACTTGGGGATCATGACGTCCACCGCGCGGCCCGCCGGATGGTCAGGCGTCACGTCGCGCCGCCATCCGTACATCGTCTTGATTTGCGGGAAGCGCTGCCACACGTCGCGGGTGATTGCCTGCACGTTGGCATTGGTCTTGTCCAGGCCGCTGGAGTACCCGCGGTTCAGGGAACCGGATGAACTTCCGCTGGTCTTCGACGTGGTCACCAGCCTCGAGGTCACCCAGCGCAGCGCGCCTTGGTACACGACCTGGGTGCGGCCGTTCTTGACCACGCCCGTGACCGCGATGCTTGTTCCAGCCTGCAGGACGGCCACATGCGCGGATCCAGTGGTGCCGCTCCAGACGTGCATTTCGCCGCTGGCGTAACGGGTCGACGTCGCGGGCAGGGATGGGGCCGAAGGTGAGGCGTTCCTGGGCGAGTTGCCCGCTGCTCCCGTGAGATACCGCGTCGCTCCCCACAGCGTCTTGCCTTGGTAGGTCAGTTGCGAGAAGTCGCCGCTGATCTTTCCGGTCAGCCCCACAGCGGAGCCTCGCTTGGCCACGGTGATCACCGGTGCGCTGAGCGACGCGCCGGAACGGAGGTTGAGGTTGCTCGACGTGTAGGCCGTCCTCACCGTGGAGACTCGCGTCTTGCTCAGGTAGCGGGTCGCGGCCCACAGGGTCTTGCCCTGGTGGCTGACCTGGGAGTAGTTCCCGCTGGCCCTGCCGGTGAGGGACAGCGCGGTGCCCTTGGCCACCACCACACTGACCGGATTCTTGAGCGAAGCCCCGGTGCGTAGATTGAGGAATGCCGTGGTGTAGACCGTGCCCGTCGGGCCAGCCTTGGATGTTCCTGTCGAGGGCGAAGAGCTGAGGTAGGCGCTGGCGACGTAAGCCGTCCGGCCGTTGTAGGACACCTTGGTCCAGCCTTTGGTGGTACCCAGGCTGGTGAGTTTTTGGCCGGTGTCGAGGACGGTGATCGACCTGCTCGACGTGCTGGGTCCGGTGCGCAGATGCACGCGCGTTGTAGCGCTCACCTGACTGTCGACCGCATCGGCCGAAGGGCCAACTGTCAAGGTGCCGAGTCCCTGGACCAGTACCGCCACCGAGGCGGCCACGGCAGCGGCACGAATCATCTTGAGTGGCTTGTTCACGTCTCTCCCCTGCTTGTTGACTGAGGCACGGACGCGCCGCTTCCCCGGGGCATCGCCCCCGACACGTCCGGCCGTGACGGCGACAGTAAGAAGCCGGTGAGGGGCGAGGCAAGCTGAAGTTGAGAATTGTCTGAGAGGGCAAGAGGTGTTAGCGAGGGCTTTCGTCGCGTCGTTGCTGGCGACCGTCGACGCGAAAATCCGCTCTGACTAGGTATTTTTCCGCTGAATGCCTTGGTGAGGCTTCGTTCTCCCTGAGAATGTCGTTCAGGTTTTCTCAGGTTCAAAAGCAGGTTAAGTCGAGCTTGAGGTTGAGGGAGGCTCGGGGGTCAGAGGCCTTGTGGTTCGTCCTCCGGTGCCACCCAGCAACGCTCAATGGTGCTGGCCCAGCGTGCGGGGCGTCCAAGAGCCGCTTCTGGAACATACCCGGCCATGAGGTCACTTGGGTCGAGTTGCCTGGCGCCGATCAGTTCGGCGAGTCGGAGCCGGTCTCTGGAGGGGGCGGCCGCCGCGACGATGGGAAGGCGCAGCGCCCGCCGGTTGGCCGCCAGTGTGGCCACCACCTCGTCGGCGAAGCCCTCCGCCACCACGACGAGGGGAGAGTCTGTAGTGGCGGCGGCGAGCGGGGAGAGGAGTTCCCGCATCGCATCCACGGGGCCATCGACGATGAGGATTCGCGCGCCATCCCAGGAAGCGCCTGCCGGGCTTGTCGCGAAGTCTGGGTGAACGTGTCCGAAGCCGAAACCCTCACCCAGCCGACTGAGCAGGGGCGTGCCGTCGGCGGGGGAGGGGAATGAGTCGATCTCTTCCTGAGTGAGGTATGAGGGGACGAGGCGATCCACCGCCTTGACGTTGCGCCGGGGCGCCGGCTGTCCAGCCCCGCTGACGCGGCGTCGTGCCCGCAGATCCATCGCGGCGGCGAGGCCGAGCAGGGCCCCGCCCACGGTCAACGCCACCAAGAACCAGACCCAATCAGGCATGGCACCAGCCTAGGCGGGTACACTTCCAGAGCCCCTATAGCTCAGTTGGCAGAGCAGTGGACTTTTAATCCATGGGTCGCGGGTTCGAGCCCCGCTGGGGGCACCTAGATGCTGGCGCTCGGATGTGGCCCGTTGGGCTGTCGCTTCGGCAGCCGTGGCCGCGTGAATCAGGGCCTCGGCGCGCCAGTTTGGGCCGGACCGGATCCAGAGGCTGGCCACCCTTCCCGTTAGTCATGGTTAACGGTAGATTCCTGCCTGGCCCCATCGGAGGGGCCGACCTGAAGGGAGAAGTAAATGGGCCGGTTACGAAAGCCGGGCGCCTGTCTCGCTGCCACGATGGCACTGACCCTAGCGCTGAGCGGATGTCTACAAGACCCGAATCCGCAGGGAGGCGGAACTGGTGGCGGCGACTGGATCGCCGACGGAGGAAGCCAGGATGGTGATAAGAAGGTCACCATCTTCGGTGCCTTTGGCGGCGACGAGAAGGCCGCCTTCGAGGCCTCGCTGAAGGAGTTCGAGGAGAAATCAGGGATCGACATTGAGTACTCCAACAGCGACGACTTCACCACTCTGATCAAGACGAAGATTAGCTCCGGCGACACCCCAGACATCGCGCTCTACCCGCAGCCGGGTGGCCTGCTGGAGGCGGCGAAGGACAAGAACATCCAGCCCATCGATACCTACCTGGATTACGACAAGCTCGACGCGTCGCTGGTCCCGGGCTTCCTGGAAGCGGCCAGGTACAACGGCCGCGTGTACGGCGCCCCCATGCGCATGGCCGTGAAGTCGATCGTCTGGTATCCCGCCTCCTACAAGCAGTTGGGCCTGCCCACCGAGGCTTCCTCGCTGCAGGAGCTCTACTCCACCGCGGACAAGATCAAGGCCCAGGGCACCGCGCCGTGGTGTCTCGGCGTGGAGTCCGACGCCGCGACGGGTTGGCCCGGCACCGACTGGATCGAGGAACTGGTACTGCGCATGCATGGGCCAGACGTCTACGACCAGTGGACCAGCCATCAAATCCCGTTCAACGATCCTCGCATCGTGGCCGCCTTCAACGAGTTCGGCAAGATCGCGCTCACGGATGGCAACACCTTTGGTGGCCGCAAGGGCATTCTGTCCACGAATTTCGGCACGACGATGAATCCGGCCTTCCACTCGCCGCCGCAGTGCTACTTCATGCGGCAGGGCAACTTCGTGGCGTCCATGCTGCCCACGAAAGTGCAGGAAAAGCTCGACAACGAGGTAGGCACGTTCGTGTTCCCCACATACGAGGGAGGCTACGAGGGCCAGCCCATCGTGGGCGGCGGCGACATCGCGGGCCTGTTCAACGGCAACGATGACGACGCGAAACAGGTCATGCAGTTCCTCACCAGCAACGAGTTCGGCGCCCAGTGGGCCCAGGCCGGTGGGTGGCTGTCGCCGCACAAGACGTTCGACACCAGCCACTACCCGAACGAGACCACGCGCCGGATCGCCGCGATGGCCACCAGCGCCACGGTGTTCCGCTACGACGGGTCGGACCTCATGCCCAACGCCGTGGGCGGCGGCTCCTTCTGGGCCGGCATGGTGGAGTTCATCAAGGGCACCAAGAATGCCGAACAGGTAACCGCCGACATCGAGAAATCCTGGCCATCGTCATGAACGAGACGAAGCGAGACGTGACTGAGGTCGACGTGACTGAGGTCACGGACAAGGTGTCGGCCGTGCAGGTCAGGCGTCCCGGGCAGCCAGCGAACTGGCGCATGACCCTGATGGGCCTTGCCGGGATGGTGCTGATCGGCTGGTTCGTTGGCAACGCCTTCCTGGCGTTGGCCTACTACCCCGGGTGGTTCGAGATCGGCGTTCCGCTGGTGGACAAGATCATCCAGGCCCTGTTGGCCATGGTCTTCGGCATCGGGGGAGCGTTTGCCTTCTTCGCCAGCATGAACATGTTCGTCAACGGGCTGCCGGGGCGCCTAGGGCAATTCCTCATGCCCTATGCCTACGTGCTACCCGGGTACTTCACCATCGGCCTGATCCTGCTGTACCCCACGATCCAGACGATCAACTACGCGTTCGCGAACAAGGACTCGACCGCCTACGTCGACCCCTTTTACGCCAATTTTCTAGCGGTGTTGCAGTCGAACGAGTTCTTGCAAACCATTTGGAACAACGTTTTGTGGCTGCTGCTCGTACCGGCATCCGTCGTGGTCATCGGCCTCATCGTGGCGGTGTTGGCCGACAAGCTATCCCCACAGGGCGAGAAGCTCTCCAAGGCGCTCATCTTCCTGCCCATGGCCATCTCCTTCGTGGGTGCGGCCACCATCTGGCAGTTCATCTACCACTACCAGCCGAGGAGCGAGCAGATTGGCCTGCTCAACGCCATCGTGGGCGCTCTCGGCAGTGAGCCCCAAGCGTGGATGCAGCTAGAGAAGGGGGCGATCAACAGCCTGCTGCTCATGGTCATCGTGGTCTGGCTGCAAGTGGGCTACGCCATGGTCCTGCTGTCGACGGCCATCAAGAACGTGCCCGAAGACACCATCGAGGCCGCCCGCATCGACGGCGCCTCGGAATCCAAGATCTTCTTCCGCGTCATCGTGCCGCAGATGAGGGGCACCATGATCACGGTGTTCGTGACCGTGTTCATCATGGTGATGAAGATCTTCGACATCGTCTATGTGATGACCAACGGCAGCTACAAGACCAACGTGATCGCGAACATGTTCTTCCAAGAGCTGTTCATCAACCAGAACGCCGGCCGGGCCTCCGCCATCGTGGTGCTATTGCTCTTGGCCATCATCCCAGTGCTTATCTATCAGGTGTGGCACTTCAAGCGTGAGGAGCAGGAACGATGAAGGCCGAGGCCGAATACAAGCGCAGTTGGGTCTCCATCGTCGTGGTGACGTTCCTATGCGTCTTGTGGTTGCTTCCTACGGTGGGACTGCTGGTCACCAGCTTTCGCCCTATCGACGACATCAACTCCTCTGGATGGTGGGAGGCGATCTTCAAGCCGTCGTTCACGCTCGAGAACTACGTGGGCGTGTTCGAGAAGAGCGACATGGGCATGGCATTTATCAACGCCTTGGCCGTGTCTGTGCCCGCTACTGTCATCCCGATCATGTTTGCGGCCTTCGCGGCGTATGCGTTCACGTTCCTCGAGTTCAGGGGCAAGGAATTCCTGTTCGTCACCATCGTCGCCGTCATGGTGGTGCCGCTACAGGTGGCGCTGCAGCCCATGCTGGACATGCTCGGCCCCCGAGGGCTCAACATCTCGGGACAGTATGTGGCGGTGTGGCTCCTGCATACCGGCTTCGGCATGCCGCTGGCCATCTACACTTTGCGCAACTATATGGCGACCTTGCCCAGGTCGATCATCGAGTCGGCGAAGGTGGATGGGGCGACCCACTACCAGACCTTCTGGCGGTTGGTGTTTCCCATGTCCATGCCGGCGATCGCCGGGTTCGCGATCCTGCAGTTCCTCTGGGTGTGGAACGACCTGCTCATCTCCCTACTGTTCCTCAAGTCCTCCAACGGGACGGTCATCGTCGCCTTGAAGGGCATGCTGGGCACGCAGGGACAGGGCTGGGAACTCCTCACGGCCGGCGCCTTCATCTCGATGGCGCTGCCCCTGCTGGTGTTCGTCAGCCTGCAGCGGTTCTTCGTCCGTGGCATGACCTCGGGCGCGGTCAAGGGCTGAGCTCAGGCAACAAACAACAAACAGGGAAGGGCCGCGAAGAATCGCGGCCCTTCCCTTTGTTCTTCGGATCGGCAGCCCTTAGAGCGAGAACCAGTGCACCCCATAGGGGCGGATACGCATGGTCCACGGCGTGAGGTCCCAGCCCGTGTTGTCGAGCAACTCGCGCGCCCACTGTCCCAACGTCTCGGAAACGGGAGCCATGGGGATCTCCACCTCGTCTGGGCTGAAGTTGTACAACTGCACCATGGAACCCAGCGGATGGCGACGCTTGTAGGCCAGGACGCGGGGGTCGCCCGACTCCAGGAACTCCGCCTCGTGCGAGGCATGGAGCTGGGCCGTGGCGCGGCGCACATCCAGCACGTGCCGCAACCAACGGTTGATCCGGGCCTGGGGAGAGCGGGGGTCTTGACCCAGGCGTTCCACCAGCGCCCAATCCATCTTCGGGCGATGGACCCAGCGGTTGTCGTCTGCATGCGACGGGTCTTGGGCGAAAGCGTAGTCGTTGAGCAAGCCGATCTCATCGCCCATGTAGATGAGCGGAATGCCGCCCCACCCCGCGATGACCGCATGGAGCAGGTTGATCCTCGCCACGGCTAGGTCCACCTCGTCCTCGTCGCCTTCGTCGAGCGCCTTCTCCAAACCCGCCAGCGACGCCAGGGAACCGGAGATGCGGCGGTCACCAGTGGCGGGGTTGGCCTGGAAGACGAGGCCGCGGGAGAAAGAATCGACGTGTTCACCCGAATAGAAGTCGCTGAGGAACTTGCGGTGCTCGAATCCGCTTAACCCTGCCTGCGCCGCGTCGCCGTCATCGATGGCCCAGCCGATGTCGTCGTGGCAGCGAATATAGGTGCCCCATGTCGCGGTGGACGGCTTCGGCGGGAAGTTTCCCAGCGCCGTGCGCAGCAGTGTCGTGTCGCGGCTGGCCAGCGTCGACCACAGTTGGGCCATGAGGGAGTTGTGGTAGGCCAGATCGGAGACCTTGCCGTGATGGCGGCCGACGCCGAAATAGGGCATGAGTTGTCGCGGCCCGACGATGGCCTCGGCCTTGAACACCACGGCGGGGGCGGTGATGCGTGTCGCCGCGTGCAGCGCCTGCGTAATGGCGTGCACCTGCTCCTGATTCTGGCAGTCGGTGCCCATGACCTTCCAGATGAACGCGATGGCGTCGAGACGGAATACCTCCACACCCCGGTTAGCCAAGTCCAAGATGATGTCGAGGTACTCCAGGAACACGTCCGGGTTGGACCAGTTCATGTCCCATTGGTACGAGTTGAACGTGGTCCATACCCAGGCGGCCAAGTCGTCGTCCCAGGTGAAGTTTCCGGGCGCGAAGTCTGGGAAGATCTCCGGCAGGGTGCGCTCATAGGCGTCCGGCATCTCGCGGTCGGAGAAGCAGTAGAAATAGTCGCGGTAATGATCCTCGCCGGCGCGGGCGCGTTGCGCCCATTCGTGTTCGTAGGCCACGTGATTCAGCACGAGGTCGACCACGAGCGAGATGCCCTTTCCACGCAGCTTGGTGGCGAGGGCTTGCAGGTCGTCCATGGTGCCCAGATCGGGGCGCACCGTGCGATAGTCGGCCACGGCGTAGCCGCCGTCGTTGGCGCCTTCTCGTGGTTGCAGCAGAGGCATGAGATGCAGATAGGTCACGCCCAAGTCGGCCAGGTAGTCCAGGTGATCGCCGATCCCATTGAGGGTGCCGGCGAATCGGTCGGTGTAGGCGACGTAGCCCACCTCGGAGGGCTGTTGGAGCCAGTCGGGACGCAACAGGCGTGCCTCGTCGAGATCGCGCAGGTCCTGGGGGCGGGCTTCGAAGTGCGACCTGGTGAGTTTCTTGACCCGTTCGAGCAGATCGTCTCCCTGCTTGCCGTACACGCTGAGCAGGGCGCTGCCCAGTTCGGCGCCGTAGCGCTCCCATCGCAATTCAAACGTTCTGGTCACGTTCGATAGCCTACGTGGCGGCATCGAGCCACGGGGGCTCGCCCCCGCATCCCTGGGGGTGACGTTCCCAGCGTCGCCACCACTGGGGGGCCTCGGGAGGGAGGTATTGCGCTCCGAGGGAGCGGACGGCGTCACGTAACTCGACCTTGGCCGAACGCAGCCTGAGCAGCTCGCGACGGGAGGGCTCCTCTTGGGAGAGATAGTGCTCCTCGGCCCTCAAGCATCTCAGCCGAGTCTCGATTAAGGCCCGATGCTTGGCCTCGGCGGCTTCGTCCATACCGAGGTGGCATTCGGCCGCCCGGAGCCAGCCATAGGCCATGTTGATGTCGATCAGCGCGGGATGGACGGTCATGGAGTCGTGGATGAGCAGCTCCGGGTAGATGACGACGGCTCCCGTCGAGTGCGCGTAGGCGAGTTCGTCGCGCCCGGCCTCGTCGATGAGGATCTCGGTGGAACGCATCACCACGCTGAACAGGTCGGCCTCGGCCATGCTGGGGCGTCGTTGAACTCCCATTCGTTGGGAGGAGATGACATAGTTGCGCGCGGCACCCAGATGCCCGATGGCCAATTCGGCGGGGAGATTCTCCCGTGCCCCGCCGTCCACGTAGGTCTCCTCCCCGATGGGAACGGGGCGAAACACCGCAGGGATGGCACAGGAAGCGAGAACCCCTAGGGCTAGGTCGTGAGGGGCGTCGTCGAAGGGGGAGTTGCCCCGGTCGACAAGGGATCCCGATTCCGTCATGTACCGCAGCTCTCCCGATTCGAGTGCCACCATGGCGATCCGTAGGGTGGCGCCAGAGGCGGCGACTCGGGCCGAGGTGAACGTGTCTTCGTGCAGCAATTGGGCCAGCATGGGGCCTGGGCGGTACATGGATCGGGTTTGGTCGAATCCCTGCCAGATGGTGTTCAGGTCGCTGCCGATTCGCGGTAATCGCCCCACGTTGCCGGCTAGGCCGGACAGTGCGGCCAGCGACCAATCGGAGCGCACTTCCTCGTCTGGGGTCAGCGCGGCTTCCAGCGGATCGACGGGTTCGGCGGGGGAATCCGGCGAGGCTGGGGGAGACGGACGCAGGAACGGTAGCAGTGGGCGCGATCTCGGTTCGGGCTTGGCCATGGGGCGGACCATGTCCAGCCACGCCGGTCCCTGGTCTTGAAGTCGCGCGTACCACGGCCGGGGCGTGAACATGTCCTCTTGGCCAGACATCCCGGTCCAGATGTCGATGAGGCGTCCGAGGTAGGCCTGCTGCTCGTCGCGGTCGACGGACTGCGCCAGTGCGGAGGCGATGATTGCCCCGGCGGAGGCGCCAACGAGGATCGTGGGTGCGAACTCCTCGTCCCAGTGGTAGAGGTAGCTGAGCGCCCCGAGCTGAAAGCTAGCTCGCGATCCGCCGCCAGAGAGCGTGCACGAGACGACGGTGGGTTCGGGTTTCCTAGCGAAGAAGGGGAGCCCGAACCAACCTCTGCCTGCCATGCGGGCCAGACTACTTGGTGCTGCGGCCCTCAGGCGGTGTGGTCTGGGCGGGTAAGCAGCCAGGTGAGATAGCCACCCCCAAGCGCCGCCGTGACGAGGCCTACGGGAATTTGGAACGGACTGAGTAGCCGTTGGGCGAGCAGATCGCCAGCGAGCAGGATGACCGCGCCCATGGCCATGGTGGGTAACATGACCGTCCCCGGGGCTCTAGTGAGCCGACGAGTCAGTTGCGGGGCGACGAGCGCGATGAAGCCGATCGGGCCAGCGGTCGCCACGGCCACGCCCGCCAGGGCCACCCCGACGAGGAGTGCGGCCGTGCGTGCCCGCGTCAACGGGACACCAAGCCCCGCGGCGACGTCGTCGCCGAGTTCCATGAACCGCAGGATGTGGCCGCAACAGAGGGCAGCAGGCAGAAGCGCTGTCAACGCCATGGCAAGGAGCGCAACGGGAGGCCACGTGATGGCATTGAGGCTACCGTACTGCCACGCCTTGGCCACTTCGGCGGCTTGGATATCGGCGCGGCTCAGCAGGAAATCGTTGACCGCGGAGGCCATGGCGGCGATGGCGATGCCGCCGACGATGAGACGATCGCCCACGCGCGTCGCGCCGCGATTCAGCGCGATGGTGGCCAGCGCGGTAGCCAGGCCGCCAACCAGGGTGCCTGCCGCGATCAGCGGCGTGGATGTGCTCCCGAACAGCAGGATTGCCACCAGCCCGCCGCTGGCGGCGCCGGTGGTAAAACCGATCAGATCGGGGCTGCCCAGCGGATTGCGCGACAAGCTCTGGAAGATGGCTCCGGATGCGGCTAACGCGGCCCCCACCAGTGCAGCGGCGGCGGCGCGGGGAAGGCGTTGCTCCAAGAGGAGGAACGCATCGGTGCCTGAGCCTGCGCCTCGCAGGATGGCCAGGGCGCGCGATGGCGCAATCTCGTATGTCCCAGTCAACGCGGTTACTGCTGCCACCACCAAACCGATCGCCAGGAGCGTGCTGCACACCAGCATGGATCGTTGGTGCATCAGCACGGCACGTTTTCCGGGCAAGGGGAGCCTCAGGTGTCCTCCGGGCGGACGCCGAGTCATGACTCGCTCCGTCGGATCAGGATCGCCAACAGAACCGGAGCGCCGAAGAATGCGGTCACGATGCCCACCTCCAGTTCGCTCGGACGCGCGACGATCCGCCCGGCGATGTCGCACAGCAACAGAAACGATGGACCCGTCAGGATGGAGGCGGCCAGCACGGCTCGATGGTCCACACCCACGATGAGTCGCAGTAGATGAGGGATGGCTAGGCCGACGAAACCGATGGGTCCGGCAGCGGCCGTGGCTGCCCCGCACAGCAAGGTGATGGCCATCAGGGCTAGGCCGCGGATCAGGCCCAACCGGACTCCGAGCGCTAGGGCCTGCTCGTCGCCGAGTGCCAAGGCGTTGAGGGAAGGGCCGCATAGCAGCGCGAGCATCAACCCGATCCCCAGGAACGGCAGCACGGGCAATAGCACGTCATATCCGCGATCGGCCGCAGAGCCGATGACCCAGAACCGGTACGAGCTGAAAACCTTGGCGTCGAACATCGTGATGACTCCAGTCGCGGCGCTCAACGTCGCTCCCAGCGCGGCACCGGCCAGCACGAGGCGGGCGTGGTCGCTGGTGTGAGTGCGGCGCAGGCTGTTGAGATAGACGAAGCCTGACGCTGTGGCCGAGCCGAGGAAGGCGAACCATAGATACTGGCCAGTCCCGCTGAGTCCCAGCACGGAGATGGCCACGACGACAGCTAACGCCGCGCCTGCGTTGACTCCCAAGAGGCCGGGTTCTGCCAGCGGGTTGCGGGTCAGAGCCTGCATCACCACGCCCGATACCGCCATGGCGACGCCGATGCAGGCGGTTAGCAAAGTGCGGGGAAGACGTAGTTGCCACACGATGATCGAGGCTCGTGTTTCCTCCTGAGCGAACAGGGCATCCCAGACTTGGGCCAAGGTGAGCGGTTGCGATCCCAGGGCGAGACTGGCCAAAGTGAGCAGGCCTAGAAGGAGTACGCCAGCCAGAACTCCCGCTCCCCAGGCACCTTGCTTGAGGCTGAGGGTATGAGCCGTCACCGGTGTCCTTTCTGCTGGTGGAAGCGGCGCTAGTCTATTAGGCAACAAAGTTGTAGTGTAAAGCCATGCGGCTGAATCGTGTGACTAACCTTCTACTGATTGGGTTCTTCCTGCCAGCGGTGCTGTTGGCTGGGTGTAGCGCCGGTGAGGCGTCGGGAGAAGGAAAAACATCCGGCTCGGCTGCCTCTAGCCAGTCTCTTGCCGCGCCACGTTCCATGCCGGAGGGCAAGGGAAGTGGCCAGGCCGACGGCGTCTTCCCGCGAACGGTGGTCCACTTCAAAGGGGAAACCACACTCAAGGAGGCGCCGCAGCGTGTGGCCATTGTCTCCACCGGTCAACTGGACGCCGTGCTGAGCCTTGGCGTCGTCCCCGTAGGCGCTACGGCACCCTCCGGCACAGACGTGGTACCGCAGTATCTGTTGGACAAGTACCCGCAGCAGGCCAGCGACCTGAAGGCGATCTCCTATCTGGGCAGCCGCACCGAACCGTCGGTCGAGTCCATCGCCACGATCAAACCGGACCTGATCTTGGTCAACAGCGCGGGTAAGAACATCGATGAGTTGTACAAAACGTTGAGTGAACTCGCGCCCACCGTGGTGACGGAGGGGACCGGGGTGAACTGGAAGTCGGACTTTCTGCTGTTGGCCGACCCCTTAGGCAAGGTGGAGCAGGCCCAGAAGTGGCTGGACGAGTACCATCGGTCGGCCGCTGAGCTGGGGGAGAAGGTGCCCGACGATCAGACCATCTCGTTCCTTCGCCGAGACGGTGAACGGATCCGTGTCTTCGGGGTCGCATCGTTTACCGGCTCCATCGCCGAGGACTGCGGCTTGTCCCGGCCCGAGAGTCAGAGGTTTCAAGAAACCTCGGTGGATCTCAGCGGCGAACAGATCGATCAGGCAGATGGATCTTGGATCTTCTATGGCGTCAAGGGCGGGGACGCGAGCGAGTTGACCTCGCTTCCGCTGTGGGGCACCCTCAGCGCGGTAGAGGAGAAACGAGCGGTCCAGGTGGACGACGACCCGTTCTATCTCAACGCGGGCCCAACGGCGGCGCGGGTCGTCCTAGACACCTTGACCAC
>JBHADA010000116.1:0-8729 GCA_041854805.1 Arachnia sp.
CTCCGCCGAGCACCACTGCGGTGCGTGCACCTGGCAGCGCAGCAGAGATCGCGTCGAGATCCTCCACGTTGCGAAGCGTCAGTGCCCGTTCGATACCCGGCACTGGCGGGCGCACAGCCACGGCTCCCGGGGCAAGGACCAGCCGATCGTAGGACAGTTCCTCGCGAGCGCCACCGGCGCCGACGACGCTGACCTTGCGGGCCGCGCGATCGATGGCGACGGCCTCGGTGTGGATGCGCACGTCGAGCCTGAACCGAGCCCACAGCGCCTCGGGCGTTTGAAGCAGAAGGTCGTCTCGCTGCTTGATGACGCCACCCAGATGATAGGGGAGCCCACAGTTGGCGAAGGACACGTATCCGCCCTTCTCCACCACGACGATCTCAGCCGTCTCATCCAACCGACGCAGCCGTGTCGCGGCGCTCATTCCACCCGCGACGCCTCCGATGATCACAGTTCTCATGAAACGACGATATACCCCATGGGGTATCTAGAGAAGGGTTGGTTGTCCACAGCCCAGTCGACAACCGTGTGCACACGTCCGGGCACTGGCTGTGGATAACCGAGATGGACAGTTTCGTCCACAACTCGCACACCAACGATCACCACTTCATCCACAACCCTGCGCAACGATCATTTGGCAGATGACAAGGGGTGATGGTACTTATCCACAGTTTCCACAGGGGCTATGAGTATAACTAGAAGATATACATCCAAGATTCATCAAAGTAGTGATGTGGATCGCTGATACCTTTGGCCGGGTGGGGATAGCGGCACGAGCACAAGGGCTGACCAAGCGATACGGCACTGGCAGCGCACAGGTCGACGCCCTCGTCGACGTCGATTTCGATGTGCACGAGGGTGAGTTCACCGCGATCATGGGCCCATCCGGCTCGGGCAAGTCGACCCTCATGCACCTCTTGGCCGCCCTCGACACCCCCACCGAGGGCGAGGTCTGGATCGGGCGCACCGCCGTTTCCACCCTCAACGACACATCCCTCACCAAACTGCGCCGCCAGCGCATCGGTTTCATCTTCCAAGCCTTCAACCTGGTACCCACCCTCACGGCCCGCGAGAACATCGTCCTACCGTTGAGCATCGCGGGGAAGAAGGTCGACAACGCGTGGTTCGACCAACTGGTCTCCGTGCTTGGCCTCGGTGATCGCCTCACCCACAAGCCGAGCCAACTCTCCGGCGGCCAGCAACAACGCGTCGCGTGCGCCCGGGCGCTGATGAACCGTCCGGCCATCGTCTTTGGTGACGAGCCCACCGGCAACCTCGACTCCACGGCCGCCGCCGAAGTCTTGGCCTTCCTGCGCCGAAGCGTCGATGAGTTCTCCCAGACCATCGTGATGGTCACCCACGACCCGCTCGCGGCAAGCTACGCCGACCGCGTCGTCTTCCTCTCAGACGGGCGGATCGTCGACGAGTTGCGCGGCCCTACCCCGGAGATGCTGTTGCAAGCCATGGCCCGGCTCTATCCCAGAGGAGGGGCGCGAACCACCGGCACCCACGTGTTCCGCGACGGCGGGCACGCGCCCCTACATGCGCAGCCCGCCCACGACGAGCGGCCGGCAGAGATTTCCGTGGCGAGACGGGCTCTCGTGGACTGACATGCTGCGTACCTCGCTGAAGTCTCTCTGGGCGCGTCGCGTGCGCCTAGTCATGAGCGCTCTCTCGATCGTGCTCGGCGTCGCGTTTGTCGCAGGGTCGCTCATCTTCACCGGCCTACTCTCGTCGGCGTTCGACCAGCTTCTCGGCAGCGCTTCGGCCGACGTCAACGTCTTTCCCAAGCAGGTGGCCTCGGAACAAGAGTCCTCCGACCTGGGCCAGCGTGATACCAATCGAGGTTTGCTCACCGACGAGACCGTTGACAAGGTGCGCGACATCGACGGCGTCGCCCGAGTCGAGCCCATGGTCTCCTCGTCTGCCGTGTACGCCCTCGACACCCAAGGTCGCCTGCTCAGCTTTGGCCAGGCCCCCGGCGTGGCCGCGAACTGGCACGACGCCCCTCCATCGACGGCGGCGTCGGCCCCAACATCATCAAGGGCGAGGCCCCCGACGCGGACGGCGAGGTGGCACTCGACCCGTCCACGTTGGCCCGCAGTGGGCATTCGTTGGGCGACGAGATCAAGATCACCACCCCCCACGACGGAGTGCGCACGTACCGCATCGTCGGCACCGCCACCTACGGCACCGGAGCCACGGGTGGTGCCACCTACCTGTTCTTCACGATGCACGACATCCGCGAGATCGCCCTGCAGGGCCAAGAGGGGTATACCGGGCTGTGGATCGTCACCAATAAGGGCGCCAACGTGGACCAGATCTCCACGCGGACGCAAGAGTTGCTGCCCACCGGTTACACCTCACAGACCGGCGCCCAGATGGCTGAGGACCTGCGTGAGCAGCTCGACGTCGGCCTCGGTTTCGTCAACGTGTTCCTGCTGGCGTTCGCGGGAATCGCCCTCGTCGTCGCCAGCCTGCTGATCCTTAACACCTTCTCCATCCTGGTGACCCAGCGATCCCGGGAACTGGCGCTGCTCAGGGCCTTGGGCGCCACCCGGCCGCAGGTGCTGCGTTCGGTGCTGGCCGAGGCCGCCGTCGTGGGCATGTTGGGATCCACGCTTGGCCTAGGCGTCGGCTATGGGCTGGTGTGGGCCATCCTCGCGATCATGCGGGCGTTCGGAATCGACCTAGGTACCGCGTCGCCGCCGTTGACCATGCCGGTGGTGCTCGCCTCGTACGCCGTCGGCATCCTGCTCACCACGGGCGCAGCCTGGCTCCCGGCGCGACGAGCCTCCGCCACCCGCCCTGTGGAAGCCATGACCATCGCCGGGGACGCCTCGTCCTCGCACCGTCCGCCCATGGTGGGCATCGCGATGCTCGAGTTCGGCGTGGCGGCCATTGTGTGCGCGGTCTGGCTTCCCGTGCCGCAGAAATTGATTTGGCTAGCGGCTGGTGCGGTGCTCCTGCTGGTGGGCACCGTGATGGCCACGACACTGTTGGGCTGGCCCCTCGTCTCCGCCCTGAGGGCGCTCTTTGGACGCGTCTTCGGCGACGTGGGACGCATGGCGGGCCTCAACGCGGTGCGTCAGCCCGCCCGCACTGCGGCCACCGCGGCCACGCTCATGATCGGGCTCGCGCTGGTCACGACGGTAGCCATCCTGGCCGACAGCACCACGGCCTCCGTCAAGGACCGGCTCACCGTCGACCAGCGTGGCGATTTCACCATCAATCCCATCACCGGGCAGCCATTCGACGCGAAGGTCGTCGACGAGGCGGCGAAGGTGGACGGGGTGGACGCCGCCTATGGGTTCTACAGCGGCCTCACCACCGTCGACAACGAGACCGTCGGCCTCAGCGGTATGTCGAGTGACGCGCTCACCCGAGCCACCGCCTTGGACGTGACGGGGTCACTGACCGCCGAGGGAAACATGGCGCCCGCCGTTATTTCCAGCGACCTGGCCAAGGATCAAGACTTGGGCTTGGGCCACCTGCTCGACCTCGCCAGCCCCTCTGGGCAGCAGGTCAAGGTGCTCATCACCGGCGTCTATCCCAGCACCGACACAGGCTCCTACGGCGACGTGATCGTCACCCCCGAGACATACGCCAAGTTGGCCGACGCCAAGGTGGTGCGACAGGTGATCGTGCTGGCCGACAAAGAGGCCGATCTCGCGTCCGTTCGCTCCGGCCTCGACGGCATCGTGAAACAACGACCCACCCTCCTGGTCACGGACGTCGACGAATATGTACAGGCCCGCGTGGACCGCTTCACCCAGCTCTTCGGGATTCTTTATGGGTTGCTTGGGTTGGCCGTGGTGATCGCGATCCTGGGCATCATCAACACTTTGTCGTTGTCCGTGGCGGAACGCACCCGGGAGGTGGGGCTGCTTCGAGCCGTCGGCATGACGCGGCCCCAACTGCGGCGCATGGTGCGCCTGGAGGCGGTGATCGTGTCCATCATGGGCGCCTTGCTGGGCATCGTCATCGGGTTGGTGTGTGGCTCGGCGCTGGTGCATCTGCTCGCTGACCAGGGCGTCGACCAGCTTCGGGTACCTTGGCTGTTGCTGGGCGCGTTCGTGCTGGTGGCGGGAGTGCTTGGCGTGCTGGCCGCGGTGGGCCCTGCCCGCCGGGCGGCCAAACTCAACGTTCTCGACGCCATCGCCTCACCCTGACAGGTTGCGGACTTGCCGCGCCGGTCACAGGGAAGGCCTGCTCAAGCCACTGGAGTGCCTCGCGCGCACGGGTATTTACTGGTTTATCGATCATTCGCCGAATCGGCTTGTTGCGCTGGGAGTGATCGGCGGTTCTCCCGGCTATGATTCATGGCGACGAGCCATTGACAAGTCAAAGGGGAGCCTCGTGAAGATCCGAGTCGAGCGCGATGCGCTGGCCGATGCCGTTGCCTGGGTGGCGCGCAGCCTGCCGAACCGACCGACTGCGCCCATTCTCGCCGGAATGCTGCTTGAGGCGGATGCGTACGGGGTGACTCTCAGCAGTTTCGACTCCACCACGTCGGCCAAGGTGACCCTGGTCGCGCACGTCTCCGACGAGGGCATGGCGCTCGTGTCCGGCCGCCTGCTTTCCGACATCGCGAAGTCGCTGCCCAACCGGCCGGTCGAGATCGACGCCGACCATTCGAAGGTCGAACTGGTGTGTGGCAAGGCTCGTTTCACGCTCCAAACGCTCCCCGTCGAGGAATACCCCACGCTGCCGGACATGCCCACCCGGGCTGGCACCGTCGACGCTGCGGAATTCGAGAAGGCGGTGGGTCAGGTGTTCGTCGCCGCGGGCCGCGACGAACTGCTCAACGTGTTCACCGGGGTCAAACTGGAGATCAACGGCGAGTCGCTGGCGTTGCTTGCCACAGACCGGTACCGCATGGCGCTCAAGGAACTCACGTGGAACCCCGCCTCCCCCGATATCGAGGGCAACGTGCTGGTGCCCGGCAAGGTGCTGGCGGACACTGCCAAGTCCATGACCTCCGGCAAGGACGTGACCATCTCCCTGTCCACCACCCAGGCGGAAGGTGAGGGCCTAGCCGGTTTTGTGGGGGAGGGCTCCAAGGGAACCCGCGAGGCCACGACGCGTCTGCTCAGCCAGGCGTTCCCCAAGGTGCGCCACCTCATGGACGTGGCCGCGACGGTGACGGTACGCATCGAGACGGCCGAACTGCTCTCCGCCGTCAAGCGCGTCTCGCTAGTGGCGGAGCGCAACTCGCCGTTGCGGATGCGCATCAATGAGGACCACATCGAACTGGAGGCCGCCACCGGCGACCAGGCCGCGGCGTCGGAGGCCATCGAGGCTCTGGTGGAGGTGATCGGCGACGAGCAGTCCATCACGGACGCCGGCTTCAACCCGCACTACCTGCAAGACGCCCTCACGGCGCTGGACGCCCCATTCACGCAGTTCTCATTCACCCTGCCCGGCAAGCCCTGCCTCATCATGGGCCTGGCCAGCATCGACGGCGAGCCCTTGGGCGACTACCGTCACGTCATCATGCTGATGCGTCTGCCCACGCCCACCACCTGAGGCAAGCTCCGGGGCGTCGGTTCCACGGGAGTCCCCTACCCACACCCCGTAAGCTGGGCCCGCCCATGTTTGTCACCCACCTCCAGCTCCAAGACTTCCGCAACTACTCAGACGTCACGCTTGACCTGACGCCTGGCGTGTCGGTGTTCGTCGGTGCCAACGGGCAGGGCAAGACCAACCTCGTCGAGGCCATCGAATATCTCTCCACGATGAGTTCGCATCGCGTGTCGGCCGTTGCTCCGCTCATCCGCGCCGGAGCCGAGTCCGCCATTATCCGAGCCAAGGTGCGCGCTGGTCGCGACGACGACCGCGTCATCACGCTCGAGCTGGAGGTGGTGGGCGGGCGTTCCAACGTGGCGCGGCTCAACCGGGCACCGCTTTCGCGCCCCCGAGACCTCGTCGGGTTGCTGCGCACCGTCGTTTTCTCTCCCATCGACCTCGCCATCGTCCGCGGCGACCCGTCTGACCGGCGTGCCTGGCTCGACTCGCTTGTGGTCACCCGCTGGCCCCGCATGGCCGGGGTCCGGCAAGATCTGGACCGGGTGCTCAAGCAGCGAAACGCTCTCCTCAAGGCCATGTCGGGCCGCTCGCACCGGCCAGCCGCCGGCGACGACGAAATCACTCTCTCCGTGTGGAACGAGCAGTTCGCCAGCGTGGGAGCCGAGCTGTTGCATGCCCGGCTGGACACCCTAGCTGACGTGACTCCCCACGCTCAGCGTGCCTACGAAACTATCGCCCCGGTCAACAACCGGGTCTCGGCCACGTACAAGACGGTTCTTGATCTCGACGGCGTCTCTCAGGCCGCCGATGTGCGCGGCGAGTTGCGCGGGCGCATCCTGGCCGCGCTGGAGAGCGTACGACGAGACGAGATCCAGCGGGGGGTCACCCTCATCGGGCCGCAACGCGACGATGTGGAACTGTGCATCGGCGACTTTCCCGCCAAGGGGTACGCCTCCCATGGCGAATCGTGGCTGCTGGCTCTGGCGTTGCGGCTGGGCGGTTTCACGCTGGTGCGCGAGGACGGCATCGAGCCCGTGCTCGTCCTCGACGATGTGTTCGCCGAACTTGACGCGCCCCGGCGCGAGCGGCTCGCCGCCGCCATCGCCGATGCGGAGCAGGTGCTCATCACCGCCGCCGTGGGCGCGGACGTGCCTGAGTTCCCGGCGGAGCGGCGCTATCGGGTGGTGGAGGGCACCGTGACCGACGGGGTCGATGAGGCTGAGGAGGCATCGTGACGCAACCCCATGACCCCACGGGCCTCGAACTCGCGGCGGAGATCGCGCAGGCGGCCGTTGAGGCGGCCGAGTATGGCGTCGTTCTGCCCGATCCCGCCCCATCGCGGGTGCCACGTCGCCGGCGAGAACCTGCCGTGCGGCAGCTCTCCGGGGCCCATCCCGACGACCGCGACCCGCAGCTCGTGGGCGACGTGCTCACCGCGGTGATCGCCCAGAGGGGATGGAAAAGACGCATCGGGTTGTCGACGCTGCTCAGCCGTTGGCCTGACCTGGTGGGGGAGTCCAACGCGCAACACTCCAAGCCGGTCAACTTCGAAGACGGCGTGCTCATCGTCGACTGCGACTCGACGTCGTGGGCCACGGCCATGCGCTACTGCGCGTCGCAACTGGTGGCTATGCTCAACCGGGCCCTGGGTGATGCGACCGTGCGGCGCGTCGAGTTCC
Source organism: Arachnia sp. (assembly GCA_041854805.1). GTDB lineage: Bacteria > Actinomycetota > Actinomycetes > Propionibacteriales > Propionibacteriaceae > Arachnia. The sequence goes on from JBHADA010000116.1 coordinate 7,209, forward strand.
GCGGGCCGAGGGCACCCAGTTGGAAGAAGGGCCCTCGCTCCGTGCCCGGCCGTGGGCCCCGCGACACCTACGGGTAGCGCCGATCGGATACCTCGGGTCGTTCATTTCAGCTTGCCCTCAGCAACGGCGAAGAATCCGCGTTAACAAGCCCTTGACAAGGGGTTTCATCGTTCCTACGGCTGGGGTCTAGACGTCGAACTCCAAAAAAATTCTAAGAAAATCTCAGGATGGATTTCAGTTTTGAGCCAGTGCGTGCTTACATAGTCATGCGCGTGGTTGGGGCCGCGCAGAGCTGGAGTGATGTTATGAAGCTAAAAGGCCTAGCCTCCCTGGTCGCCGCAGGGGTGACCTCGGGACTCGTGGGCTTGGTGCTCCTGGCGAGCCAGGAGCCCGTGTCCGTCGAGGCGGTACCGCTGGTCCAAGCCGCCACCCAAAGCGTCGACCGCGACGACCAGCCCAATCGCAGCGAGCAACGCGACGAGTTGACCAGCACCGCGACCCCATCCGTGGTGATCGAGAAGACGCCGACCAGCGCCGCCGCTGGGGCCAAGAACTCCGGCGCCAAGCCCGGCACTACCCCAAGTGCCGGAGCCAGCAGTAGCCCCGGAACCGCGGGTGAATCCGGAGGCAAGTACCTGTCCATGCCCGTGTCGGGCGCACGCTTGTCGTCACCCTTCGGGTACCGCATGCACCCGGTGCTCGGCTACATGAAACTCCACAAGGGCCAAGACTGGGCCGGATCCTGCGGCACCCCGGTCGGGGCCTCCGCCGCGGGCAAGGTGATCAAGTCCGGCTGGTCCGGCGGCTACGGCCTCCAGGTCAAGATCGAACACGGAAGCCTCGGCGGATACAACGTCGTCACCACGTACAACCACCTCTCCTCCGTCTCAGTGAGCCAAGGCGAAACCGTCACAGCGCTCCAAGGCATCGGCCGTATCGGCAGCACAGGCATGTCCACCGGCTGCCACCTGCACTTCGAGGTCATCGCCGACGGCAACTACACCGACCCCATGGCGTGGATCAGTGGCGGCCCCGTCAAGATCAACACGAACAACCAGAAGTTCAGCACCCCCAAGCCGAGCGACAACCACGAGGATGACGACGACGAGGGTCCAGACGCCGATCCGTCGCAGGTGCCCTCGAAGGCCTCCACGCCGAAGTCGTCGAAGTCCACCAAGTCGTCGTCCACCACGCCATCGAAGAAGTCGACGCCTTCGCCATCTACCACACCGAAGAAGTCGAATACCCCCAAGAAGTCGGCCACGCCGAAGCCCTCTCCGAGCACCCCGAAGAAGTCGGCCACGCCGAAGCCCTCTTCGAGCACTTCGAAGTCGACGTCCGAGACGGAAGAGTCTCCGTCGGACACGCCCAGCTCGGGTGGCTCAGGCTCTGCGGGATCCTGACCGCCGCGCACGCATGATCGTCGCTCCCACGGGCCGTATCTGGCCACCAAGCCACTGAACATGGGCCCACGAGGAACCCCCTAGGGGCGGGCCATCGCGCCGGGCAATCGCGCATTGC
>JBHADA010000117.1:0-6808 GCA_041854805.1 Arachnia sp.
CAGGCCACCATCCAGGTGCGGGTTTCGGATAACGCGCCAATTACGGACGCGCAACTCGCCCAGCAGATTGCCCGGATTGCCACGGAGAAAATCAATTCCACCTTGACGGTGGCCTACCTCGATCAGGTCTATGTGGGGTTCAACACCGTTGGGGAGAAGTTCGTCACCATCGTCGACGGCGCCAATCAGCTCCATGACGGCACCGGCGAACTCGCCGACGGCCTCACGGAGGCCAGCCAGGGCGCGACCACCCTCAGCGGCGGGCTGGGCACCCTCGCCTCGAAGGCCCCGGAGCTTCAGCGCGGCGGCGACCAACTCGCCTCCAGCGTCAACCAACTCGACCAGGCTTCCGGGCAGCTTGCCACCGGCGCGTCGAAACTCAACCAGGGCGTTGGCCAGTTGGCTGCGAAGGCGCCGCAGCTCGAACGCGGCGTCGGGGAGCTGGCTTCCGGTGCGGACACCCTGTTGACCGGCATCCCCGCCTACACCAGGGGAGCGTCGGCCGCCGTGCAGGGCGCCGGGAGGCTGCGGGCCGGCCTCGATCAGATGGTGGTCGGCCTCGACAAGGCGTCGACGATGGACACCCGCGAGTTGGACAAGCTGGCCAAGGGGGCCCGCGCCGCCGCCGACGGTGTGGCCCCGCTCGCGGAGGGCGCCAAGGGACTCAGCCAGGGCGTCTCCGCCGTCGATCAGCGGCTCCGCAGTTTCGAGCAGAAGGCCCCGGCCGAGGCCACGCGAGTGGCGAACAGGGTGGGGCAGGGGTTCGAGTGCCCGGCCAACGTCGACCCGCAACTGTGCCCGGCGCTGGAGCAGGCCTTCAAGCAGGGCGCTTCAGCCGGCGTCGAGTACGGTTTCCGCGCCGGAGCTGGGGCGGCCCGCACCATGCTCAACACCAAGGACCCCGACACCGGGCAGTCCATCGCTGGCGGGGCGCGGCAGCTTGGGGAGGCCGCGGGGAAGCTGAAGGGCCTCGACCAGTTGGCCACGGGGGTCGAGACCATGGTTGACGAACTGCCCAAGCGTGCCGCCAAGCAACTGGCCACGCTGCGCGCGGGGATCGTGCAGGCGCGCGACGGGGCGGGCAGGATCGCCAGCGAGGGCAAGCCGCTGGTGGACAACGCCCAGAAGCTGTCTTCTGGCGCCACCAGGCTCAACAGCGGCATCAAACAGCTCAACTCTCAGGTGGGCACGCTGGGCGACGGCGTGACTGAACTGTCCGACGGGGCGTCGAAGCTGTCGGCCGGCGTGAGCAAGTTCGACGAGGGCGTCGGTCAGCTTGCCACCGGCACGAACACCTACGTCAACGGTGTGAAGCAGTATTCCAATGGGGTCTCCTCCGCGGCCAAGGGCGGCAAGAACCTGAGCGCGGGCATGTCTAAGCTGTCCGCAGGGGCGTCGAAGCTTGACTCCAGCATGGGCACCTTCGCCAGCGAGCTGGCCAAGGGCGCCAAGGAGGTGCCCAGCTATTCGGCCGACGAGCGCGAGACGCTGTCCACGGTGGTGGCCAGCCCGGTCGAGCAGGATAACGCGCTGGCGAAGGCCTCCACCGTTTCGATGACCTCGCTGTTGTTGGTGGCCGGGCTGTGGGTGGGCGCCCTGGCCTCGTTCGTGGTGATGCGCCCGGTGCCACGCAACGTGGTGGCTTCCAGCGCGTCGACGATGGCGCTCTGGCTGCGGCAGGTCAAGGTGCCGGCGGCCGTCGGCGTGGCGCAGGGGTTGGTGCTCGGCCTGCTGGGCTGGGCAGTCATGGGGCTGAGCACTGGCCGCGGCTTGGGGCTGACGGGGTTGCTGGTGCTGCTGGGCGTGTCGTTCATGCTGGTCAATCACGCTTTGGCGGGCTGGTTGGGGCATGCGGGACGTGCGGTCTCGCTGCTGCTGCTCGCGGTCACTGTGGCGTTGGGGGTCTCGTCCGTCACGGGCTGGCTCCTGCCCGCAGGGGAGATCTCACCGTTGCACAACGGTTTCGAGATGATCCGGACGTGGGCCTCGGGCGGCAGCGGGGGAGCGGAACTGGCGGGTGCGGCGCTGTTGTTTGGCGTCGTGGCGTTGGTGGCGTCGGTGCTGGCTATTGCCGCCAGGCGACGGTTCACGGCCCGGCAGTTCCTCCGTGCGGCGGCACCCGGCTGATCTGGTCGCGTCGGTCGGGTCACTGGGCCTTGGCAAGCGTTCTTCTTGTTTCTTGCGGGGGGAAGTCCCGTTGGTCAAATAGTTGGACGCGGTAGCGGCCAGCGCGTCGAGACCCTTGGTGTATATCGTCATCCAGGTCTCGACACGTTCCCGTAAACCTCTGAGGAATTCGAACTCGCTTCGCTCGCTTCCGGCTTCCATACAGGTGGGTGAGCGTGCCGCGCGCTGCCTGTAGACAGCTCGACCCTCTTCGAATTTGAGTGGATCCTGGCTGATTCCGCGTGTCGCGCCAAACCGGCAACGATGCGACGTAGTGTGAAGGTGTCTGACACACACGTGGCAAGGGAGGCCATGATGAGGAAGATAATAGGTGCAGTGCTGCTCCTAGTACTGCTGATGTGGGGCTCGCCCGCATTGGCGGATTCGGGATCGCAGGCCGAAGAGGAGTGGGCCCGGATCGACGCACAGGTCAACGCTGACTACGAGGCGGGCAAGCTCAAAGGGGACAAGGGAAACGAACAACAGCTCCTGCCTTCGGCCGAGGATGAGGCGATGCCTCAAGCGGTGGAAAGGGAGGCGGCGGAGCGGGGACTGGGACGAAGAAGGGCTTCATCGGTACCTACCCAGAACGCAAGGGGGTCATCCTGGTCACGCCAGATGCTCTCCTCGGGCTGATTCCCACGGGGCACGCAGGCATCGTGTACTCGAAGAACGTAGCAATCGAGTCCATCGACAAAGGGGTTTCCCGGTTAGGCAACACGTGGTACAAGGATAAGAAGCAAGCTTATGGAGTTACAGTCATCGACACCACATCGAAACAGGATGCTAGGGCGGCTGACTGGGCATCTCGACAAGTTGGCAAGCCCTACAACATAAACTACCTCAACGTCGATCAGCGGGATTCGTTCTACTGCTCGCAGTTGGTGTGGGCGGCGTTCCTGGACACCGCGTCTATCGACTTGAACACCAAGGATAATGGAAAGATGATCCATCCCATGGAGCTTGTCGAGGGGCCGAAGACGCGAACCATCTACAAGATGCGCCCATGACGATGTTGAGGCGTGTCAAAGCCTTTGTTCTGGCGGGGGTGTTGGTGCTCGCGTCAGGGTGTGGCGAGTCTCCGTCGCCGGAGGATTGTGCTTCGGGGGTGGCTGTGGTGTGGTCGTCTCAGACGGCGAGGCCGACGCGGGTGGAGTTGTGGGATGTGGGTGGGAAGCGGGCGAGTATTACTGCGGATGTGCAGGGTGTGTCCAAGACTGCTGAGTTTGCGGGTGAGGTCCCGTCGCCATGGTTCGTGTCGAATGGGAATACCATTCATGATCAGTCCAATATCGGCAGGCTGGACCGGGAGACCTGTTCAGTTCAGTTGCATCGGTTGAAGGAGCCGGGGATTCAGGATTTCGCCGATGTTGACGGGACGCTGGTGGTGTCTAATGTTGGCCTGCGTGGGCGTTCGTGGCTCGATTCGTATTCTTCGCAGGGGGACCTGTTGGGAACTTTCGAGACGAATAAGAACAAACCGGGAGCGCTTGCGGTAACGGCGGCAGGGGAATTGTTGGTGCTGACTAACGAGGACTCTCCCGAAGGTGAATATGGAAAGTATGGGCCGATGCGTGTGCTGAAGCTTAAGGATAACGGCGGTCGACTGGTCGAGCGGGGAAGGACTGAGCTTTCTGGCCCGATGGGTTTGCCGCCGGTGGTGTCGGGGCCAGATGATGGGACCGTGGTGGGGGATGAGATGTTCTTCTCCATCGCCAATCTGGAGAATCAGGATGTCGAGCCTATAATCGATGAGCCGCGAGATAAGCTTGGTGTGGTGAATCTGCGTACGGGGGAGGTGGACGAGATCCAGCTTGAGCGGGATGTGCCGTATCAGGTGGAGCAGTATGGCGGGATGGTTTATGTGGCGCATACCTATCTGAATCCGGCGATTCGGGAGTTTGAGGAGTATCGTTATATCTCGAGGGTTGATCCGAAGACGCGGAAGGTTGAGACGTTCGATGTGGGTCCTCGGGTCAATCGGATCGCGTTTTCGGATGGCAGGTTGTATGTGCTGCACTATGATGCTGTCGAGACGCCGGTGTTGGGGGTTTATGATCCGGTGTCGATGAAGCGGTTGGCGTCGCACGAGTTGAAGGCGCCTGGGGGTGGGCATTTCTATATTGGTGCTATCGGCATGGGCGTGCCTGCCAAGAAGTAAGGCCGGATATCATCGCCACATGGTCTCGACACGCTTCGCTTCGTTCCTCGCGAGGCTGCTCGACCGGCGATACCTGAACCGAAGATGACTCGACCAGCGGGTCAGCCCCATGGACTGGCCGATGAAGCCGTTTTCTGCCCGCCGCCGTGTTCGCTGCCACTATCGACGTGGATGTGCACCGTCATCAACTGAGGATGGTAAAGCGCAAATGGAAGGAGTTTGAATGGAGATCGCATACAGTTGGTTGAGTTCTGGCGGTCTAGTCTCTGATGAAGCCGTGCGTGTTAGGTGCTTGTGATGAGTGGTGCCCCGTCGTCGGAGAAGAGGAAGGTTCAGTACTCCTTCATCGCCCTCATTGTGAGCATTACAGTCACTGGAGTTTTGGCTATGCTGACCGTTTCCATCTTCATTGGTGAAATGGGCCTCCGGGCGCTGTGGATTCCCTTGCTGCTTGTTATTTCACTCACTCTTCAGGGGGTGGCGTCATACAACCTGAAGGATATCGCTCGACAAGAGGAGTAGCGGTATGGGTGTGTCGCCACGGGGTTACGGTCATCGTAGGAATGCCTCGGCGCCCTTCACTAGTCCGTCAACGATCTTGGTTTGCCCGTTTGGGCTGGTGAGGAGGGCAAAGTCCTTGGTGTTGTGCATGTTGCCCAACTCCATCATGACGGCAGGGGCGCCAGCGTTGTTGAGGGTGCCCATGTCGCTGCGGGGGTGGAGCCCGTCTCGGCCCACGTAAGTGGAGGTGGTGAGCCCTTGCGTCACGAGGGAATCGCGGATGCAGGCGCCCAGCCGGGCGCTGGGCCCCGCGGTGGCGTCGGTGTATCCCCGCACCGGCTTAGGCAGGATGACGTGGAATCCGTGGCCCGAGGAATGCGCGCCATCGGAGTGGATAGAGATGAGCAGGTCGGCGTTGTTGTTCTTGGCGGTCTTTCCTCGCTTGTCGATGCAGGGGCCGACGCCCTGGTCATCGGTGCGGGTGAGCACCACCTTGGCCCCGGCCGCACGGAATCGCTGGGCGAGTTTTTGGGCGATGGCCCAATTGAGCGACGACTCGGTGACGCCCTGGGCGGCCGTGCCCGTGGTGTTGCACGCCTTCTGGAAGCCGCCCGCGTCCACCTTTTGGGCGATCTGTCGTGGATGGTTGAAGTTGCCGCCGTTGTGTCCAGGGTCGACGACGATGACCTTTCCCGCCAGCACGCGAGTTGCCGATGGGGTAGGCGAGGGGGCCCGCGGTGTCCCCGGCGTTGTCGCCCCCGTCGGCATGGCCTCGCTGGCCGTGGGACTCGACGGGCGCAGGCTCACGCGCCCAGGCGCGGGCGCACACCCGGCCAAGGCGAGGACGGCCGCGACGACCGTGACGATGAGACGCATGCCCTCACCGTAGCGCTCCTGCGGTGCCCGGCCCGGCCCGCGAACCGTCGGTCTGCCCAGTCTCGTCGCCGCACCATGATTCTCCTTTGGGTCACATGTAGGTGAGTGTCACCATTAAGGGGCGTCCTTTGGTGTTTGCACAGTCGGGCGCAGTGGCATCGGTGTTGACGTGGAGTGTCGCGACCTCGCCGCCCACCTGTTTCTCGGCGAGGATGGTCGTGTCAGTGCCGAGGTCTTTTCGTTCTTGCCATCCCTGTTCCTCCGCCGTGGTCAGGATCGTCTCCACGGCTTTTTCGTGTGGGATGGATAGTTCATAGCAGCGCGTCAGGTAGGCTCCGGGGGATTTGGGTTGGCTGAGGTCGGTTTTTTCTGTCTCGGTCAGGGTGAGGCCGTCCCAGGTGGCGGTGGCGATCCCCTCCTTCTCTAGTTCCTTGAGTTTGCGTGCGGCGTTGCGCTGGCTCTCCGTCTGGCAGCCTGCCAGCAGCGTCACCGCGACGCCGCAGGCCAGCAGGCCGGATATGCATTGACGCATAGACATAGTTCTCCTCCCTGTCCACTTCTATGAGGACAAGTCCCACAGTGCTTTTATCCTAAACACGGCCCGGGGCCAGGCCCTCGCCGCCGGGCCGAGCGTTTCGGCGGCAATTTTCCTGCTGACCGGCCGCAGATGGCGTGGAAAACGCTACCCATTGGCACAGAAATGGCACGAATACGCCGTGCCCCGCGCACTACCGCTGCTGGTTGCCCTGGAAGTAGGCCACCAAGTCCTGCGGCAGCGCCGGGATGGTGCGCGGCCTCGAACAGTCGCGGAGACTCTCCGTGGCCTGAATGCCGGCCGCCACCGCATGCCACGCGCCCAGCGGCGACGTTGCCGTCTCCGCGCCGGTGCGCACGAACCGCAGGAATTCCGCCACCGTCAGGGCATCGGCATCGGCGTGCCCGTTCCTATCGCCCGTGATGGGGAAACGCTCGTCGCCGTCGGCGTCGTAGTAATGGCGCCGGTTCCACAGCCGGATCACGCCGCCCTCGCCGTCGCCGAAATTCTCGATCCGGCCCCGGGCGCCGATCACCGTGTAATTGCGCCAATGGTCGGGCGAGAAATGG
>JBHADA010000118.1:0-18199 GCA_041854805.1 Arachnia sp.
CTCCCGACGGCACTGAGCTTTGGAGCGACGGCACGGTTTTGGAATGGGACCCGCCGCGCCGACTGGTGCACACCTGGCGCTCCCTATATCGACCCGAGGCACGCGAAGAGCCGGCGAGCCGGGTCACCTGGGAGATCGACGAACGCGACGGCTACTGCCTGCTCACGGTGGTCCACGATCGTCTCGAGGATTCCCCGCTCACGGCCGAGAGCGTGGGCGGCGAGGGCTGGATGCTGGTCCTCAGCGGGCTCAAGACAGTGCTGGAAACCGGGCAGCCACTCTGAGCCGAGCGGGCAAGGGGCCGACCTAGTGCAGCAAGACTGGCCGCGGCCCAGGCGGGAAACCCGCTCGGGCCGCGGCTGTGGTCGATCTTGGAACTCAGGTAACTACTGCGCCGGCTCGGGGCTGAACAAGAAGCTGAACCGGTCCCTAACCCAAGGATCGTCGAGGTCGATCCGAGCATCTTGCCGCACCGCACGTTCCACGGCGGTAGCCACCGACAAATCGGTGAGGATCTGGCGATACCTCAGAAAGAAATCATCTACTAGTTCTTCGACGATAAACCCGAGGGTTGGCGGCGCATCCCATCGCCCATGCTCTTCGTAGTTGATGAGACAAACCAGCCCAATGGCTTCTTCGATGCAATCCCACACCTCGGGATAGGTCTGCGTATCCAGCAATTGGAGGGTGAAGATGTTCACCTCATCCAAATCATCCAGGCTCTCCAGCCTGCTGTAGAGCTCATCCGGGTCGATTGGCTGACCGGCCAACACGGCGTCGGTCATCGCCAAGGACTCGGCCACGAACTGTCGATGCTCGCTCTGGTGGATGTGTCCGACCAGCTGTTCGGCTAGGACCTGCATGGGGACGGCTGATGCCCGCGCCCCGGTTCCTTGCCCCTGATCGGTCGTGCAGCCTGGCGGATTGGTCAGTTCAATCCCACCAGGTCGCAGACGAAGATCAGCGTCTCGCCCGGAGCGATCACGCCGCCGGCGCCGCGGTCGCCGTAAGCCAGGTGGGCCGGAATGATCAGTTGGCGACGGCCGCCCACCTTCATGCCCAGCAGGCCCTGGTCCCAGCCCTGGATGACCCGGCCCCGGCCGACGGGGAAGGACAGCGGGGTGCCCCGGTTCCAGGAAGAGTCGAACTCCTCGCCGGAGCTGAACGCCACCCCAACGTAGTGGACGTGGGCGGTGTCGCCGGCCTTGGCCTTTTCACCGTCGCCGACGACGATGTCGTCGATGACCAGTTCGGTGGGCGCTTCACCACCGGGAAAGTCGACCTCGGGCTTGCTGTTCATGTCAGTCATGCCCGACAGCCTACAAGGGCCGCGCCAAGGCGCCGGGGAAGCCGCCTGTAGGCTGCGTCACGTGAACCTGTACGGCGTCCGGGCCGACTACGACGCCGAGACCATAGTGATGTACCAGGCCCTCTCCCCCGCGATCGCCGACGCGGCGCTGCGAGCGGGGTGCTTCGCACCCCCCGGGTGACTTCGGTATTGCGAGTCTGCCTCTAGCCTGGGAGGAAATCGCTTCCCGAGATTGCCTGATCCCCTATCTAGACGAGGTTCAACCCATGATCGAAGTTAACGACGCCCTCCGTGCTCAGCGGTTGCGCGCCCGAGAGGTGCTCCAGCGCGCGGGAAAGCTCGCATTCAAGCCCGAATCGTCGGCGAAGTGGACCAACGTCTCGGTCGACGGTCGAGGCGCGCTGCTAGTCCAGATCGAACACGACGACATCGCCGGCGTCACGCCCGCCATGCTGAAGTGGTGGTTCGAGAACATGGCCGGCAGCACGACTTGGAACGGGGTGGATTTCAGCGGTCCCGAGGTGCTCTATTACCACCTGTGGCACCACTGCGACCACATCCGAATCACTCCCCTCAGCGACGCACCCGATGGCACCCGCAACAACGGGTTCCGGGTGGGGGCGCTGTCGCGTATCGACGAACAGTTCAATGACTATCGAGAGCGCATCCACCAAGTCATGCAGACGACGGTATTGGACGAATCGGAGTTCACCTTCAACATCTTGGGCCCGGGCGATCAGCCCGTGGGACGAATCACGCACCGGTACTCCCCTGTCCCCGGTGGGGTGAGCTTCTATGCCGAAACTGCCATCGATTTCAACGTGCCACTGGTTGGCTCACTGCTGAACCGCACCCTCGGCCCCATGGTCTTCTCCCGCCAGACGGCCGACCACTGGATCAAGCACAACATTGAAGAGACCGGCCGCACCCAAGACATCCTTCCCGTGCTCTACGCGGCCGCCCACGGGCAGGAGCCGCCCGCGTAAAACAAGCCTCGTTGTCGGCTGATGACGGGGTAGGTGTCGCTGGCGGGGATCTCGTCAGCCGTTCTCCGCTGGGACCCGGTCCCCAGAACCCATCTAGCCACCGGAAGCCCTTTTGGTGAACGGAACGCTCACTTCTCGCCTCCGCAAGCAACTACGCGGCTTGGCATGCCGAGCTACCGGTGGAGCTTCCCACGGGTTCGACCAACGGCGCCCACACCCGCGTGCGGGCTATCGAGCCGACATCTGCTGGGCGACCGATTCCTCGAGCGGCGTATGGGTCTCACCCAGCAACTCACGGGCGTCGGAATCGTCCACGAGAAACGGGGCACGGAACTGATATTCCATGTCACCGACCGCTCGCATCACGGGCGAGAACAGTCCCAGCAACCTGAGGATGCCGGTGGGCATGGGCCGCACCCGCGGCTCCTCCGGGCGGCCGGCGATGCGCGCCGCCATCCGGGCGAGATCTCGGCACGAGACGGCGGGCGCATTGGGCACATGCCATGCCCGCCCCCACATGGCGGAGTCGGTGGCCGCGCGGGCGAGCAGCCGGCCAAAGTCAGCGGTACTCGTCCAGGCATGCGGGGCATCAGGATCACCCATCGGACGGACCACCTTTCCTCGCTTCACGGCGTCAATCGTCCGCTTGCTATGCGTGGCTCCCGCATTCGCGCCCGGGCCAACGTAATCGGACCCACGGATCTCGACCGCACGCACCCGCCCGGTCAGGTGGGCCTCCAACGCGGTCTCCCAGACGCGGGCGCGAACCCGCCCGAGCCGCGTTCGAGGCGCCAGTGGGGCACCCTCGTCCATGGGCCCGTTGGATGGGTCTTCGGCGTATAGATTGCCCGCAATGACGAGGACGCCGTCGCTGCCCTCCGTCGCATCGATGAGCGCGTCGATCGCGGCCGGCCACTCCCGCTCCCAGGCCGCGGCGCTATAGGTGAAATTGCAGCACGCGACGATCGCGTCTACGCGAGGAAGAGCGGCCAGCGCCTCGCGGCTCGTGACGTCCAGGCTCATCGAGGCGGCCCCCTCCACAACCGAGCCGGAGCGCGTGACAACCAGCACGTCATGCCCAGCCGCCACAAGCTGACGCGCCGCCGAGCGCCCCAGCGGACCCGCCCCAATAATCGCGATGGAACCCATCACAACCTCCAGTCAGTGAACAGTGTTTACACAAAGCATGAACGATGTTCACGCTTTCGTCAACGTGGTCGCCCCGGCTGTCCTATGGCAGGCTGAGCCCATGGGTCCGGGGAAAGGCGTGCGCGAAGCCAAACGTGACGCATTCGAGCGCCGCCTGATCGAAGTGGCCACGCGCAGGCTGGCCGAATCGGGGGCAGCAGGGCTGGCCATGCGTTCCCTCGCCCGCGATCTCGAGGTCACCCCTGGTGCTCTCTACCGCTACGTGAACAGCCGCGACGAGTTGCTTACCCTCCTGGTGATCGACGCCTACCGGAGCCTCGGCGCCGCAGTGGAGGCCGCTGACAACGCCGACGACGCGCCGGAACAGCGCTGGAGAGCGGTATGGCTCGCCGTTCGTTCCTGGGCCTTGAACCACCGCCACGCGTACGCCCTTATCTACGGCTCTCCGGTGGCGGGCTACGCAGCGCCGCCAGAGACCATAGAACCCGCCACCGCCACCACTAGAGCGCTGGCCGGGATCGCGCTGAGCTTGATCCACGACGACTCCCCCGTTGCCTCGACCGGCGGGCCGCTAGCAGAGGACCTCGCCCGGATTCGGGCTTGGCTCTTAGCCGAGGGCAATCCCGCGGAGTTGGTGGCACGCGTGCCAGACGACGCACTCTTGGCCGTCGTCGAAGCATGGACACAGTTGTTCGGCACCGTCTCCTTCGAGTTGTTCGGGCATTACAAGGGGTCGGTGGCTTCTGGGGAGGTCTATCTTGACGCGGTCGCGTCCAGAACCTTCGCGACGCTGCGCGACACGCTGGTCAGCGACCCCTGAGCCGCCACGTCGTTGCACCTTCTCGCGCGGCAGGGACTTTCCCACAGGCAAAATGACCGCATTGCCACGCCTGAAAGCCTCGCGGGGCCCGCAAGCGAGTCATCCCCCTCATCTACTCCGCCTCACAACCTCGCGGTCCCGGACTTTGCGGTCCTGGGCTTCGTCGGCATCTAACTGATGGCTCGACGGGGGTTGTGGTGCGATGCCCGCCGAGCATCCCGGGCCAGGAGTGTGCAGGCCTAGGCGTTGGCCCAGGGCAACCGGGTCCACAGATCCCTGATTCTCCCGGCATCGACCCTGCGCCGTCGGCCGGGCCCGACGAGGGCGGATCGGCTAGCTGACGACCTGGCCACCCATGGGAAACCCCCAAAGCGCCGCAACTGGGACGGCCAACAGGCCCTCGCCGAATGACAAGACCCGAGACCCCAGATAGAAGAGGACCCCTCCGGCCCAGTGCTCTCCCAACCGCTGGCCGAACAGACGCAGGCCTTGGAAGTGGCGGGCACTCGGCGAGGCGGTGGCCTTCACCTCGACGCCAACCGATCGACCGCCGGGCAAGTCCAGCACCAGGTCCACCTCCACCCTGACCGACTCGCGATAGTGAGAAACCGTGAACTCAGTCGCGCTCCACGTGGACTGTCGCACCAGTTCGGCGGCCACAAAACCCTCCAGCGCCGGGCCCAAGTAGTTGCCTCCCAGCGGCGACAGGTAATCCGCCGTCCCCAGCCGGTTCAACCTCGAACAGAGCCCGGAGTCCACGACCACGCACTTGGGTTTCTTGATCCGACGGTTCGTCAGGCTCCGCGACCACGCGGGAATCCGCTTGATCAGATAGAGCGACTCCAGCAAGCTGAGATACCCCCCGATCACGGATTCGGTCACCCCCACATGACGGGCCAACTGGGCATTGACCACCTCGCCCGCCTGGTTGGCCGCCAATAACCGCAGTACCGCATCCAGGTTCGAGCTTGAGATTCGCGACAGCTCGGCCGCGTCGCGGCGCACCAGGCGGGCCGCATAGTCGTCGAGCCAACGCCCGCGCGACCTGGCCTCGGTCCTGCTCAGCATCTCCGGAAAACCACCTCTCACGATCCGCTCTACCACGTCGGTTCGTGACTCGGCGGTGCTCCATGTCTGGATACCGGCAAGGTAGGCGCTCACGAAGTCATCCTTGATTCCTCCCAGCTCGCCTTGTGAGAAGGGGTACAGCTCCAGGGTGGCCGCCCTGCCGGCGAGGGAGTCCTCGGCTCCGGGTGTGTGTATCAGGTCCGCGGAACCCGGTCAGCAGGAAACGGCCAGGCCGACGCTGACGATCTACGGCCGCCTTGATGGGCAGCACCAGACCAGGCGCGCGTTGCACCTCGTCTAGCACGATGAGGCCGTCACCCAACGAGTCGATGAACGACACTGGGTCGGCCAACGCCGCGGCGCGGAGGTCTTCGTCGTCCATCGTGTAGACCTGGACACCGACCTCACGCGCGATCTCGGCCACCAGGGTGCTCTTGCCGGTCTGTCGGCCTCCCTGCAGCACCGTGACAGGCGAGTCCGCCATCACGGATCTGACCAGCTCGCCCACGTTACGCCTCAAGAGCATGACAAAACTATAGTTTCAGCCGCATCAAAACTACAGTTTTAGCCACCTGCAAACCATAGTTCGCGCCGTTCTCAGCACACCTGACAACCGGTGGGCGGCCTGGCTTAGGGCCTATGTTGGAGGTCTTCGGCGACGACGTCGAGCAGCGCGTCAGCGACCTGAGTCTTGGCGCCTTGCACCCGAGCCACCTTGCGGCCCGCGGCGTCCACCATCACCACCGCGTTGGGCACATCCCCGAAACCTAGGTCTTGCCCGACGGCGTTGATCGCCGGCAGGTCCGCGCCCTTGCGTCGGGCCTTCGCCATACGGTGGGCCAGCGCATCGCCTTGGGCGTCGCCAGTCTCAACCAGGATCGAGCACGCCACACCCTCTGCCGCGAGGTAGATCTCCCCACGGTGAGAACGTTCTCAAGTCGGAATGCGCCAACATCTTCCACCGGGAAATCACTCTAGATCGCACCTCATGATCGAGGGTGGTGTTTGTGATGTCGCGCAAGGCGTTGTTACCTCTGAGGAGAACCCCCTTGGCGGTAAACGTATGAGTGCCGCCATTCAACGACACATCCTATGGGAGCGCGATCGACGGTGAGCTGGCGATGGTGCCAACCACGACGATCTCCGACGCCCCGGCGGTGATTGCCTCGGCAAGCCGTGGCGCAGCCTTGGCCTCTGCTGTGTAGGTCACAAGGCCGCACTAGCTCGACACTGGGCGCTTGCGGCTTCTTGGGCGAAGGAGCGCAGCAACCCCGCTGGCTACTTGACGTCTTCGTGCCAGATCTGGCGGAGCTGGACCCCCACCGCAAAGGTTTCCTCCGAGTCGTCCTCGAAGGTGACTTCGACCTGAGCGGGCTCGCCGGTCTCGGGGTCGGCGATCCAGTCTACCCATTCAATCGCGGGAGAGAGCTCACCGTTATCTCTGACGATCCGGTATCCCTCCCCCAGGTCTTCTGATAGGACGTTTTTAATTTTCTCATTCATGATCCATTTCTCCTTTTTCGCGACATTTTCCCGGGCTTTCCCTAGGAGCACATTTCTTCTCAGGTCTAATACCTATATTTCGCAATCAACGCCCATAAATTCACATAATTTCGGATACTAGGCGATGCCACTTATACGTAGCGGGTAAGGCAATCGGGACCATCGCCGAAGCACTGCACCAATACAGGTCGGCAACCGCGTAGCTGAGCGTGCCAAAGCGCGATTGAGCAGCTCGGTTACGCCGGAAGCGACGGACGTCGCGGGCACGAACCTCACGAGCGGAAGGCAAAGCGATCACCACTCCTTGACGAAACAGCATTGGCACAAGGGTGAGGGCTATCCTCACCCGGACCGGCAGGATCGGTCCCACACACTAGTGCCTAGAAGGCGATGCTAGAAGGAAAACCCCTACCCATCCGTTACGATCACTCACGGGCTGCGCCGCTTGACTGAGCCCGCGACAAGCCGACCTCACAGGGGAACCCATGGCCTTCACCTATGCCGATCAATACCACCCGCAGCGGATCAAGGCGTTGCGCCACAGGCTCAGCGAGGCCGGCGTGGTATTTCACTTCTCCGTGTGGCAGGCACCCTGCGGTGCCGCGCACCGCAACGCGGCGCAGGCATTGTTTGAGCAGCGGATTGTCCCGGACTTCCACCGGCACCAGGCCGCAGTGGCCGAACGCTACGCCACTTGGATCGCCAATGAGAAGTCCCCTGAACAGCGACACCGCCTCACCGAGGAGGCTGAGGTGGTGACCCAACGCCAGTTGTGGCTGGACTTGGACGCCGCCGAGCCACGTCACCTGAATACCGGAGACTGGCTGACGCAGCTGCGCAAGAGCTTCCTTGACCCGCCTTACGGGCTGCGTATTCCCGAGGCGGAACGAGACCAGCTATGGCAGGAGTTTTGCGAAACAACCGGAATGGCTACGCCGCAGGCCCAAGTCGTCGACTGGATTCGGCACACTTGGCAGGATCGGCTAGGCATACGGGCTGTGGACGTCCCGGTCAGCAACTGGTTCGTCGACGGCTGGGACTGGTGGGGCGTGTGGTTGTTAACGGTTTTCGACCCGGTCAACCAGACCATGTCTGCCCTGGCGGCCAGCACCACGGATTGAGCCGACTATGAAGTCAGGATGCACCCCGACGGGAAGTCAGGATGCACCCCGACGGCAGGTGACCGGTTCGTCGGCTCACGAATGCTGGAATTGGAGGTACTTCGAGTCGTCAAAAATACCGGGTTAGCTCTCGACGTCGCGAACGAGTATGTAGCCGAGTTCTTTCTCATAGCGATCACCGACGACCTCATCGACGAGGCGATTGCCCTCAATCAAGCACCGGGTGGGGCCGACTCGCTGCACCTCGCTTCAGCGCTGCGTCTTGGCACAGACGCGATCACGCTCGTCACACACAACCTCCAGCAAGCCAACGCCGCACAAAGCCTAGGCTTTACCGTCTTCGACCCAGTCACCGACGACCCCCGACGCCCACCGGTCGCCACCTAGACCGGCGAAGACATCGCTCAACGCTTGGGCGGTCACCCCTTCCTCGACTTCGAGAATCGACCTTCTCTCCGGTTGGCATTTCGGGTACCCCCAAGTGTTGGTGAAGAATTCGACGCCGTAGCCAAGCGCACTGGGCGGCGCGTCTCTGACGTGCTCCGCCAGGCCGTAGACGAATACCTAAAGCGAGCCTCCTAAGCCCTCCGCAGCACGGGCCGTGGAGGCACCCCAAGCGCCCACCGGGATCCGCCCTAGCCGCAGCCACCTTCTCCCCCGACAGGGTGAGCACAAAACCAATCCTCAGAGGGAAGCGGACCTGGGCTCCCAAATGGAACACTCGATTCATGACCGCCTATCCAGAAGAGAAACTCCGCGTAACAGTGGCCCAACGTGATCAGGCTGCCGCGCTGCTTCGTGATGCGGTTGCGGACCAGCGCCTCACATTCGAAGAGTTCGAAGCACGCCTACCTAGTGCGTTGACTGCCGTGACCCGACGGGAGCTCTATGACCTCCTCGACGACCTAGTCCCCTCAACCGAACTCCACAACACCATCGTCAAGACGGTGCATCTCGGGACGGCTCCGGGCATGAGTTTAGATAACCCTCTTGTGATCAACGTGGATTCTTGGGATGCGCTAGCCGGGCGCTGGGAGATGCCCCCATTTATCGAAATTAACACCGGTTTCATGTCTGTCATCACGTTGTACTGCATGGACGCGATCCCGCTTGCTCCAGAGATTGACCTGTCCATCGCCGGGGTAGGCCGAGTGACCCTCGTCGTGCCACAGGGTTGGGGGGTTGACACTCAGCAGATTCAAACCCACGGCCCCAACGGTTATGTCTGGTCCCGGGTCAGAACCCGACCCACCGGCGAAAACCCGCGCATCGTGATGCACGGTGAAACGAACAACTGGGTTCAGGTCCGCCACCCCAAACCGCGAGACCTGCGCCGTGCGCAGCGTAGGGCCCTTCGGTCAAGGCAGCGGCCGGAACTCACTGCGTGATCAACTGGCAGTCGAACAGGTCGACTCGGACCGGGGAGGTCACCTTGAGGAGCCGCACCGGCCGACCGCGCCAGTCGACCGTGCCGACCTCGGACCGGAAGAACCGTCTATCGCGGTGCAGTGACGGCAGGGGGGACTCGCTGGTGGTTTCTAGTGTCTCCACCTTCGCTTCCCGCCAGCCTTCACCGGGCGCCACATCGGCTCGCCGAACCCGGATGCCAGCGCAACGTCCGGGCTCCTCCCGCCAAGTCGCCCAGTCATTGCAGCGCCACCACCGAAGAAGAACCCAGCAACTCGAGAAGCTCAGTGCAGGCGCGGAATCGTATGTGCAAATTTAACACCAGACGTTAGATTTGCACACGGGGTCATCAGTGGTTGGTCGCTGGTACGAACTGGGACTTGATGACCGACGCTGGGTTTGCCTTGGGTCAGCCCAGGGGAACTCGCGGGCGCGGGACTGTCCGCGGCCCAGGCTACTTGTTGGATGCCGTAGCGCGGGTCACCTCGGGTTCCAAGGAGTTCTTGTCGGGCACATCGGTGTCGGCTGGCGGGAAGGCCACGGACAGACGGAAGAGAGTTAGTAAATATAGAATCGTTACGGCGTCGATTATGATCAACGACTCTCAGAACCAGGAGTGCAGCTATGGAATCGTTAAGAATTGGCGAATCTCTATGGTCGATTGCGCTAGGCCCCGATTTCGAGAGTGACGAAATGGAGGGGCTAATGAAAACAATAGGCGTCGAGTGGGAAGAAGTGACCACAAATCCCAATGCCGACATGTGGCATTTCACATTCAAACAAGAGGAATTCATTCTAGTCTATGATCTAGATTACGGCTTAGATATTCGATTCTTCAAGAAGGAAAGTGAAGATCTAGCTAAACAGATTATCAAGCAATGGATCGGAAGAAATAATCGCTAGCGACCGCACTTACGGTGGGAGAGTCCGCAGTGATGAGAAGCGTGCTTAGGCGGCAGTCGCCCCGGTTGCAGAAGCCTCGAAGATGCACGGTGGAGTCGTCTCGGCAGAAAGCTAGCCTGCCTCCCGTGAAACTGAGCCAGCGCAAGGCACGCTGCCCCGAGGAACAGTATTTCGGCTCCCGAGGTCTATCCGCACAAGGACTGGCCCGCGCCAAGGCCAATGACGCCGCACCGACTCCGTCGGGATCTTCCCCAACAGGGCCGCAACCGTCCGCCTCGTCGGCGCTGCCCTGGCCGAACAAACCGACCAATGGGCCGAAGGACCGCTATCTCGGCCTCGAAATCCTCGCCAAAAGCCGCCGCACCCCCACCACCAACCAGCCCGAACAAGACCCACCAACCATGCCCACACTCACCAACTAACCCACCACACAGGATCACCAACACCTACACCACATACCGGGACTTGACCGAATTTGGCGTGTCAATGATCTAGTGTTCGATGTCGCGGATCGGGTATCGCGCTCGACCAGCTTCTTGCCGATCGAGGAATCGGAGGCGCGAAGGCGAGCAGCAATTCAGTTTGCAGTGCGGCCACCACGACTTATTGGCAGAAGACGAAACAGCATTCGACTCCTAGGCTCGCTTGATGGGACGGCACCCGCTATGCGGTGGGTCCGCGCCATTGGTCTGTTTCGCATTGGTGGAATGCGTTGTTTCCTGTGGCCAGGATGAGGCCGTCTCGGCGGAGCCCGAGGGTATGAGTTGCTCCAGCGGCAACAGCCACCATGTTGTGCCAGTTGCCCACCTCGCATTGTCCATAGGTGTTGTCGCCAGCGGCCAATGCATTGCCTTCGGCGTCTATCGCTACTGTGTGACGGCTCCCGGCCGCGATGGACACTATGTTTCGCCACGTGGAGATGAGGGCCGGTGCGGCCGTCCGATCGCCCACCGCGAGGACAGTGCCGTCGCTGGTGACTGCGACGGTGTGAAGGTACCCAGCCGCGATGGCCCGTATGGCGTTCCAAGCCGATACTTCGCATTGACCGCGCTGGTTGTTTCCAACGGCCACAACGGTGCCATCGGCTCGCAGGCCGACGCTATGCCAGTCTCCCGCTGCGACGGCAACAACCTCCGCCCAAGTCTCCACGTCACACGCGCGCTCCCGCCGGCGGCCGGCTGCTCGAACTGTTCCGTCGGCTAACACCGCCAACGTGCGGCGCCAGCCAGCAGCGATCCCAACAACGTTGCGCCACGAGCCGACATCGCACTGCCCATGCCCATTCCATCCAGTCGCCACGACTGTTCCATCGTCGCGTAGCCCCACGGTGTGGGATCTCCCGGTGTTGGCGGCACGGTGCACGTTTCCCGCCGCCACAGCCACCATCCCCCGCCACTGTGCGGTGCGGGTCTCAGGAACCCCACCGGGGCCAGTACAGACCACACATCCATCGGGGCGTAGGGCAACCGAGTGCCTGGGCCCGGCGGCTATCGGCGAACGAGCGCCCACCCAAGTCACCATCGTCCCGCCATCGTCTGGATTAATGGGTCGAGAGAGCTCATCACTCCAGATACCTCACTGTAGCCCTTGACATTGCTGGGCAATACCTTTCCAGAACCGTTGGGATCGACAGAGCCTCGGCCTTCCTCCATAGCGCGAGGGCACGCGACGACCCGCGCAGGATATGCCCAACTTGGCCCGCGCCAGGAACGCCGAAACGGCTGCATCACTACCGGCCATTGGAAAGACGCGTCCGCATTGTCCCCGTGCCGTTCGCAGCTCGGTGGGCAACACCGTCATCCTGAGCTCCTCCGCGTCGAATAGCCCAAGGACCAACTCGGCACGCGTTGCAGGCCGGATCCCCTCAAGGGGCCAGTCGAGACGAACCGGAAGGACAATGCGACTGCCGGGTCAATGTCTTCGGTCATACCCTCTGAGTCTAACTGTGAATATTCGGTGTAATTCTTGCCCTTCCCGTGTATCCCCTGCGGCGAGTCGCAGTCGCCCATCGAGAGATCGAGGGGTCTAACGGCAAAGACCCGCGCACTACTACAGGCGGCAGGCCGCTGAAGATGCCTATCGCTGCGTGCTTCTTGATGCTGTGGCGCCGGAGGGGGTGGATGACCGAAACGGACAGCTCCTGAACCCTTCTTCCGGTCATGTTCTGGCCGGAATGATTTCTAGCATGGGGAACATGGGCATCATCAAACCGTTCACCCTCCACATCGATGACGTCGACCTCCACGATCTGCGTCAACGGCTCCTCAAGACCCGCTGGCCTGACGAACGCGCGGATGCCGGATGGTCCGATGGCCTGCCGCTGTCGTACAGCCAAGAGCTCACCGAGTACTGGATCCACGACTTCGACTGGCGGCAGCAGGAAGCTCGGATCAACTCGTTCCCGCAGTTCACCACGCTCGTCGACGGCCACGACGTCCACTTCTTCCACATCCGATCCCCGCACCCCGACGCCAAGCCACTGCTGCTGATCCACGGGTGGCCAAGCGGCCCCACGGACTTCCTTGCCATGGTCCCACTGCTGACAGAACCACAGGGTGGCGACCAGCCATTTGACCTGGTCATCCCCACCATCCCCGGCTTCGGGATCTCCGGGCCCGTTGACGGGTGGACGCTTGCGCGGGTCGCCGATGCCTTCGCCCAGGTGATGGACCGGCTGGGCTACGACCGCTACCTCGTGCATGGCTACGACACCGGGGCGGGGGTCGCCCGAGAGCTGGGGTTGCGGCACCGCGATCACGTCGTCGGGATCCACACCACTGGGTTGCTCGGTGGCGAGGAACTGACCGAGAAGACAGCCGACATGTCTGACCCTGAAGAAGCCCGCGCAGTTGCCGATGGGCTGCGCTACACCTACGAGCTGTGCGGGTACGCGATGTTGCAGACGACCCGGCCGCAGTCCCTCGCCTACGCCTTGACCGACTCTCCCGTCGGGCTCATGTCCTGGCTGGTTGAACGGTACCGGGACTGGTCAGGCGTCCAGGGAGCACCCGAGGACGCGCTCGACCGCGACGAGATGCTGACGGTGGTCAGCATCTATTGGTTCTTCCGCACCATCGGCTCCTCCGCCCGCTACTACAAGTACGGGCTGCCGAACTGGGATAAACCCCTGGAGAAGTCACAGACCCCCACAGCCACCCTGGTGATGCACGACGACATCAGCCGCCCGATCCGTCGGCTGGCCGAGCAGAGCGACAATGTCGTTCACTGGACACTCGCCAAGTGCGGCGGCCACTTCGCCGCATGGCAGCAACCCCAGCTCGTGGCCGACGACATCCGCGCCTCGATCGGCACGCTGAGCTGAGCGCCCCTCGACGAATGTGACAGCAACGGCGTGCCGTGAACGACTGAGAGATTCACGCCGATATGGGTCTTGCGCGGCTTCATCATGCGGAGGCAAACGAGACCGTGACGACGGCACGACCGGACCCGGCCTACAATCTGCGACCTTGCATCTAGCACATCTGCAGATCTGCATCTAGAAGCCCTGCAAATCTGACATAGACTAGGGCCGAGCTGTTGGAGGGACATGGAGACGGCCTATCTACCCCGGGTTATCGATGGTGCTGTGGAGCACGCCCTGACCATCTCGGGCGCCCTGGTCATTGAGGGCCCCCGCGCCTGCGGGAAGACCCGCACCGGGCTCGCCCACACCCGCTCGGCCGCGTTTCTCGACGACCCGCTCACTAGGGACCTGGAGGAGGTGGCTCCTGGGCACTTGCTGGCGGGAGAGCGCCCACGGCTGCTGGATGAGTGGCAGTTGCTGCCAGGGTTGTGGAATCAGGTGAGGAGGGCGGTTGACCGCGAACCACCAGGGCAGTTCATTCTGGCTGGCTCCGCCGTCCCCTCCGACGATGTCACGCGGCACACCGGCGCGGGACGTTTCCTCCGGCTCCAGATGCGAACCCTGTCCTGGTTCGAGCAGGATCCCGAGCGGGCCGGGGTGTCTTTGCGGGGCCTCTTCGATGGGGAGACCCCGGTGGCGCACAGCGACGCGCTCTCCTACGCGGAAGTGATCCAACGGCTGCTGCGCCCCGGGTTCCCGGCGTGGCGAGAGATGAGCCCAGACGACTCGGCCCTGCTGCTTCGCGGATACCTGGCCGAAACCGTCCGCACGTACCTGCCACGACTAAGCGAAGTGCGCGGCGGCCCCGCGCTGCTGGAGCGGCTGATCGCGGCGGTCGCGGCCAGCACCGCCTCAGCCGTGACCAACCAGGCACTGGCCCGGGGCCTGGCACCAGTGGCTCCGGATCTGGCCCCCGCGACCGTCGCCCGCTACCTGGACCTGCTGACCCGGCTGTTCGTCGTCGAACGCCAACCGGCCTGGGCGCCAAAGCTTCGCTCGCGGGCTCGCCTGCGAACCGCACCAAAGCTGCATCTGGCCGACCCGGCGTTGGCCGCCGTCGCGCTGCAAGCCCCGCTCGCGACGCTGCGTGAAGATCCCGCCACCGTGGGAACGCTGTTCGAGAGCGCCGTCTACCACGACCTGGCCGTGCTGGCGAGCGGATTCGGCGGCCAGGTGCTGCATTACCGCGACTCGAACAACCACGAATTGGACGCCGTCGTGCTGCATCCTGACGGCAGGTGGGCGGCCGTGGAGGTGAAGCTAGCGGGAAGCCGGATCAAGGATGCGGCGCAGTCCCTCTCGCGGGTGGTCGACCAGATCGACGCGCGGCCCGCGTTCCGATTGGTGATCACCGGAACCGGCCCCACCCTGACGCTGCACGACGGCACGATCACCTGCGGGCTGCACCGCCTCATGCCCTGAGCCCGCCACGGCAATTCGAAGAAAGAGAGCCACGGATGACAGCCACTGCGAAAGTTAACCTCGGACCGCTGGGCGTAGTAGACAGCGTCGTCAACGAGGTAAACCTTGACCAGGAACCGATTGAGTTCGAAGGCACTTTGCTCACGGAGCAGCAGGCCGAAGAGCTGGGTGAAGACATCGCTCAACGCTTGGGTGGTCGCCCCTTTCTCGACTCCGAGAATCGACCTTCTCTTCGATTGGCGTTTCGGGTACCCCCAAGTGTTGGTGAAGAACTTGATGCCGTAGCCAAGCGCACTGGGCGGCGCGTCTCCGACGTGCTCCGCCAGGCCGTAGACGAATACCTAAAGCGAGCCTCCTAAGCCCACCGCCACCAGCGCCGCAGAGGCAACCCAAGCGACCACCGGGATCCGCCCGGATCGGCGCCGGATGGCGCTGCTTTCTGGCTCCACTTAGACTCCATCACCGAAGAGCCTGAGTGGATGTGACCCCCGACGCTGACGCCACGACTCGCCCCGAAAGGAACGCTTGAGCCGATGACCGCCAACGAAACATCCGACCAGGCCTCGCCAGCCAGCGTGGTATCCGCAGACTGAGGTCTAGCTAGCCTGCTCCAGGTGCTCACCGAGCGACTCACGCCCTTCGTGCGTCCACCTGACTACGCCGCCTTCGTGCGCACCACGCTAGAGCTGAGCAACGCCAGCCTCGACGGCCCAACAGTGGACCCAGACCTGCTCTACAGTCACCTTGAGAACCTCGATGAGGAGGATATTCTTACCTATTACGAGTTTGATGCCGAAACCAGGCCAGAGGTTTGGGCCTGCATCGCAAACGCCGTCGCCTACCTATGTCTGCTCAACTACGAACAGTTCGGAGAGCAATATCTTCCGCAGACCATAGAATGCACGAATGTCGAGGTCATCGAATACTTCTTCGACAACTACCGCCAATGCCTGGACCTCTTCCCCCCCGCTCGAAACTTTTTGGGCAAGCATCGCGGCTGATCCGCGCATCGACCTGCACTCTCCACTCGTGCAGTGGTATTTGCACTCCCTGCTCGGCAATGTTGAGGAAGCCACCCACCAAGGTTGCGACACCTCCGCCAACTAAGGCCAACGAAGGGCTCAACCGGCGGCCTTCGACACTGCATTGATTACCGCCGGATGGGCACCGATCGGGGCCGTGACTACCGGGGCGAGGGCACGGGCCCGGTCGTGAAACAGGCCCGGCGCCAGCAGCAGGCTCAGCACCGTCGGCATCTCGCAGCCGATCCACCAACGCGTCAACGAGCCCAGCCGACTCTCCCAACGGCGGCGTGACCACCGCGGTCGGGCTGACCTCCGCCACCACGCGCTCCACATCCACCAGCAGGTGATACCCGCCGCCCACCAGCCACGGCACGACGACCGGAGCATCCACACCATCGAGCACCTCGGCTAGCGTGGGTTCCAGCAGATCGATCCAGCCGACCTTCACCTCCTGCCCTGCGGCGCGACTCACCTCCTCGGCCACCCGCTGCGTGCTGGCTTGCCCCGCCTGGGAACGCGTACCGTGGGCGGCGATGATGATCGTCATCAGGCAACTGCCCCAGCCAGCTCGGCCTCGGCGGCGGCCCGCTCCCGCACCACCAGGCCACGATGGCGTCGGGTGGCGCGGGTCACCTGCACCGCAACCAAGGCCGCCACGCCCAGCAAGGCCAGGCTCAACGTGCCGCCGGGCACCTCGAAGGCCGCCAGCAGCGTGCGCAGATTCGTCAAGACGATCAATCCGCCAGCGGCAGTACCGAGGATCGCGGCGGGCAGCTTGCTTACCAGGTATGCCGCCAGCGGTGCGGCAATCACGCCGCCGACTAGCAGGGCCGCGACGAAGCCCAGATTGACCCCGGCCGTGCCCAAGCCCAGCAAGAATCCCAACGACGCGAAGGCCGTCACTAGGAACTCGGAGGTATCCACCGAGCCCACCACGGTGCGAGGCTTGGTCTTACCCGCAACCAGCAGCGACGTCGTCGACACCGGCCCCCAGCCTCCACCACCGGTGGCGTCAATGAACCCGCCGAACAGGCCCAGCGGGGTGAGGAACCCGGGATGTAGCCGCCCCGGCTTGATCACCTGCTTTTGCCCAGCCACCCGGGTGAACCGCCACAGCAGATAGACGCCCAGCGTGAGCAAGATAAAGCTCATCACCGGCGTGGCTGCCTCAGTGGACAGCCGCGACAGGAAGGTCGCCCCCGCAAAAGCACCCACCGCGCCGGGCAGGCCCAGTTGCAGGGTCAGTTTCCAATCCACGTTGCCAAACTTGTAGTGCGAGAAACCGGAAACGATGTTGGTGCCTAGCTCCGCCAAGTGCACCGACGCGGAGGCGGCCGCCGGAGTGAGCCCGGCGATCAGCAGCAGCGACGTGGAAGTGACGCCATACCCCATGCCCAGGGCCCCGTCGACGAGTTGGGCCAAAAGACCGACCACGGCCAAAACGATGAGTTTACGCATGAGAAATCCTTGAGAAGAGGCGAACAGGGGTGCGGGTGGAGCTGGGGTGGTTCAGACGACGACCCGCAGCTCCCGTGGCATTCGGCCATCGACCCGGCGGCTGGCCAGGTCAACGGCCCCGCTACACAGCAGTTCAGCTACAGCGTCGCGAACGGCGGCGGCGCGGCGTGGGTCTCCCCCGCCGTGCACCGAGATCTGCACCGTGCCGTGTTGCGCGGGCAGCGCAGCCCGTGCTGGAACGGCAGCGCTGCCCAGTTCGGAGCGGGAAGCCACCACGCAAAACCGCTGCGTTCGTTCAGCATCGCGAGCCACCGCCGCGTCAACGGATATCTCCCCAGTTGCCGCATGCACCAGCCAAGCCCCAGTCAGGTCCACGACACCGCGGTACCGTGCCGCCCGCCAGGTCACCGCGCCAACGGCCACCAGCCGCCGCAGCGTCGGCGCCAACTCGGGCGCGACGACCAGCACCTCGGCACCGTCGTCCAGGAAACGACGGGCCCGGCGGGCCGCCACCACTCCCCCACCGATCAGCACCACACGACGACCCTTGAGGTCCAACCACAGCGGCGCCAGCGGTGCGTCATCGATTTCGGGGACTCGAACAGCCAAGCTCATCAGATCACCCAATCCTCGGCGGCCTTAGCGCGGGCGGCATCGCGCAGTC
>JBHADA010000119.1:0-6299 GCA_041854805.1 Arachnia sp.
CTTGCCACCAGCACCCTGGACGGCCGTGGCATCGACTCGCTGAGGGGGCAGCTCATGCAGCTCGCCGCCAGCAAACGAGCCGCGGCCACCAGGCTCAGCGCTGACGTCGCCACGGTCGCGGCTGAGCTGCGCGAGTGCCTCGGGGAGGGACACACCGGAACGGCCAGCGACGAGACCCTCGCTCGGCTGCACGAGCATCTCCCCGCCGCGGCTGGGGTGCCCGTCGTCGTCAAGGCCGTGCGTGACGCCATGCGGCACCGTGGGCACCTAGCCACTGGCTGGCCGATGATCTCGTGGATAGGGCGTCTCAGGCCAGACCCCCTGAAACGCCTGAGGGTGGGCGACGACGCGGACCTGAGCGAGGTGCGGCACAGTTCGCTACCGGCCAGATCAGCCACGGCACAGGCAGAACTGGCCACCGGGTTACGGGGGCTGGCTACCGAGCTGAGTGAAGGCATGCCCCTGGCGTGGCAGTCAGCCGTGACCCAGGCCGTGCAGTCATCGTCGGCGCGCCTGCCCGACCGTCTCGACCGGGCAGTGGTCACCACGGACCTCCGGATCAGCCCTGAACCGGTCTGGTGGCGGCTCATCCGCGCCCTGCAGTGGGTGTGCATCGGCGGAGTCGCCGTGGGGCTCGCCTGGCTCATCGTGTTTGGAGTGCTCGACTACGTGGGGTTCGTCAGCGGCGGCAGCGGGCTTCCCCTGCCCGCCATCGTGCTGTTGGTGTCTCTGGCCGGCGGAGTGTTCCTGCATGCCTTCTCGGGCTTGATCATCCATTTCGCCGCTGACCGTGCCGCCGCGCGCTCACGTAGGGAGCTCGAGGCCTCCATCGCCCAAGTGGCCCGCGACGATGTGGTGGCGCCCGCCGAGGCCGAGGTGACCCGCTACCGTCAGGCCCGTGAGGCGCTCGACGGCCTCGGGCAGTAGGTTTCGGCCGGTTCCCGGTCAACTGGCATACTGGCCTGCGGTCCGCAATCGATCAGGGAGCCGCAGTGGCAGAGTTCGTCTACACCATGCACAACGTCCGCAAGACGGCGGGGGAGAAGGTCATCCTCGACAACGTGACGTTGGCGTTCTATCCGGGCGCGAAGATCGGCGTCGTCGGTCCCAACGGCGCCGGCAAGTCGACGCTGCTCAAGGTGATGGCCGGGCTGGAACGTCCCAACAACGGCGACGCCAACCTAGCCAAGGGAGCCACCGTCGGCATTCTCCTGCAGGAGCCGCCGCTCACCGAGGGCAAGACCGTGCAGGAGAACGTCGAGGAGGCGGTCGCCGAGATCAAGGCGAAGATGAAGCGCTTCGACGAGATTGGCCTAGCCATGGCCGAACCCGACGCCGACTTCGACGCCCTCATGGCGGAGATGGGCGAACTTCAAACCGAACTCGACGCTCACAACGCCTGGGACATCGACGCCCAGTTGGAGCAGGCCATGGATGCCCTGCAGTGCCCGCCACCCGACACCATCGTCGATGTGCTCTCGGGTGGGGAGCGTCGCCGCGTCGCGCTGTGCAAGCTGCTGCTGCAGCAGCCCGATCTGTTGCTACTCGACGAGCCCACCAACCATCTCGACGCCGAATCGGTCAACTGGCTAGAGGGACACCTCAAGAGCTACCCCGGGGCCGTGCTCGCCGTCACCCACGATCGCTACTTCCTGGACAACGTGGCGCAGTGGATCTGTGAGGTGGACCGCGGCAAGCTGCACCCATACGAGGGCAATTACTCCACCTACCTGGAGACCAAACGGCAACGCCTGCAGATCGAGGGCAAGAAGGACGCCAAGCGCGCCAAGATCCTTGAGAAGGAACTCGAGTGGGTGCGCTCCTCGCCGAAGGCCCGCCAGGCCAAGAACAAGGCCCGCCTACAGCGTTACGAGGAACTGGCTGCCGAGGCCGAGCGCAACCGCAAGATCGACACCGCCGAGATCAACATCCCGCCCGGCCCGCGCCTGGGCTCGGTGGTGCTTGAGGTGAACAATCTCACCAAGGGGTTCGGAGACCGGGTGCTGATCAAGGACCTATCGTTCTCTCTGCCGCGCGCCGGCATCGTCGGCATCATCGGCCCCAACGGCGTCGGCAAGACCACGCTGTTCAAGACCATCACTGGCCAAGAGGAAGCCGACTCTGGCACGGTCAAGATCGGCGAGACGGTCACCTTCAGCTACGTCGACCAAAACCGTTCCGGCATCAACGCCGAGGACAACGTGTGGCAGGTGGTCTCCGATGGCTTGGATCACATCAAGGTAGCCAACTTCGAGATGCCGTCGCGCGCCTATGTGGCCAGCTTCGGCTTTAAGGGCCCAGACCAGCAGAAGAAGGCCGGGGTGCTTTCCGGCGGGGAACGAAACCGGCTGAACCTGGCGTTGACGCTGAAGCAAGGCGGCAACGTGCTGCTGCTCGACGAGCCCACCAACGACCTCGACGTGGAGACTCTTTCCAGCCTGGAAGATGCCCTGCTGGAGTTTCCCGGCTGCGCCGTGGTGATCTCCCACGACCGTTGGTTCCTGGACCGCGTCGCCACCCACATGCTCGCCTGGGAGGGCGAGGACGAGGATGGCACTCCGCGATGGTTCTGGTTCGAGGGCAACTTCGCCGACTACGAGGCCAACAAGATCGAGCGTCTAGGCGTGGAGGCGGCTCGTCCGCACGCGTCGAAGCATCGCCGCCTCAAGCGATAGCCTGTTGAACTGGGGCTGGGGCCTCCGGGCCAACGACTCGACCAGCGGAGCTTTCCAAGAAGCGTCGGCAGGCCCCAGTGACTCATCCGGCTGCCCCGGTCCTCGGCAGCCCTGGGCGTGTCGCGTGCCCGGGCCTCGTACGTCCAGCGGGTGTTGAGTCCCCAGGCGACGACGCCCCGGGCGTCGACTGTCCAGCGCTGGGCTGCGACGGGCCGGGTGCGGGCCGCCGCGGCGGCGTCGTGCGCAGGCCGATGAGCAGCGGGTCGTGATCGGAGGAGGCGTACTGGTCGCCGGCGTAGAAGTCCACCACATTGTAGTTGCGGCGACTGTACTGGAACGCCACCGACTCGTCCCCATTGATGTCCCAGATGCCTCCGCCGGTCACGCTGGCCATCGCCTTGGCGTTGGCGAAGACGTGATCCAAGGAACCCAGCCGGCCTTGGAACTGGTAACTGGCCGAGTCCGGCTCGAACGCCTTGACGACATTCGTGTAGCCCGCGTCGCGTAGGTAACGCAACGGGGTCTCCTGCGTGTAGGCGTTGAAGTCGCCGAGCAGGAACACCGCGTCATCGGAGAAGAGATCCCCGGCCCATGCCGCTAGCGCCTTGGCCTGGGCCTCCCGCGACGGGTTGGACAGGCCCTGGCCGGTGTCGTCGTCCACACCGGACCCCTTTGACTTGAAATGGTTGACGACGGCCACGAACTCCAGCCCGCCGCCCAGCGCCTTGAACCGCTGCGCCAGCGGCGCGCGGGCGTTGGCGAAGGCGGTATGCATGCCGATCTCGGATGGTCCCACCGGCGCCACCGTAGTGGTTTGATAGATGAACGCGGTGCGGATGACGTCCTCGCTCGGCGGCGTCACCGCGGGGGAGGGGACGTAGCCCCATCGCTGCTCACCGGCCGCGTCGTTGAGGGCCTTTACCAGTGAGGCGAGGGCGGCATCGCGTGGATGATCGACGTAACTCAGGCCCGCGGAGTTCTCCACCTCCATGAGCCCCACCACGTCGGCGTCCAGCGCGTTGATTGCGGCCACGATCTTGGCCTGCTGATCCAAGAAAGCGCCGCGCGAGTAGGCGCCTCGCACCTGACAGTTATTGGCGCTCACCGGTGCGCCGCCGCGGTCGGTGTATGCCGTGCACCCCTCCTCATCCTCGCCGAGATCAGTGAAGTAGTTGAGGACATTGAACGACGCCAGCGTGATGTCTCCGCTGACACTGGGTGGGGTGGCTTCGCGGGTGTTGGAGGCAGTGACAGGGATGAACTCGCTGTCATGTCCGCTGACGTGTCCGAGCGGTTGGAAATTCCATTGGTAGCGGTAGTCGAGGATGACGGGCGTGGTGAAGGAGACCGGGGTGCCGGTGCGCATGGGTGTCCCGGTGGAGACATAGGGTAACGCGGTGGCCTGGGCCGTCTTGTTCGTCAGGTAATTCCAGGATGATCCGTCGTCGAGGGTGATGAGCCGGGCCTGATTGGCGACCTCGAATTCCTTGGCCCGATCTCCAGGGGGCACGGCGTCGGTAGCCTGCCTCAGCGGCTTGTCGCCCTGAGCCAGACCGAGCTGGCCGTACTGGTTGAGCGCGTAGTTGTTGGTGATGGTGTAGGGCCCCGAGGGCAGCACGAGCATGCCTTCGTAGGCCTCTCGATGTGCGTCGGTGGCGGGAAGGGAATCGAGCGTGGTGGGCTTTACCGGCTCGCATTCGGCGGCGGGCCGCCGGTCGACGGCGACGGAGCCGCCGAGCTGGGTGAGTCCCCGCGACTCGGACGCGGTGCCAGTGACCAGGACACAGTCGCCGACGCCGAGGCCGGCCGCTGCGGCGGAGGCCACGAAGATGCCGTCCGAGGCCTCTCCCTCCGCCTTGGGTGACCCACCCGTGCCAGGGGTTTGCAGGTAGGCCCCATTGAATCCTCCGGTGGGGTATGCGGCGGTGACGACACCTCGCGTGGTGACCCGTGAGCCCTCGAGTGGGGTGACCCCGGTTCCGCTGGTTCCCTGAATGTCGGCGATGGAGACGACATCGGGCGATGGAGATGGGGGTGCTGCCGCAGTGTTCCCCGCCTGAGGGGTGGGCTGTGACGTGAAAGCGAAATCCGCCGAATTATCGTTGGTGTCGGCAAACTCGGTGCGGGTGAGGGAGCCAGGCGTCGAATTGGTTCCCGTGTACCGGGCTGCCTTCGCCTCTGGGGAGTTGGATGTGCCATAGCCCAGCTTGTCCAGCACCGCCTCGGCGTCGGGAGAGACCGCGGAACCGGCCTGGGCCAGGTAGATCGTTCCGTTCGTGCCACTGGGATTGACGTTGGCGGCCACCAGGTCTGGCCGTGGCAGTGCCTCGCCAGTGTCGCCGTTGGAGCCGAGCTGGATGAGGAAGTATCCCCTGGCCGCGATGGAGCCCTGAAGCTTGGTCGTCGAGGTGGCGCTGCCCGTGCCCGTCGCGGAACGATACTGGAGGCTGAGGCCAGCCAAGTCGACAGGCACATCCCTGGGGTTGTACACCTCGACGAATTTGTGCTGGTACGGCTGGTTGGCGGAGCCGCCCCGGCCATAGAACTCGTTGATGATTAGACCAGACGCGTCAGCGGAGGCAGGCGAGGAGATGCAGCCAAGCCCTAGTGCACAACCAAGGGACGTGAACGTGGCGATGATTCGGCGGGGGATTCGATAGCTGGACAAGGATTCTCCTCTGGACGGGGGCCGCGATGCCCCAGGGATATCGACGGACCATACACCGAAGCCGGCGAGTCGTCTCAGCCGCTCACGAAAGACGTGACCCGGGGAGCGATTAGTGTCTGAAGAACCCGGCTATGAGGAGAATGATGCTGAGGAAGATACTTGGAGCGTCAATGACCGTCGTGCTCGTGAGCGGTTGCACGGTTGCTGAGATGTTGGATATGGGCGATAAGAACGTGGTCGACGTCACCGTCCCGGACGAGCAGGCCAAGCCCGGTAGCACCGTCGCTATCGGTGACACCGTCCGGGTGCCAGGCGAGGACACGGACGGAACCCGGGGAGATGTCGGCCTGACCGTGCTGTCCATCACCAAGGGCGACAAGTCCCTCTACAAGGACATGGACAATGCCGAGGAGTTCAAGGACTACACGCCCTGGCTCGTGGTGACCCAGGTCAACGACGCCCCTGGCGCGAGTGAACTGAAGAAGCCCGACGCGGCGCCGCTATACGGCGTCGACAAGGACGGCAACTACGCCGACTTCCTGACGGTCGAGAGGGAAGACGGGAAGTACGAGGCACGAAGCCTGTGCACCGACGTCCCACGCTCATCCAAGCCAGGCGTGCTGGGTGAATGCGACGTCATTCTGGTGCACGACAAGACGGACCTGTCGCACTTCGAATGGGATGGGACGGTCATGAATGAGTTTGGTCTCGGTGCGAAACGCGAGGAACCCAAGTACAGCGAGAAACCGCTGCGTTGGAACCTACCTCGGTAATTCCGTGACAAGCGGCTCGCCGCGCGCGGAGCCGCTCCGTGTCCCGGCGCCTGAACCGAACCGCCGGTTCAGTAGCCTCGCGAGGGACGAAACCAGGCGTGCCGAGACCTGGGGCGACGACGTTACCGAGGTCCTTTTCCCGTGGATCCCGAAGGATCCGGACTCGCTTCGCTTGCGTCTTGC
>JBHADA010000120.1:0-27620 GCA_041854805.1 Arachnia sp.
ATGCAGGGCCTGGCCGACGGCTACTTCGTGCTGCCGAACACGATCAACGACTACCTCGCGGACGCTCCCTTCGAGAAGCTGCCCGAGAGCCACCCGGCGGTCGTGGAGGCCAAGGAAGAGGCGCAGGCCCGCATCGACAAGCTGCTGAGCATCCAGGGCACCCGCTCGGTGGACTCGTTCCACAAGGAACTCGGCAACATCATGTGGGAGTACTGCGGCATGAACCGCACGGAGGAGGGCCTGAAGAAGGCCATCGGCCTCATCCGTGCGCTGCGCGAGGAGTTCTGGTCGAATGTGCGCGTCACCGGCGTGAGCGAGGACTTCAACCAGGCGCTCGAGCGCGCGGGCCGGGTCGCGGACTTCTTCGAGCTCGGTGAGCTCATGTGCATCGACGCGCTGCATCGGCGCGAGTCCTGCGGCGGTCACTTCCGGGCCGAGTCGCAGACCGAGGACGGCGAGGCCCTGCGCCACGACGACGAGTTCCTCTACGTCGGCGCGTGGGAGTGGAGCGGCGAGGGTGGCGTGCCCGTGCTGCACCGCGAACCGCTCGTCTACCAGGCAATCGAACTTAAGCAACGGAGTTACAAGTGAAGCTCAAGCTACGTATCTGGCGTCAGGCCGGCCCTAACGCAGCCGGCCGGATGGTCGAGTACGACCTGGACGGCGTGTCCGAGGACATGTCCTTCCTGGAGATGCTTGACCTGCTCAACGAGAACCTCACGAACGCGAACGAGGAACCCGTTGCCTTCGACCACGACTGCCGCGAGGGCATCTGCGGCATGTGCGGCGTCGTCATCAACGGCGTGGCTCATGGCCAGCAGGGCGGGGTGCGCACCACCACCTGCCAGTTGCATATGCGCTCGTTCGCCGATGGGGCCACCATCGACATCGAGCCGTGGCGTGCGGGAGCCTTCCCGGTGATCAAAGACCTCGCCGTGGACCGCACGGCGTTCGATCGGATCATCGCCGCGGGCGGCTTCGTCTCGTCGAACACGGGTTCTGCGCCGGACGCTCACGCCACCCCGGCGCCGAAGCGCGAGGCGGATGTCGCCTTCGACAACGCCACTTGCATCGGCTGTGGTGCCTGTGTCGCCGCCTGCCCGAACAGCTCCGCCATGCTGTTCACCTCGGCCAAGATCACGCACCTCGCGATGCTGCCGCAGGGCCAGCCCGAGCGTTATCGCCGGGTGAAGTCCATGGTGGCTCAG
This sequence comes from Arachnia sp., assembly GCA_041854805.1. Taxonomy (GTDB): domain Bacteria; phylum Actinomycetota; class Actinomycetes; order Propionibacteriales; family Propionibacteriaceae; genus Arachnia. Next base: position 1,209 of record JBHADA010000120.1, read on the forward strand.
CACGACGAGGAGGGTTTCGGCAACTGCACCAACATCGGCGAGTGCGCCGCGGTTTGCCCCAAGGGAATCCCGCTGGAGTCGATCTCGCAGTTGAATCGCGACCTGATCGCTTCGCTGTTCAAGAAGGACGGCAAGTGATCCGGTAAGGGTGTTGTCACACTCGGGAGGGGGCGGCGCGGTGCGTCGCCCCTTCTTCCTTGCTGGGCGGTGGTCTAGGCCGATTTCCTGGCCGCGGACCCGGGGTGGCATAATGAGTGGCCGTTGCCCACCGGGCAGCCCCGGCACGGCCGGCTCCTGCCATGGGGGGACCGTTCGCGCTGAGCCGGGCCGCATCTTCACCGCGGTGACCTATGGCACTGACGGAAGGGTTATTCATGACCAACCAGCTAATCAAGGAGCTGAACAAGGCGTCGCTGCGCGACGATATTCCCGAGTTCCGCGCGGGTGACCACGTCAAGGTACACGTGCGAGTCGTCGAGGGAAACCGCTCCCGCGTCCAGGTCTTCGCGGGTGACGTCATCGCCCGTAATGCGGGCGACGTGCAGGAGACTTTCACGGTGCGCAAGGTGAGCTTCGGCGTCGGCGTGGAGCGCACGTTCCCGCTGCACTCTCCCATCGTGGAGAAGATCGAGGTGGAGCGCCGTGGCGACGTTCGCCGGGCCAAGCTGTACTACCTGCGCGGTCTGCGCGGTAAGGCGGCCAAGATCCGCGAGAAGCGCGCCTGAGACCCAGAACGTGTTCAATGAGGAGCCGCCGGATTCTTCCGGCGGCTTCTCATCTCCGGTTTCTGTCTGAGCGGTATGCTCGGGATGGTTGGAATCCAAGGTGAGGACGAGGAGAAGTGGCTAGAGAATCAACGTCAACAGAGTCCTCGGAACCGACGCCAAAGTCCCTGCCTCGGCGCGTATTTGGATGGCTGAGCGAGGGCCTCTTCATTATCGTGGGCGCCGTGGTGATCGCCACGCTGCTTCGTACCTTCGTTGGGCAGATGTTCGTCATCCCTTCTGGCTCGATGGAGAACACGCTCAAGTTCGATGATCGCGTTTTGGTGGCCAAGTTCGGAGGCTTCCAGCGCGGCGATGTCGTGGTCTTCGAGGACCCTGGGGACTGGCTCGAGAAGATGCCGCAGAAGACCAACCCTGTCACGTCCGCACTCGAGTTCATCGGCGTTCTGCCCAATTCCAGCACCGAGCACCTCATCAAACGCGTCATTGGCATGCCGGGCGATCACGTCCGCATCAACGAGGAAGGCGCCCTCGAGGTTAACGGCCACGCCCTCGACGAAAGCTCCTACCTTTACAGCGAGAACATGGGATCGGGTTCGGTGACGGTAGCGCCGTCGGATTTCGCCTTCGACATCGTCGTGCCCAAGGACCGCATTTTCGTCATGGGCGATCACCGTAACTCATCCAATGATTCGCGTTGCCGTCTGGACGATACGGGGCAGGTGCCAGGCGCTGCTGCTTTCGTGCCGATCGACAAGGTGGTTGGGGCAGCGGTAGCGATCGTAGCCCCACTCGAACGCGCCGCCGTGTTTAACGTCCCGGAGACGTTCAAGGACGTGCCCGCCCCGACGGAGCCCGCACCCGACACGCCGGTCATCAATCATGTGGAGCCAGGCTGCTGATGATCCGGCTTGGACGCGGCGCCTATGGGTATGAACGCGCCCTTGTCCGGGCAGGGCTGGGCCCGGTGGCCGGCGCCGACGAGGCGGGCCGCGGGGCGTGTGCGGGGCCTCTGGTGGCGGCCGCGGTGATCCTCGACCCCGCCAAGCCGATACCGGGCCTCAATGACTCCAAGGCACTCACTGCCGCCGCTCGAGAGCGACTTCATGACGAGATCATGCGTCGGGCGGTCGCCGTGGCCTGGGCCTCGGTGGAGGCTGACGAATGCGATGCGCTCGGGATGCATCAGGCCGACCTGCAAGGCCTCAGGCGCGCCGTCGGAAGACTGGACGTGGCGCCAAATTTCGTGCTCACTGACGGTTTCCCCGTCGACGGTCTGGGTGTGCCTGGGCTGGGGGTGTGGAAGGGCGACAAGGTGGCGGCTTGCGTGAGTGCGGCCTCGATCATCGCGAAGGTGACTAGGGACCGCGTCATGGTGGCCCATGACGCCGTCTACCCGGAATACGGGTTCAAGATCCACAAGGGCTATTGCACCGCTGCGCATCAGGCTGCGCTGGAGCGGTATGGCCCGACATCACTGCACCGCTGGCGGTTCGACAACGTTGCACGCAGCGGTGCCGCGCACGGTCTACCCAGTAGAGTTTCTCTGACATCCGCAACGAAGTGAGTCCTCATGAGTGCCGAAGACCTGGAACAGTACGAGAGCAAGCTGGAACTCGACTTGTATCGCGAGTACAAGGATGTGGTCAGCATCTTCACCTACGCGGTCGAGACCGAGCGGCGTTTCTACCTATGCAACGCCGTGGATCTGAAGGTGCGCACCGAGGGGGGCGACGTCTACTACGAGGTATCCATGGGCGACGCGTGGGTGTGGGATATGTACCGCCCGGCCCGGTTCGTGAAGTCGGCCAAGGTGCTCACCTTCCGTGACGTGTCCATTGAGGAGATCGCTCATTCGGATCTCCAGGTGCCCGACGGCGAGAAGTAGAGGCCATCACCTATGAGAAGGTGAGGCGGTTGCGGCGCTTGGCCGCTGTCCACACGCGCGAGTATCGGGTCCGCTGCCTCGCACCGTCGTCGTGGGGCTACCAGACAAGGCGCTCAACGCGTGCGCGTCGACTGGCGAGCGTTCAGGCTGCTGGGATCGACGGTGCGGCTGAGGATCCATGCGTGCTTGCCCGGAAGTGCCGTGCGGTGTCGGAGTGGTGGGTCGTGGCTGAACGAGGACGTGTGGGCACCTGTGGTGGCATTGGCCAAGCGGGGGGACCGTGGCATTGCGGTGGCTCTTCCGGGGCGGGGAGATGGCAATCTGGCGGCCACGTTGGATGATCAGTTGCAGGCGGTGGGGGCGGCGAGAAGTAGCCGTTTTCTCCACAGGCCGCGGGTCTCTCGAAAACTCTGCCGTTCGCTGCCGATGACCTTTGGTGGAGGTGGTGGCCATGCAGACGGCACGGCAGCGAGTTGGGTTTCGCGGAGAGGACCGCGCGGTTCAGCAGGTGGAGTCTTTGGGGTGGCGCGTCCTAGAGCGCAATTGGCGCTGCCGGGAAGGCGAGGCGGACCTAGTGTGTTTCGATCCCGCAGAGGATGCGCTAGTCATCGTGGAAGTCAAGACCCGGCGAGGCTTGGGGTATGGGTCTCCGCTTGAGGCCATCACCTATGAGAAGGTGAGGCGGTTGCGGCGCCTGGCCGCTGTCTACGCGCGCGAGTATCGGGTCCGCTGCCGGAGGCTGCGTGTCGACGCCATAGGAGTGCTCTGGCCGCCCGGTCAGGAGGAACAAATCGTGCATGCGCGCGGGATCGAGGAACGATGAACGCCTCCGCGTGGTCAGTGGCTCTTTCCGGTGTGGACGGATATGCCGTGGAAGTGGAAGCCGCCAAGGGCGGCGGGCTGCCTCGCACCGTCGTCGTGGGCCTGCCCGACAAGGCGCTCAACGAGGCCAAGGAGCGGGTGCGGGCAGCCGCCCGCGCATGCGAACAGGAGTGGCCGCCCCAACTGGTCACGATCAATCTTTCGCCCGCGCACCTTCCTAAGGCCGGCACCCACTTCGACCTTGCCATCGCTGCCGCAGCCATCGCGGCGGAGAGCGACCACAGCCATCCCAAACTGCCTAGCACGGTGCTCGTTGGCGAGCTGAGCCTCGACGGCCGGATACGCAGGGTGCGTGGGGTGCTACCCGCGATGCTCGCCGCAGTGAAGGCAGGCTTCAGCGAGGCCATCGTGCCCAGTGGGCAACAGGCGGAGGCTGCGCTGGTGCCAGGGCTCGAGGTGTGGGGCGCGGGTACGCTCACGGAAGCGATGGAGTTGCTGCGGGGCAAGAAGGTACCCGATCCGCAACTCGCCGCGCCCGCGTCGACGCCCGAGACTTCACCCGAGGATGGGTTCGCGCCGGACCTCGCCGACGTCATGGGACACGCGGACGGAAAATTCGCCCTCGAGGTGGCCGCGGCCGGGAGGCACCACATGTTTCTTCATGGCCCACCGGGGGTGGGCAAGACCATGCTGGCCTCCCGCCTGCCCTCGATCCTGCCAGACCTTGATCCCACCGAGGCGGTGGAGGTCTCGTCAATCCATTCCCTTGCCGGGCATCATCTGACCCGTCTCATCACCCGGCCACCCTATGCGGATCCTCACCACTCTATGACCGCTGTCGCGCTCGTCGGCGGCGGTGCCTCCGGCGAGCTGCGGCCGGGCGCCATCTCGCTGGCACATCGCGGAGTGCTTTTCCTCGATGAGTGCCCAGATTTCGGCACGAAGCTCGATGCCTTGCGCACCCCGTTGGAGAACGGCTGGGTGAGCGTGAATCGTGCCCGGCAGAGCACCACCTTCCCGGCCCGGTTCCAACTCGTCATGGCCGCGAACCCCTGCCCGTGCGGGAGGTATGGAGTGGCGGGGATGACATGCAGTTGTGACCCGATCAAGGTGAGGCGTTACCAGGAACGTATCAGTGCCCCCATCCTGGACCGGATCGATATCAGGCACCACATGACAGGTGTGAATCGGGTGTTGCTCGATGCGGCCAGCGGTCCTGGCGAGCGCAGCGCGGAGGTGCTGGGGCGGGTGTTGGAGGCGCGCGACCGGCAGCGACGCCGGCTACGTGACACTCCTTGGGTCACCAACGGCGAGGTCTCGGGAACCTACCTGCGTCAGCATCTGCGGTTGCCGGACGTCGGCCCTCTCAACACGGCCCTACAACGCGGGATGATCAGCTCACGCGGGGTGGATAAGGTCATTCGTATCGCGTGGACGCTGGCGGATCTGGCCGGGCGAGACCAGTTCGGGTCGGAAGAATTGCACGCCGCGATGCAGCTTCGTCAAGGAGAGATGAGGGGGCACGCGGCATGACTAGCGAACGGGAGGCACGCATGGGACTGTGTGCCTTGGAGCCGTTTGGCAACCTGCCGCTTCATCGTGCGGTCCAAGAGTTCGGCCCGGTCGACGTGTGGGAGTCCCTACGCAACAGATCAGAGGGGGCCTGGGCGCGGCGCGCCCAGGCCATTGACCTGCCGGGCCTAGAACGGGAGACCGAGTCCTGTGGGGCGCGGTTCGTAATCCCGGGAGACCAGGAGTGGCCAGCCAGACTCGACGATCTGGCCCAGGCCGAGGTTGCGGGCCAGACGGGGGTCCCATTCGGGGTATGGGTCCGTGGGGCGCCGCTCCCGGATGTCTCGGGCGCGGTGGCCATTGTGGGGGCCCGAGCCTGCTCCTCCTATGGTCAAGAGGCCACGTTGATGTTGGCATCGGACCTTGCGGCAGGCGGGCGGATCATCATTTCTGGCTTGGCCTACGGCATCGATGCGGCGGCCCATCGTGGGGCCCTTGGGGTCAATGGAGCAACCATGGGTGTCGTCGCCTCGGGGGTGAACTTGCCATATCCGGCCGCCAACACGCGCCTCACGGAGGAGGTGGCTCAATGCGGAGGCTTGGTCTCTGAGGCGCCGCCCAGAATCCGCCCGAAGAAGGCGGCCTTTTTGGCGCGCAACCGGATCATCGCGGCCCTGGCATCGGCGGTTGTGGTGGTGGAGGCCGCGCTGCGTTCGGGAGCGAAGAACACCGCAAGCTGGGCACTAAGCCTGGGGCGCCCCGTGCTGGCAGTGCCTGGGCCGCTCACGTCGTCGCTCTCGGCTACGCCCCATCAACTGATCCGGGACGGGGAAGCCATCCTGGTGACCTCGGCGCAGGAGATTGAGGCTGTGGTCGCGCCCTTGGGCAGCGTCCCGGAATCGCGGCGTATGGGGCCGGAGCGGCCCATCGACAGGTTGTCGCCGCATCTCAGGATGGTGCGAGAGGCCATGCCCACTCGCGATGCCGTGAGCGCTGCTGAACTCAGCGTCGCGACGGGGCTGCCCATGGTGACGGTGCTGGCGGCCGCTGGTGAGCTTGAGTCCAGCGGGTGGCTGGAGCGGTGCGAGGATGGCCTGTTTCGCCTCCCGCGCAGGCGGTGAGTTACTCCTCGACGCGCCAACGAACCTGCCTGCCCAGGGTGCCTCGCAGCCTGCTTGTGGCTTCGTCGCTGCGGGCCGCATCCAGGTCCGCCTGGACCACGGCTAGCCGGGCCTCGATATTTAGGCGGTCTGCGGCGCGGGCATTGCTTGGCTCGTCGATGAAGCGCCGCATCGCGGCGATGGAGCGCTCCGCGTGCGCCACGTCCGAGGTGCGTTGAGACTCCAGACGCTCCGCATACCAGTCGGAGGCCAGGACGGACTCGCGGTCGAACATTTCACGGAACCGTGGGTCGTGCAGCGTCATGCCGTCCGACGAGCCCGTGGCCATGATCTCCAGCAACGCCTTGATTGGCGGCACGGCCAACTCGACGCTTCCGTCGTCAAGATAGGCCTGCGCGACGCGCTGATGCGTGGTCACGATGGTGCGCACCGACTCGGTGTAGGCGTCGATATCTTGCAGTTCGGGCCGCAGCATCGGTTCGGAGAACACCACATGGGGGTGCAAGAAGATCCGGCCGAAGTACTTGGACTGGAACTTCTCCGTCATGCGGTAGCCCAACCGGCTGGCCTCGATGGTCTCGCCGTCCACCTCGAAGTCGGGAACCCGCTCGAGGGCCCCCTCCTGGATGAGCGAGGACGCCGCTCGTTCCTGGGGCGTCATGCGGGAGAAGACCTCGGGAATGAGCAGCGAGATGTCGTGATCGACCCGGACGTTGGGCCCGATGACGCCCGCGCTGGAGAGCCATCCGTCGTAGCCAGACAGCGCGAAGGAAAGGAACGCCGCGTTGAGGTCGATGACCGAGGTGAGGCAGTTGAAGGGCCCCTTGGTCATGGCCCCCTCGGAGCCCGCGCCAGTAGTGGAGGGAGATTTGCCGGTCATGGAGGCAATGAACTCCATGAACAACTCGGGCCGCTCCAGGTAATGCAGCGGTGCGTAGCAGCACAGCGGGGGAACGTTGTCGTCCGCGGCGTTGTTGCGTCGTCCCGCCGCCACGACATCGACGCTCAGTCGCAGTTCGGCCTCCATGGGAAGCTTCCGGTAGAGCCGCGCCACCAACTCTGCGGTCGCCGTCGCGCGCGGATTCGCGATGTCTGGTCTCACTTGAAGATAGCGGGGATTCTTCGACCGGGCGCCGTTGATCAGGCGCGGGTGGGCCGACGACACGAAATACTCCGGCGTGTCGCCGTTACTGGCGGCCACCTTCCGGATCAGGGCCCGCATGGGGGCGGAGAACGTGGAGAAGGCCACCGCATCGTTGACCATGTCTTGGGCGTCGGCTCGGGTCAGCGGCTCGAAGTTACTGAGGAAGGCGCCCCGGGCGATGTCGGCCTCGGTCTGCTTGTCGTAGCCGCGGTGAATCGCGTCGTCTGGGCGTTGGAAGAGCAACTGTTCGCAGTTGGTGACGAACTTGCGCGACAGGCCATTGTCGGTGCCGGCCACATCACCGGGAACCACGATGCTGGCGGTGATGTCGTCCTCGGTTTGCACTTTCGCGGCGGGATGGAAGTCGTGGCGGAGACCAAACAGTCGCCACGAGCCATCCGGACCAAAGCCGACGCGAAGCATGTTGACCACGATCTTGTCCCCGTCGAGCCTCAGGGCGTGGCCCGCCCGGCCGTTGATCCGGCCCACCGTGAAGTGCGTGGCCCAATCGTCTCCCCATTCGGGGCGGTAGAACCGCTTGACGACGAAGACGAGTTCCTTGATGTGGTGGGGGATGGAGCGTACCCACTCGTTGTACTCGTCGGTGAAGTCCGAACTGGGTGTCAGGAGCTTGATCACCGACCCGACGCTTCGGGCATCGGACAGTAGCGGTCGGTGGTCCGGCTCCGTGTTGGGGTCGGCGAACCGGGTGGAGAAATCGGTGTCGACGATCTCAGCCACTTGAGCCATATCCTCGACGAAGTCGGCGACGAAGGCGTTGCCGTGGACGAACGCATCCGTGATGGACTTCGAGATTTCGGACTTCCCACCGCCGGAGACAGTGGCCGGCTTGTGGCACGAGGTGGCCATGGGCGAGGTACCCAGCAGGGTCCATTGAGCGCCATCCGCGGCGATATGGGCCAGCTCTACGATGTAGCCGTCGGGGCCGATATAGAGGGTGTCGGCGCGCAGCGGGATGGAGCGAGTTTCGCCATCGATGTTCCATGTCACAGTGGAGTCACGCAGCGAGAACGTCGAGTGGGCCGGCACCAGCAAGGTGCGTTCCTGCTCGAGGTCGATGGCGTGCCCCTCCGGCTGCGGGATGAATCGCTCCGGGTTTCGGGCGATGACATCCTCGAGCCGATACGACGCGTCGGTGTAGGTGTCCGTGAAGGTCTGGCCAAGGTTGTAACGGGGGAAGGTGATGGCACCCCCAGCATGCTCCTCCTCAACGAGTCCCAACAAGTTCGCCGAGTAGGAGATCTGCGCCTTCACCTCCTTCTTGCAGTAGCCGAAGTAGTTGTCGGCGATCACGGTGACGATGACTCCACGTTCATCGCGTGCGCACGCCTTGAACGCGGAACCGCCGTTGTAACGTTCATCCTCGTGCTCCCAGCACATGCCGTCGCGCTTCTGACGCTCCGTGGCATCGGAGACGTGAGGGAGTCCCAGTTCCTTCTTGGTCAGTTTGGTCAGATGCGGGGCCAGCACCACGAGGCCGGAATGCCCCGTCCAGCCCACCGCATCGAGCGAAGAGTCGTTCTCGGGCAGGTAGGGATCGCCGGCGTTTCCGAAGATTCCCTCCACGAAGTCGAGGTTTGCCATCAGGGTGGCCGGCGCGATGAACCGGGTCTCCATCCGCCGCTCGGTGATATAGCCGGGAACGCGGGGCACGACGATGGGGCGCAGGAGCAGCGATACCCAGCACTTGGGCCGGTCTGGATGACTCGACAGATACGGCAACACCATGGCGTCCTCTGGCGGGTCGAACGCGTGCTCGAGTAGGCGGCCGAACACGTCGCGCGGGACGGCCAATTTATCGTCTTGGATGGGCAGCCCGCCCTCGGCGATGTGGAACACCCCCTGGGTGGTGCGGCGGTCATTGGCGGGGTTGTGGAGGATCCCATTGACCAGGCGATAGCTGGTGAGTTGTTCGGACGCGAAGGAATCGCCGTCGACGGGAAGCGACATCTCGCGGGCCAGACCCGCCTGATCCAGCACGAGAGTCTGCCGTGGGATCTCCGGCTTGGTTCCGGTGCCCTCGAGATATGAATCGAGGAAAGCCTGGATACGGGAATCGACGGCAGGCAGGCGGTGGGCTAGGCGACGGTTGAGTTCGCGTTGCCGGTCGAGGATGGGTTTGACGAGCGCGACCGCGCGCCCGGCGGTTCCTTCTTCGGGAAGCGGCAGCCCAAGCAGGCCGAGACGAAGATTGATTGCAGCGGTGTCCGCGAAAGTCGCCATGCCACAACTATGGCGCCAACCGGTGTCATGTGGTGGTTGGGGGTCCACCCAGTGAACCAAGGGCCCTCGTCACCGCACGACGGGCAGGCCCGCATCGGCCCAGGCCTCGATGCCGCCCTCGAGATGGGCCAGCGAGCCGAAACCGGCCGACTTCATCCGGGTCATCGCATCTTGAGACCGGTTGCCCGAACGGCAGTAGATGGCGTAGGTGACGTCGCGGTCGAGTTCGTCGATCCTTTGGTCGAAGGCATCGCTGCTCACGTCGATGTTGATGGCGTTGGCGAGGTGCCCTTCGGCGTACTCCTGCGGCGTGCGTACGTCGATGACGACGGTGCCCGGAGAGTCGGCCAGCGTCTGGAACTCGTAGACGCCGAGCGTGCTTGACTGGCTGGTCGTGATGTCAGACGGCTCGTCCTCACGGGAGGCTCCACATGCGGCGAGCGGAGCGAACACGGCTAGGGCGAACACGGCGAGAAGGGTGCGGCGGCGGGGAAGAAAAGGCATGCGCGGTCCCTGGTGTCGAACGAACAGGGCAAGTGTAGCGACCCAGCCGCGGGAGGCCGCCGATCGGCGGAAGAGTCCGGAGAACGCTCAATACGGGGTAGCGTCGCAATCCGTGGGTGCGAGGGCGTAAGGTTCTGTGCTATCCCCAGGGCGGCGTCACGCCGCCCGCCAACCGCGTAAAGGAGCGCATATGGCGGTTGACACGATGGTAATTGTGGAACGGATGTTTCCACAGTCGAAGGAACGGCTCTTCGACGCTTGGACGGAGCCTGCTCAGATGTCGCGATGGCGTGGGAGTCCCGGGACCCATGTCGAGGATGCGACTGCGGAGCTACGGACGGGAGGCAAGCAGTACCACGTCAAGGTCCTCGACAACGATCCGACGAATCGGGTGGTCACCAACTCGGTCTTCAGCGAGTTCTTCAGGCCAGAGGTGTTCGTCGAGTTACAACGGATCAGCGGTGACCCGGAGATCGACCCAAACAACGTCATGGAGCAGCGCGTCGAGTTTGTCAGTACCGGCCGCGACGGCACCCTAGTGAGGATCATCCAGGGGCCTTACGAGAGTTCGATCGCGGACTGGCATAGCCGTGCCTGGGAGGCGGAATTGCAACGGCTGGCTGATTACTTGAAGGAGGCTGACGCATGAGCGCGGAAGAGCAGTCGGCATCGGCCATGACGGTGGTCCGCAACAAGCCGCTGATGAGCATGCGCAACATCTTGCTCATGAACCTCGGCTTCTTTGGCATCCAATACAGCTTTGGCATGCAGCAGACCGCCATCAACCCCATCTACCAGTTCCTCGGTGCCAACCCCGAGGACCTGCCGCTGCTGAACATGGCCGGTCCCATCACGGGTCTGCTGATCCAGCCGCTTATCGGTGCGATCTCGGACCGGACCTGGTCGCAGAAGTGGGGCCGACGCAAGCCCTTCTTCCTGATCGGCGCCATCGGCTGTTCTGTGTGTTTGGCGCTGTTCCCGTGGGTGAGCGCCGTGTGGATGGCCGTCGTGCTGTTGTGGGCGCTGGACGCATCGAACAACACAGCCATGGAGCCCTACCGGGCGTTCATCTCGGACCGGCTCCCACCGTCGCAGCTCGCCAAGGGCTTCCTGGCCCAGAGTTTCTTCACCGGCTTCGGCATCACCTTGGCCAACCTGTGCATTTGGGCGTTCCCGAAGGTCCTTCCCGGGGCGGCTGAGTCGGGTATCCCGCATTGGGTCTTCGCGGCCTTCCTCATTGGAGCCGTGTGTTCGATCGGCACCGTTCTCATCTCGGTGATCAGCACGCCCGAACTGCCTCCCACAGAGTCCGAGTTGCGTGAGCTCGAGGCCAAGAAGGCATCCGGCGGCTTCCTATCCTTCGTCAAGGAGATCTGGGAGGCCGTCGTCGATATGCCTGTCGAACTCAGGAAACTGGCCTTGGTCTACCTGTTCCAGTGGTACGCCATGAACATCTATTGGCAGTACGTGTCCTTGTCGGTGGCAAAGAGCGTCTACAACGTCACCGACATCGCGACCCAGAAGGCCGATTATGAGGCTGCCGTGTCCGTGACGGGCTCGATCAACGCGGGGTACAACGTGGTCACGTTCTGCGTGGCGTTCTTCCTGGCCAATCTGGCTCGGCGCTACGGCGCGCGCTGGGTGCACGTCATCTGCCTCATGCTGGCTGCCGTAGGTTTGGCGATCTTCCCGCACATCAGTGTGCAGTGGATGCTGTATCTGCCCATCATCGGCCTGGGTATCGCGTGGGCCTCGATCATGGGTGTTCCCTACATCATGGCGGTGCGCATGATTCCCTCCACCCGATATGGCGTGTACATGGGCATCATCAACATGATGATCGTCATCCCGATGCTCATTCAGACGCTGACCTTCGGGTGGATCTACAAGACGTTCCTGGGCGACAACCCAGGCAACGCGATCACCATGGCGGCCGTGTTGCTGGCGTGTGGCGCGGTCGCGATGCTGTGGATCAAGGAGCCCCCGATCGTTCGCGATGTCGAGGTCGTCGGTGAGGAGACCACCGCGCCACCACCGGCCCACTAAGGAGGAATCGTGTCTGAAAACGTCTCCGGTAGTTCCCGCCAGTACACCACCATCGTGGTGGGCACCGACGGGAGTTCCCTGTCCAAGCCGACGGTGGCTCGCGCGGCCACCATCGCCGTAGACGAAGACGCCGATCTGGTGATCGTGTGCGCCTACACCCCGATGTCACGCCGGGCAGAGGCGAAGAGCGCCAGCGGTATCGGCGACACCAAGTTCGATCAGGTGCCTGGTCGCGATGCGGCACTTCAAGCATTGAAGCAGGCGCAAGAGCTGGCCGTCGCGATCGGCGCGCGTACCGTCGCCACCGAACTGGTGGATGCGGATGCCGTGGCTGCCCTGCTCCATGTGGGCAAGCAGCGTTTGGCTGATCTCATCGTCATCGGCGCCATCAGGGATCGCAGCATCGCGGGCCGCCTGCTGGGCACCGTCGCAACACAGGTGATCCAGCGCGCCCACTGCGACGTGCTGGTGATCCGGCCCAGCCCGCAGGATCCGGAGCCCAACCGCCCCGAATCCGAGGAGTAGCCCTTCGAGTGCCGCGCCATGCATTGAGAAGAGCTGCCGCTGGTATGGCGTGCCGGGCTTACAGTGTTGGCATGGGATCCAGGTTCGTTGAGTTGCCTAGGAACAAGTGGCATTGGCATCCGAGCCCCGTGCCAGGCCAGATCGTGTATCTCACGACCGTGGACGCGGAGGAGACGGTCAACGTCTCTCCGAAAAGCTGGATCTCCATGGGATCGTTCGATCCTCCCGTGGTCGGGTTTGGCTGCCGGGAGGATCACCAGACTCTCATCAACGCCGTCGCGCGAGGGCGGTTCACGATCAACTTCCCAACCGCTGAACAGGCGGACAAGTCTTTCGCCATGGCCAGCGTACCCCGCCAGGATCGGCTCCGGGCCGCGGGATTCACCCTCGAGGCCTCGGCGGTGGATGAGGTGGCGCACCTGGCCGAATGCCCGGCGTACGCGGAATGCACGATCCATGACATCACCCGGCTCCCGGGAGGTGCGGTGTTCGTGTGGGGAGTGATCGACGTGGTCGCGGTTCTGAGATGGATTGGGGAACTGAAACCGGCAGAGGCATACGCGGCGCTCTCGCCCGCCTTCTTCCTGGAGCCAGGCGTCGTCGCGCGGCTGGGGCCGATCTCGCGACCTGATGCCTGAGATGAGCGTGAAAAACCCGCCTGGCAAGGCTAGACGGGACTTTCTCCGATCGTGTCCGAGAGAGTGTCCTGGGTCAGGACATCTGCAACAGTCTTCAGACTGAGGCATGGGCACAGAAACCACGCGCCGGATGGTCATCACCGCGGTCACTGCTGGCATGTCCCAGTCGGAAGCCGCCCGCACCTACCGGGGGTCGCAGTCGGGGGTCTCCCGACTGATGGCCCGCTACCAGCGTGAGGGACCAGCAGCGTTCACGCCGCGTTCCGGGCGTCCCCCGCACCAGTCCGAACCAGACAGCGAGCAGATCATCACCTAAGGTTTTGGACTACGCCCCCCCAGTTGTCGGAGCAGGGACTAGATGCGCCACATCGGCATCGGTCGACCCTCCAGGGGAACCTGCGTCACCATGCTCGTCCAGGACCACGACGTCACCATCATCAACGCCTACACCGGCCAGATCATCCGCGGACTCACCATCGACCCCACCCGTGACTACCAACCCATCAACCAAAGAAAAAGCCTGAACCTCCAAAATAAAGGTTCAGGCTATTCCGATGTCCTGAGACACCCACATCGTGTCCGAGAGAGGACTTGAACCTCCATGCCCTAAACGGGCACTAGCACCTCAAGCTAGCGCGTCTACCTATTCCGCCACCCGGACGAGCGGCCCCCGAATGCTCGGGAGTGCGACATGGAACTTTAGCAGCGTCTGCGCGGATCACCAAGCCGGGGCCTCGCGCAGCGCGTTGGGTCCCCCGCTGATGTCATCGAGCGCGGCGATGATGGGGGCTACTAGGGCCTTGTGCTCGACCTCCAGAAGTTCGGCGAGCTGGTCTACGGTGCGTGGGCCCACCAGCGCCGACGCCACCTGCGGAGCGTCGCGCACCCACAACAGCCCGGCTTGGGCCGTCGACAAGCCCAGCCCTCGCGCCGCGTGGGCGAGGGCGTCGACGATGGCCGCGGAACGCGGCTGGAGGTAGGGCTCAAGGAACCAGCCGAAGTGTTCCGACGCGGCTCGCGAGTCGCGAGGTATCGTCCCGCCGCGGTACTTGCCCGTCAACGCGCCGCGGCCAAGGCTGGACCATGCCAGCACACCCAGCCGGTGGTAGTGGGCGGCGCCGATCACCTCGACCTCCGCGCGGCGGGCCAGCAACGAATACTCCACCTGTACGCTCGACAGGCTCGCCCGGGCCCGGTCCGCCTCTTGCCAAGTTGCTGCCGTGGCGGTCTGCCACCCCACGAAGTTCGACACGCCCACGTAGCGGGCCATGCCCCTGGTCACGGCCGTGTCCAGCGCGGACAGCGTCTCCTCGATGGGGGCCTCGCCCCAGGCATGCACCTGCCACAGGTCAACATGATCGGTGCCCAGCCGACGCAGCGAATTCTCGAGGTCGCTGAGCAGTGCCCCGCGGGAGGAGTCGATGACGCGTTGACCGCCGCGCACCACGAACCCCGCCTTGGTGGCGATCACCAGGTCGTCGCGGCGCATCCCGCCCGCGATGGCCTTGCCAATCATGGACTCGGCCACCCCGCCGCCGTAGGCGGGCGCGGTGTCGACCAGGTTGCCCCCCGCGTCGACGAACTCCCTCAGGAGGTCCCGGGCCTCGGGCCAGTCGACGTCACGCCCCCACGCCATGGTGCCCAGGCCGAGCCGGGACACCCGCAGGCCGGAGGCGCCTAAGGGACGAAGCTGCATACCTTGAGCTTATGGGGTCAAGACGCCAGAGAGGAGGAGCGCCGCGACGATGGCGGCGATCACTAGCCGGTACACCACGAAGAGAGTGAAGTTGTGCGTCGAGATATAGCGCAGCAGCCAGGCGATGACGGCGTATCCGACGCCGAAGGCCAGGATGGTCGCCACGATCGTCGGGCCCCACTGGGCGGAGGCGTCGCCGCCGATGTCCTTCAGTTTGTACAGGCCGGAGCCGAACACCGCGGGGATGGCCAGCAGGAACGCGTACCGGGTGGCCGCCTCGCGTTGGTAGCCCAGGAACAGGCCGCCGGAGATGGTGGCTCCCGAACGTGACACCCCAGGAATGAGCGCCGCGGCCTGGAAGAGGCCGAACAGGATGCCGTCTCGCCAGGTCAACTGGGCCAGCGGCTTCGAGTTGCGGCCCACCCTGTCGGCGATGGCCAGCACGATGGCGACGCCGGCCAGCATGGCGACAGTGATCCAGAGGTTGCGCAGCGCAGAGTCGATGGCGTCTTGGAACAGCAACCCAAGCAGCACGATGGGGATGGAGCCGACGATGACCAGCCAGCCCATGCGGGCATCCGGATTGGAGCGTTCCACCTTGCCGGTCAGACTGCCGAACCAGGCGGAGATGATTCGGGCAATGTCCTTGCGGAAGTACACGAGCACCGCCGTCTCCGTGCCGAGCTGGGTGACCGCGGTGAACGCGGCCCCTGGATCGTGTCCCGCGAAGAACAACTGTCCCGCGATGGAGACGTGTGCCGACGACGAGATCGGCAAGAATTCCGTCAACCCCTGCACGACACCTAGAACGATCGCCTCGATCCAACCCATACTCTCTCCTTCTGCTTAGCCCTGGGCACTTTACTGCTCCCGGGTCGGTATGCCCACGCGTAGTCTTACGCCATGACGAAAGTGGTCCTCATCCGCCACGGGCGTTCCACGGCCAACGCCGACGGGGTGCTCGCGGGCCGGATGCCTGGCGTCGGGCTCGACGAGCGCGGCAGGGCTCAGGCAGAGGCGCTGCGCGTCGCGCTTGGCGGGGTTCGGTTCGCGGCCGCCTACACGTCCCCGGTGCAACGCTGCGTCGAGACCGCGGCGCTGGCCGGCTTCTCTGAGGCCACGGCCGTCGAGGGCCTCAGCGAGTGCGACTACGGCGTGTGGACCGGCGCCAAGCTCACCGACCTCGTCGCGGAGGCCATGTGGCGCGAGATCCAGGCCAAGCCCTCGGGTGTCGCCTTCCCAGGAGGGGAGGGAATGCTGGAGATGTCGCGGCGAGCTGTCGCGGCGATGGCCGGCATCGTCGGGCGCCACCCGGGCGAAACCGTCGCGGTATTCAGCCACGGCGACCCGATCAAGGCCATCCTCGCCGACGCTTTGGCCATCGGATTCGATGAGTTCCAGCGGCTACACGTCAACCCCGCCGGCGTCAGCATCATCGACTATTCGGGCGCCAAGCCCTTGGTGCTATGCCTCAACGCCGCGGCCGGCGGGGTGGCTGGTCTACTTGGCGACACAGGGCCCACGCTCGGTGGCGGCGACTCCCCGGCGGACGGCTGAGCCGTGCTCGCCTCGCCTGCTTCCAGGCCCGAGTGGATGTGGCCGCGGCCTTCGGCGACGCCGCCGGACACCACGGGAGGTAGGCGCGAGCCGAACCGCGTGAAGACGGTTCAATCCTGCTTCCATGCCTGCTCAGTGTGGCCGACCTCACCCAGAAACCGGGGCAGACGTTCTTCCGTGGGGGACTAGGCTTGGTTCATGGTGCTGGAGTTCGACCGACCCGATCGCTGCGTGATCGGCACCGTGGGGAGCCCGGGCAACCGGCTGTTCCTGCTTCAGGTCACGCAGGGAAGCCGGCTGGCCGCCGTCGCCATCGAGAAGCAGCAGGCCCACCTGCTCGGTGTGCGGGTGGGGGAGGTGCTCGAACAGCTTTCCCATCTGGGATATCCGGTTCCCCCGCCAGGGCTGCCGTCGGACATGGGCCCCTTGGACGCCCCCGTCAAAGCCGACTTTCGCGCTGCGGCCATCGGTATGGCCTGGGACAGCGGACAGGAATGCCTGGTGCTGGAACTGTTCTCCGACGATTTCGCGCAGGGCGACGATGGCACTCTGTTGCAGGTGCGCCTCACCCCCGCCATGGCCCGCGAGTTTTCCTCCCGGGCCGCGGTGATCGTCGCGTCTGGGCGTCCCGCCTGCCCTGCCTGCGCCCAGCCGCTCGACCCCGGGGGCCACATCTGTCCCCGCGCCAATGGCTACCGCCGAGACCTGTTCGAGTGAGCGACCCCACAGGCCGGCTGACGCCCGTCGGACGCCTTGCCCACGCATCGAATGGCACTTTCCTCGTCCGGGACGAGGACGGCGTCTTCTGGGTCTACAAACCAGTGGCGGGAGAGGCTCCGCTGGCCGATTTCCCACCGGGCACGCTTGGACGGCGTGAAGTGGCCGCCTACGCCATCAGCGAGGAACTGGGTCTTGGGATCGTGCCCGAGACCCTGTGGGTGGACGGTCCCTTCGGGGAGGGCTCCATGCAGCGATGGGTCGACGGAGAACCCACGGGCCTCATCGGGCTCGTTCCTCCTGAGGCCGTCACCGAGCTGTGGCATCCGATCCTCGCCGCCGAGACGGACGACGGTTCCCCCATCGTCCTAGCGCACCGAGACGACGAACGCCTTCGCCGGATGGCGCTTTTCGACGCCCTACTCAACAACGCAGACCGCAAAGCCAGCCACGTCATCGCCGACGGCGAGCGCCTGTTCGGCGTCGACCATGGGCTCTGTCTGCACGCCGAACCCAAGCTGCGCACCGTGCTATGGGGGTGGTGCGGGGTGCCGTTCACCGAAAGCGAACAAGGCATTCTCGTTCGCGCGGCCAGCCTCGATGCGCCCCTGGTGCCAGGACTGGCCGAGGAGGAATGGGAAAGCCTCGCTACCCGGGCCCAAAGCCTCGTTGACAAGGCGGTATTCCCTTCTCCTTTCGGTACCTGGCGCGACGTTCCATGGCCGCCGTTGTGAGCATGAACCGCGACACGCCAGGCACCGCCTGAAGGCAGGCAGCGAGTAGAGTCTTTCGCCATGTATGCGTGGGCCCCAGTCACCGTCCCCAGCCTTCCCCCAACGAGCGGCGTGCCGCAGCGGCTACGCCTGTTCGACACCGCCTCGCGTCAACTGGTGGCCGTCGGCCCTGAAACGGGCCAGGCGCGGATGTATGTGTGCGGCATCACCCCCTACGACGCCACTCACCTCGGCCACGCCAACACCTACCTCACCTTCGACCTCGTCGGCCGCGTATGGCGCGACCTCGGGCTCGACGTCCTCTACACCCAAAACGTCACCGACGTCGATGACCCTCTCCTTGAGCGAGCCGCCCAAACCGGGCAAGAGTGGGAAGAGCTCGCTGCGGACCAGACCGAACTGTTTCGCAGCGACATGGAACACCTGCGCATCCTTCCGCCAGACCACTACATCGGGGCGGTCGAGTCCATCGCCTGCGTCCTGGAGCTGGTCGAGGACCTCGTGCCGAGCGGGCTCGTCTACCAGGTCGACGATCCGCAACACCCCGACTGGTACTTCAACACCGTGGCCGCCACGGGATTCGGCGGAATCAGCCACCTCGACGAGGCCGCCATGATCGCCAGCTTCGCCGACAACGGTGGAGACCCGGGCCGGCCAGGCAAACGCCACCCGCTGGACTGCCTCGTGTGGCGCTACGCACGCCCCGACGAGCCCAGTTGGACCTCGTCGCTCGGCGCGGGCCGCCCAGGCTGGCACATTGAGTGCACCGCCATTGCCCTGCGTTTCCTGGGACCGGACTTCGATGTGCAGGGTGGGGGAGCGGATCTGGTCTTTCCGCACCACGAGATGTGCGCCGCCGAGGCCATCGCCGTCTCGCGTGAGCCCCTCGCCAAGGCATTCGTCCACTCCGGCCTGGTCGGCCTGGATGGGGAGAAGATGAGTAAGTCGAAGGGCAACCTGGAACTCGTCAGCCGCCTTCGCAAGGGAGGTGCTGACCCCATGGCCATCCGTCTCGCCCTGCTGGCGCAGCACTACCGCACCGATTGGGAATGGAGCGCGGACAAGCTTGACGCGGCTACTGAGCGCCTCTCGGCCTGGCGGGTCGCGGTCGCCAGCGGGGCCGGGCTGCCAGCGGGTGAGACCCTCGCCGAGATGCGACGCGCACTGCGTGAGGACCTCGACGCGCCCGCGGCCCTGGCCGCGGTGGACGCTTGGGCCGCGGGCAGCGCCGCCGTCGATTCCGACGACACGGGGGCCGTCGAGACCATCGCGGCCGCGGTGGACGCGCTGCTGGGCGTCACGCTGTAGGGTGCCCCCGTGAAGTCCTTCGAACAGCTCTTCGAGCAACTCACCGAGACCGCGAGGACCCGTCCCGAGGGTTCGGGGACCGTGGCCCGCCTCGACGAGGGCGTCCACGCCATCGGCAAGAAGATCGTCGAGGAGGCCGCGGAGGTGTGGATGGCATCTGAATATGAGTCGCGCGAGCAGGCCGCCGAGGAGATCAGCCAACTCATTTATCACCTTCAAACGATGATGCTGGCCTTGGACCTCGACCTCAAAGACATCTACCGTTACCTGTGAGTATTGACCCATGACTGAATCACGCCTTTTGCGTATCGCCGTGCCCAACAAGGGTGCCCTGGCTGAAGCCGCTGCCACCATGCTGCGGGCCGCGGGATACCGGCAACGCTCCGACTCTAAGGACCTCACCCTCGTCGACGAGTCGCATGGGGTGGAGTTCTACTACCTCAGGCCCCGCGATATCGCCGTCTACATCGGGCGAGGCCACCTCGATGTCGGCATCACGGGTCGCGACATGCTGCTCGATTCCGGAGCGGAGGCCGTGGAGACCATGGCGCTCGGGTTCGGCGGGTCCAGATTCCGGTTCGCCGCCGTCGATGGAGCCTCCAAGACCGTGGCCGACGTCGCGGGCAAACGCATCGCGACGTCCTACCCCGGTCTGCTGCGGGGTTTCCTGGAGGAGCAGGGCATCGAGGCGGACTTGGTCAAGCTCGACGGGGCGGTGGAGTCCGCCATTCGGCTGGGGGTGGCCGACGTGGTCGCGGATGTCGTCGACACCGGCACCACTCTCAAACGCGCAGGACTGGAACTCTTCGGCGACGCCATCTGTGAATCGGAGGCCATTCTCATCGAGCGCCGCGAGGCCGACCTGCCCCCCGCCGCCGATGCCCTCAAGACCCGGCTCACGTCCGTACTCGTGGCGCAGAACTACCTCATGATGGACTACAACGTCGCCCAGGAGAACCTCTCGGCCACCACCGAGCTGGCTCCCGGTGTGGAGGGGCCGACGGTATCCACCCTCGCTAAGGACGGCTGGTGTGCCGTGCGGGTGCTCGTGCCCCGGCGGGGAGCCCATCTGCTCATGGACCGTCTCTACGAGGCCGGAGCACGGGGAATCCTGCTCACGGAACTGGTGGCGTGTCGGCTATGAGCCAGGAGACGCCGAGGCGCCTCAGCTACACCAGCGCACCAGCATTGGCGACCGCACTCGTGCTGTCCATCGTGCTGCTGTCCCTGTCCATGTACGGGTGGTACGCCATCGGGCCCGACCTTAGGGCCAGGATCACGTGGCCCCAAGCGGCGACCCTGCTGTTCTTCATCGCCGTCATGATCGGGGTCATGCTTTCCGTGGGATATTCCCGGCTGTGGGCGGCCGACGGCGAGCTTGTGGTGCGCAACGGCCCCATCCTGCGTCGATACCCGGTGTCCAAGATCGCTGGGCTTCGCCTTCGTCCTGGCGACCCATGGTCGTCGGTGCTGCTCAAGGGCGACGACGGGAACCTGGTGCGCAAGCCGGTGCTTGCTATCCAGTTCCTGGAAGGGGAGAGGGGCAAGGCCAAGGTGCGCGAGTTGCGTCGCTGGCTGGTGGCCAACGGGGCAACGAGCAAGGACATGCACGAGGAAGCTGGGCAACCTGAGGACGAACCTCCCGTTGAATAAACCAGGGCTGACGTGACGTGCGCGTTCGTCTCACTCACCGCTCATCCTCGTGGTGCGCGTTGGGCAATGCGGCTGAGGCTTGGTACGCTGCCTAAGTTGCCTGGACTGGCGACGCGTCGCTATTAGTTACCGAGAGAGGGGCCGGATGCTCTCCGCTTTGGCCAACGCGCTGAGAACTCCGGATCTGCGCAAGAAGATCCTGTTCACGTTGGGCATCATCGTGGTGTTCCGACTCGGGTCGGTGGTGCCGTCGCCGAATGTCAACATCTCGCGCATCGATCAGTGCATCAGTATCGCTAGCACGGGGCAGTCCGCTGGCATCTACTCGATGATCAACCTGTTCTCGGGTGGATCTCTGCTGAGGCTGTCCATCTTCGCGCTGGGCATCATGCCCTACATCACCGCGTCGATCATCCTGCAGTTGCTCACGGTCGTGATTCCCAAACTGGAGGCCCTCAAGAAGGAGGGCGCCGCTGGCACGGCCAAGATCACCGAGTACACGCGCTACCTGACACTGGTGCTCGCAGTGCTCAACTCCACGGCCTTCATCACCCTCGCCCGCACAGGGCAGTTGTTCCCGGGCTGCACCGGCATCCTCTACACGGAGGAACTGTTCCCGCTCATCACCATGGTCTTGATCATGACGGCGGGCACTGGACTGATTATGTGGATGGGTGAGCTCATCACCGAGCGCGGCATCGGCAACGGGATGTCTATCCTGATCTTCACCCAGATCGCGGCCTCCTTCCCCGCGGGCCTGTGGTCGATCGTCGCGAAGCGTCAGTACTCCGTGGCGGGTTGGGCCTTGTTCTTCATCGTCATCGGGATCGGTCTGCTCGTCATGCTCGGCATCGTGTGGGTGGAGCAGGGCCAGCGACGCATCCCAGTGCAGTACGCCAAGCGGATGGTGGGCCGTCGGCTCGTTGGTGGTTCCACCACCTACATCCCAATGAAGGTCAACCAGTCTGGCGTCATCCCTGTCATCTTCGCCTCGTCGATCCTGTACCTGCCTGTTCTCTACGCCACCTTCCGACCTGAGGGAGCCGCCGCGCAGTGGATTCAAGCCAACTTCACTGGCCAAGGCGTGCACTCGTGGATCTATAACGCGGCCCAGTTCGTGCTCATCATCGCGTTTTGCTACTTCTACGTGTCGATCACCTTCAACCCGGAGGAGGTCTCTGACAACATGAAGAAGTACGGCGGCTTCATCCCCGGCGTCCGGGCGGGCAAGCCGACGGAACGCTACCTCGCCTATGTGCTGAGCCGCTTGACCGCGCCTGGCTCCCTCTACCTCGCCACCATCGCACTCATCCCCACCATCGCCTTCATGGCGGTCGGCGCCCAAGAAAACTTCCCCTTCGGCGGCACATCGATCCTCATCATCGTGGGCGTGGGCTTGGATACGGTCAAGAAGATCGAGAGCCAGTTGCAGCAACGCAACTACGAAGGATTCCTGCGGTGAGACTCCTGATCATGGGCGCCCCTGGCGCGGGCAAGGGCACCCAGGCGACTGCCCTTGCTGCGCGCTATGGGGTGCCTGCGATCTCCACTGGGGATATGTTCCGGCGCCAGATCAAGGACCAAACCGACCTGGGGCTCAAGGTCAAGGCCCTCATCGACGCGGGGGAGTATGTTCCCGACGACGTGACCGAGGCCATAGTCGCGCAGCGTCTGGCTCAGCCAGACTGCGAGCCAGGCTTCCTGCTCGACGGATTTCCCCGGACCATGCACCAAGTCCATTTCCTGGACGCCTACCTGAAGGAGCGACGTCAGCGGCTGGATGCCGTGGTCTCTCTCCTCGTGGAGCCGGAGGCGCTGGTGGAGCGGCTGCTCGCCCGAGCCGCGGTCGAGGGGCGCGCCGATGACAACGAGGACACCATCCGTCGCCGCATGGAGGTCTACGCCGGACAGACGGCGCCGCTGCTGTTCCACTACGAGAGCCAGGGCAATCTCATCGAAGTGGACGGAACGGGAAGCATCGAGGACGTCCGGGAACGAATGTTCGCTCAAGTCGATGCCCGCGGCCGGCGTTGACTGGCATCGAGATCAAGACTTCGGAGCAGCTCGTCCAGATGCGCCGGGCTGGGCTCGTCGTCGCCGCGGGCCTGGACGCCATGACGCGAGCCGTCGAGCCGGGGGTCACCACCGCCGAACTCGACGAGATCGGCCGGGACGTGCTCGCCCAGCACTCGGCCACATCGAGTTTCCTCGGTTATGGCGCCGAGTGGGGGACCCCGTTTCCGGGAGTTGCCTGCATCTCAGTCAATGAGGAACTCGTCCACGGTGTTCCGGGAGAACGGGTGCTGTGCGACGGCGACCTCGTCTCCATCGACTTTGGCGCCATCGTGGAAGGCTGGCACGGCGACGCCGCGCGCACCGTCATCGCCGGAACGCCTCGGCCAGACGACGAGGAACTGATCGAGGCCACGCGCGAAGCCATGTGGGCGGGGATCGCCGCCGTTCGCGCGGGTGGACGAGTTGGCGACGTGTCCAAGGCCATCGAGAATCACGTCAAGGCCCGCCCACGGCGTTACGGCTCACTGCGCGAATACACCGGGCACGGGATCGGGTCCGAGATGCACATGGAACCCGACGTGCCCAACTTCTACCGGATGAGGCCCACCCCGCGGCTCGCTGTCGGGATGGCTCTGGCCATCGAGCCGATGTTGACCATGGGCT
This sequence comes from Arachnia sp., assembly GCA_041854805.1. Classification (GTDB taxonomy): domain Bacteria; phylum Actinomycetota; class Actinomycetes; order Propionibacteriales; family Propionibacteriaceae; genus Arachnia. Next base: position 24,722 of record JBHADA010000120.1, read on the forward strand.
CGCACCAGACCCGCGAACTTGATGATGGATGGACGGTGGTCAGCCGCGACCGCTCGCGCGGGGCGCACTGGGAAAACACCGTGGCGATCACCGAAGCCGGGCTGTGGGTGCTGACCGAACCAGACGGCGGTGCCGAACGCTTGGGCGACAGGTTCGGGCCACTGGAGTAGCGAAGGCGCGCCTCCGGACAAACACCTATCATGGGCCCCATGGCCCTGCCCCCGTCATCCAAATACCTGCAACGCGGCGACGAGCCTGTCGACGATGCCGAGCGCGATTCGATGACCGTTCGCCTCAATGCCGCGTTCGCCGACGGGAGGATCACCCACGAGCAGTACGCCGAATCCATGGAACATCTGTATGCGGCCCGGCGGCTCGCCGATCTGGTGCCCGTCGTCGAACACTTACCCGCGCCAGCGCCCGAGGTTCCAGCCATCGTCGAGAAGGGGACGGCACCGGCAGGGCGTCTCGCCGAGTCGCGCGACATGCGCCCGGCTGCTTTCGCCGTGGTGGCCGTCGGCGCCGTGCTCATCGCGGTCTTGGCCATCCTCGTGGTGTTTCTATTCTTCCTCTGAGTGGCTAGTGGGCTTGATCCTGCCCACCTGCGACACTGAGGCGGTACGACTGTGAGGAGAACACGATGACCCAACCCGGTTGGCCATCCCAGCCGCAGCGCCCCGCCCAATGGCCTGGCGGTCAGCCGGCGTGGGGCGCCGTCCGGCAGTGGAACAGTCAACCCATGCGGCAGCCGCAGCACCAATGGGGGCAGCCGTGGCATCAACCACCGCGGCCGCCCCGCCGCTCGGGGGGAGTCGTGGCCATTGTGGGTGGCCTCCTGTTCGCGGGCGTCGTCGTCATCGCGTTGGCGGTGTTTCTTGGGATCACGGCCGACGAGGCCGCGGATCCGGCCGGTCCGCGGACGCCCAGCACTCGTGCGACCGCCACGAAGACTCAAGACGCTAGCCCGAGTCCCACTGAGACCCAGAGCGCCACGTCGTCCCCCACCCCGGACGCCGGGGTCAACCCGGGCCTACCGGCTCGCCAGTGGCCGGTCCTGCCGTCGCCGAATTCCACGGACCCAGCCTGGGTCACACTTCAGCAGAATCAGCTCTACGGTGCGGGGATCCCAACCATCAGTGGATGCCCGGCGGCGGAACGAGCCCGAACCCTGGGCGAATTAGAGACCCAAGCGACCGCCCAGATGCAGTGCATCCAGGACGCGTGGCGTCCTGTCTTGAGGCAATTGGGCCTGCCCGACGAGGAGATCCCCATCTACTTCTTCGAGGGGAGCACCGTTCAGACGCCCTGTGGAACAACATCCGCGCCGGCGCTCTACTGTTCGGCCAAGGGCGGGGCCATCTACTTCGGCGAGGATGCCCTCAACGGATCCTCCATCCACGACTACGGTGTCAAAGACGTGACAGGGCACGAGTACGGACACCACCTCCAAGCCGTGGCCGGCATGTTCCAGGCAGAGTTCGAAATCGACGCCGACAACGAGGGCACTCGTCGCCTCGAATTGCAGGCCACATGTTGGGGCTACGCCATGATCTCCCATGACGACTCAGTGACCATGAACCGGCGCGTCTTCGACACCTTCGAGCCATACCTGCGCCTCACGGTCGAGGACGGTGTGCACGGATCCCACGAATCGCTCGTCTACTGGGGAATTAGGGGCCTCTACTCGACGAACCTGGGTAACTGCAACACCTGGACCGCGAACGCGGAAGACGTCGACTAGACCTGGTCGGCGAAGACGCCCAGCACCGGCCTCCAAGGCTTGATGCTGCGCTGTGTAATGAGTTTGCCAGTCCAGAAGGGGTCGCCGTCCAAGACGGCGAGGATCTCGTCCTCGGACTCGCCGCGCATCACGAGGAGGGCGCCAGGGGAATCGGCGTAGGCACCGCCGGCTACGAGCTGCGGTAGGGAGGAGAGGTACTCGCGGTGCGTGGGGCGCAGCGCGTTGAGCGCTTCCGCATCGTCGACGTATGAGTACTGAACGGCGAAGAAGGTCATGCGGTCACAATAGGGCACTTGTGCACGCATTTGGCCACTGGGGAGGGCGGGCGTAGACTGGCCGATTGCACGAGACAGAGCCCGAACCCCGGCGGGCCGTCGCAACAGATTGAGAGCTTATGGCGAAGAAGGAAGGAGCCCTCGAACTAGAGGGCACCGTGGTGGAGGCCCTGCCCAACGCGATGTTCAGGGTGGAGTTGGCCAACGGCCACAAGGTTCTCACCACCATCAGCGGCAAGATGCGCCAACACTACATCCGCATTCTCCCGGCCGACCGGGTCGTCGTGGAGTTGTCGCCCTATGACCTGACCCGTGGACGGATCGTCTACCGCCACAAGTAGTTTGGTCGCCGCGCGCCCGCCCGAATCCGGGCGGGCGCGCGGCGTTTCTGCGGCGAGGCCGATTTGGATCTTTGGGGAGGGTGTCGTAGAGTTGGGCGCCGGTCGGTCATGCCCGGACGCGTTCGCGTGCCCAGGCGCCGGCCAGTTCATCCACCACAAGATTGGGGCGTTGCGCGCTCCCAGTCGCCGATTGAAAAGGTTGCTCGAATGAAGGTTCAGCCGAGCGTCAAAAAGATCTGCGACAAGTGCAAGGTTATCCGCCGGCACGGTCGTGTGATGGTGATCTGCGAGAACCCGCGTCACAAGCAGCGCCAGGGCTGATCCTGGGCTTGTGCCACCGGGCACGTAGGCCACCGCGGAACGGGTCGATCGCCCACCCCGCCGACAACTGAAACAACGTGAACGTAAACGGCCCACCCGGGCCGCCAACCCTTGGACGAAGGCCAAGGCCCCGTCGGCGCGGAGCGCCACAGGCAGCGGGGACGCGTCACGCCACACACCTTCGCGGTCCGCGACCGGGCTCATAAGAGTCAGGACCGAAC
>JBHADA010000121.1:0-71271 GCA_041854805.1 Arachnia sp.
CCACGTACTGGGCCTGGTCGCCTTCGCGATGCGGAGCGACGACGAGTCGCCGCGCCACGGTAGCGGCGGCCGACGCCCCGAGCCTGCTACGCACGATGTGTAGGCAAGCATCCAACGCTGACGCTGTCCCGGCAGAGGTGAGTACGTCGCCGTGATCCAGATATAGAGCGGCGTCATCGACCTCAACTTCCGGGCACATCGCGGCTAGCGTTTCCGTTGCTGCCCAATGGGTGACAGCGCTACGTCCATCCAGTACTCCGCTGAGTGCCACAGGGAAGGCCCCAAGGCATAGACCGACGATGGTGACGCCGCGGCGATGAGCCTCGCGAATGAGTGGTACAACCTCCTCTGTGGGGCCTCGACCGTCAGCATGCCAGGACGGGAAGACCAGCATGTCTGCCTGACGTGCAATTTGAGGGTCAGCCACTCCACCGATGCTAAGCCCTTCGACGCTATGCACCGTCTGGGTTCGTCCCCAGGGCCGCACAATCCAATCGTTCGCCAGCCCCAGCCGGGACACCTCGCCGAAGACCAGCATGGCAGCGGCCATGTGAAACGTCGTAATGCCATCGAATACGTGTATGGCGATGCGCATGGCTGGATTCCATCTAAAGTAAGCTGTTCTGCCACTCACACTAGCTCACTCGAGCAGCGAGGATGACTCCGAGGACCAAACCAAGGAGGATACGATGCCTACACGTGCACTCATCGCCATCGACATTCAGCAGGAGTATTTCGACGGGGCGCTGGCCATCCAGTACCCGCCGCGAGAGGAAACGCTGGCGCACATTCTTGAGGCTATCGATGCGGCACGAGACCGGCTTCTGACAGTCGTGGTCCGCCATGAGCGTCCGGAAGGGGCGCCGGTATTCGCCGCAGGCTCACATGGCTGGGAACTGCACCCCGAGATCGTCGCACGGAAAGAATCCGCCGTGGAGATCACCAAGCGTCGCGCGAGCGCGTTCGCTGGCACGGGGTTGGCCGAACAGCTCCGCGATCGAGGTGTTGACACTGTCGCTCTGGTTGGCTACATGACCAACAACTGCGTGCTTGCCACGGCGGTCGATTGCGAACGGCTTGGATTTGCCGCAGAGGTACTCTCCGACGCCACCGGATCGATTCATCTCGCCAACGAAGCCGGATACGTTCCGGCGCATCATGTCCAGGAGACGCTCCTCACGCTGTTCCAATCCAACTTTGCGGCCGTTGCTTCGACCCAAGATTGGGTTCGAGCCAGTAAACGAGACGAGTTGCTGCCCAAGGACAATCTCGTTGGCTCCGCTCTGCGTGGCGCCCGATCGACCCGCCAGCGCCTTGGCACACAAGGCTACGGGCTTCCTTGCTGAAGACAGCGTTGCATCGGGGCCACGTGCCTATTTGGTGGATTCGCGGCGACCGCAGCCCTCACTACACTGGGCCAGCGTGAATCCAGTTACCGCCTATCCTGTCACCCCCACCCGCGACGTGCCGCGGAGCATCCCACGGCCCGAATACGTCGGTAAGCCCGCGCCCAAGCGCTACACCGGGTCCGACGTGCAATCAGCGGAGATAGTGGCCAAGATGCGCGTGGCGGGGGGGATCGCGTCGCGGGCCATGCACGAGGCGGCCAAGGCCATCGCGCCCGGGGTCACCACCGACCAGCTCGACGCCATCGCTCACGAGTACATGATGGACCACGGCGCTTATCCGTCGGCTCTCGGATACCGCGGGTTCCCCAAGTCCATCTGCACCAGCGTCAACGAGGTGGTCTGTCACGGTATCCCGGATCTACGGCCGCTGGAGGACGGAGACCTCGTCAAGATCGACGTGACCGCTTTCAAGGATGGCGTGCACGGCGACAACTGCGCCACCTTCTACTGCGGGGACGTGGACGAGGAGTCGCGGCTCCTCTCGGAACGGACCCTGGAGGCGCTCAACAGGGCCATCAAGGCCGTCAAGCCCGGGCGTCCCATCTCTGTCATCGGGCGCGTCATCGAGTCCTACGCCAAGCGTTTTGGCTATGGCGTGGTGCGTGAGTACACCGGGCACGGGGTACATACTTCGTTCCACTCCGGCCTGGTCATTCTGCACTACGACGAGCCGCGGCTCGACACCGTGATGCGCCCGGGAATGACGTTTACCATCGAGCCCATGCTGACGCTGGGCACCCATGAGACCAATCTCTGGGATGACGGATGGACGGTGGTCACCACTGATGGCTCGCGCGTGGCCCAGTTCGAGCATTCCCTCGTCGTGACGGAGTCCGGCGCGGAGATCCTCACCCTGCCCTGAGGGCCTCACGCGTAGGTGAGCGACTCGAACACGCCTTGCACCTCGCGCAAATTCTCCTCACGATCGATGGTGGCGCACGAGACATAGACGGCGTAGACGTCCTCGTCCTCGTCCACCGGGATCACGACGATGTTGACCTCGTCGCCTTGCACGTTCTGATGCTCGCGCCCAGCCACATACACCTTGGACAGGAGACGCCAGCCGATCTTGCCGGACACCGCGTACTCCTCGTTGATCAGCACCTCTCGCTTCGTGAAACCGCGGAACATCCCAGAGCTGGCCATGCAAGAGATGAACTGTTCCGCGGCGGTGGGGGGATGATCGGAGAACCCACCGGAGATCTTGATGTATCCCACCCCGACGTTGCTGATCCAGCCATCTTCGATTTGTTTGATCACCGAGTTGTAGTCGTACATCCAATCGACGTGGCTAGGACTACGCACCCATCCCTGTGGGTATCCGATGGAGAGGTGCCCGCTGGAGATCCGGTTGTCCGTGACCTCCGAGTAGGGCGGTTCGCCCGACTCCGGGCAGTCGATGCTCTCACCGAAGCCGCTTTCAACCGGGGTGGGGGTAGGAGTTTCCGATGGTTCCATCTCGTTCCACTGCGTCCCGGACGGGCGGGCCGTTCGTGTGTCCACGGGTGAGGGGACGAACGGGTTGGGCATACTCGGCACGAACGTGAGGGCAGCCACGATGGCGCCAATCAGCACGACAGCGAGGATGAGCCAGCCCCACAACGGCGGGCGCTTGCGCGGAGGCTCATCCGCCCAGGCGGAACCGTCCCAGTAGCGCCGCGAATCGGGCGCCGTGGGGTCCTCGTACCAGCCTGGCTCTGCCATGGGCGCCAGTGTAGGGGAGAGGGTCCGACAACCTCCTCGCATCCTGGGTAGGTCGTCACGTGTTCGTAACACGTCAAAGGCACACTGGAGCGTATGGATAAGCAGACTGAGTTCGTTCTTCGCGCCATGGAGGAGCGGGGAATCCGGTTTGTCAGGCTCTGGTTCACCGACGTCCTGGGCTCACTCAAGTCGGTGGCCATCACCCCGGCGGAGGTGGAGGGGGCCATCGCAGAGGGGGTCGGGTTCGACGGATCCGCCATCGAGGGTTTCGCCCGGCTCTACGAGTCGGACATGGTGGCCCACCCAGATCCGTCCACCTACCAGATCCTGCCGTGGCGTCAGGGCGGGAAGACGACGGCGCGGATGTTCTGCGATATCCAACTGCCCGACGGTTCCCCGAGCTTCGCGGACCCGAGGTTCGTCCTCAAACGTGCCCTGGAGCACGCCGCCGCCATGGGATTCACCTTCTATATCCATCCAGAGATCGAGTTCTTCCTTCTCCGCTCGCTCATGCCGCCGGTCCCGCTCGACGAGGGAGGATATTTCGATCACACGACGTTGGGCGACGGCACGGACTTCCGCCGCGACGCCATCGAGATGCTGGAGCAGATGGGAATCTCCGTGGAATTCTCTCATCATGAGGGGGCTCCTGGGCAGCACGAGATCGATCTGCGCTATGCGGACGCTCTCACCATGGCCGACAACATCATGACGTTTCGTGTGGTGATCCGTGAGGTGGCCGTCTCCCAGGGCATCCATGCCACGTTCATGCCCAAGCCCTTCTCGGAGCATCCCGGCTCCGGCATGCACACCCACATGTCACTGTTCGAAGGAGACAACAACGTCTTCTACGATCCCGCCGACGAATACAACCTGTCCAAGACGGCGAAGCAGTTCATTGCAGGCCTGTTGCGGCATGCCCCGGAGATCACTGCCGTGACCAACCAGTGGGTCAACTCCTACAAGCGCCTCGTCGGAGGCGGGGAGGCCCCAGCCTACGCGTGCTGGGGCCGGGCGAACCGCTCGGCGCTGGTGCGGATTCCCCAGTTCACGCCGGGAAAACGAGCATCGGCCCGCATCGAATACCGGGCCATCGACGCCGCAGTCAATCCATATCTCGCCTATGCCGTCATGCTCAACGCCGGCCTCAAGGGAATCGAGGGCGAATACCCGCTGCCGGAGGAGACCGAGGACGAGGTATGGCGCCTCACGGATAGGGAGCGCAAAGCCACCGGGATCAAAGAACTTCCCCGAAACCTCGACGAGGCCATCCGGCTCATGGAGGAGAGCGAACTCGTGGCCGACACGCTCGGAGAACATGTCTACGAGTACTTCCTGCGCAACAAGCGCAACGAGTTCAACGCCTACCGGCACCAGGTCACCCCTTGGGAGCTGGAGCGCCACATTCGGGTGCTCTGAGCGACGTTCAGCCCGGGAGGAGCGGGAAGGCCTGGGCAACCTCACGGGCATGGACTCCCGAGACGCGCACGGGGGCCTCGGCCCACGTCAGGCGTCCCGCGGCGAGTGCGGCGAACGTCTCCCCGTCTAGTTCCACGGTGTTGGGCGGGGTGCCGCGGGTGTGCTTGGGTCCGCCACCGAACCCGACCTGTACCGCGGCATAGGGAGGCACACGCACCTCGATGCTGGCTCCCGGATGACGCTCCCCCAGGAGGGCGCACCCGGCCCGGCAGGCCGCAGCGAGCAGCACCCGCCCCAACGGCGCGGGGTCCGCGGCGGCCGTCAGCAACAACCTCGTCAAGTCTGGCTTGCGCTCGGCCAAGACGGCATCGATGGGGGCGTCGCCCAGCCGTTCACGCAGCGCTTGGACGACGGCGGGACTTGGCCTGAACACCGTCACATCCTACTGATCCGAAGATACCCGCTGGTCGAGGAGGTGCCGGCGTGCACAAGGACTAGATAGGTTGATGTCGCTGGATGCATCGCAAGGACGACGAACTTAGGCGTACTGGCTGTGCGGTATGTGAGGAGGCGGCATCGAGGCGTCGCATCCTTCGGCCGGATAGCGTCAAGTTATCTAGGAGACACGGCACTAGCTAAGGTGGTTCCATGCCGAGGGTCCAATCCGCTGCCGGGGAATTCGCCCGTAGGGGGTTCGAATCGGCCAGCGCCGCGGTGGCGGTCTGGGAGAGGTGGCTCGGGCGTACAGATGGACGGGAACCTCTGGACTTGGCCGTGCTCGAGGCGGCTGCGGACCGGAATCAGGCGTTGGACATGCTGGAGCGGTTCGCCGAAGCCCGCCCAGGCCTGTTCGATGAGGTGGCCTCCACCCCCGAGTGGCTGCGAAGGGTCGTCGCGATCATGGGAGCCTCGTCACTGCTGGGCCAAACCCTGGTGCGGCATCCAGATGAGGCCCGGATTCTCGCCGACGCGCCAGTTGCCCGGGGCCGCGACGGTTGGCATGAGTTCTTCACCGAGCGAGTCGCCCCCGTCGACGGCGTGGCCCTCGACGGCGGAGACGCCCTGCGTCTAGCCAACCGCATGGCCCTGATCGAGATCGCCGCCCGGGACCTCACCGCCGACGATCCAGCCGCCATCGTGGACGACATCGCCGCGGAACTCAGCCATGTGGCCGACGCCGTGCTGGAGATGTCCCTGGCCTATGCCCGCGGGCAGGTGCCCGGTTGGGAGAAGGCGCGGCTGGCGGTGCTGGCCATGGGCAAGACGGGAGCCCAGGAACTCAACTACATCTCCGACGTCGACGTCATCTATATCGCGGAGCCAGCCGAAGGCGCCGCCGTGGATGAAGCCATGGCCGTGGCGGCCAAGCTTGCGGCGGCGCAGGCGCGGATCTGTTCGGCTCACACCGCGGAGGGCAGCATCTGGCAGGTGGACGCGGCGCTGCGCCCCGAGGGCAAGGCGGGCCCGTTGGTGCGCACCCTGACCAGTTGCCGCACTTACTACGAGAAATGGGCCAAGAACTGGGAGTTCCAGGCCATGCTCAAGGCTCGGCCCGCCGCCGGCGACGCGGAATTGGGGCAGGCATTCGTTGACATGATCCAGCCCATGGTGTGGCAGGCAGGGGAGCGGCCCGACTTCCTTCCCGAGGTGCGGGCCATGCGGGAACGCGTCGTCTCGCTCATCCCAGCCAAAGAGGTGGACCGGGAAATCAAGCTTGGCCAGGGCGGCCTGCGCGACACGGAGTTCTCCGTGCAACTCCTGCAACTTGTGCACGGCCGGGCCGACGAGCGCCTTCGCTCCCGCGGCACCTTCACCGCGCTGCGAGACCTCGTCCGTTTCGGCTACATCGGCCGCGCGGACGGAGCCGAGATGGAGCGCGCCTACCGGTTTCAGCGACTCTTGGAGCACCGCGTCCAGTTGCGCCGGATGCGTCGCACGCATCTGTTTCCAGACGAGCCGACGGCTATCGCGCAGGTTGCTCGTTCCATGGGTGAACCCCCCGATGCCCTGGCCGGACTCTGGCGTGAATCCACCCGTAAGGTGCGCAGGCTTCAGCAACGGATCTTCTTCTCCCCGTTGCTCGACGCCGTGTGTCATGTGTCCACGGATGGGCTTCAACTCAGCTCCAATGCCGCACAGACACGGATGCGTGCCCTTGGATTTGGCGATCCGCGCTCTGCCCTGGGCAACCTCGAGGCGCTCACCCGCGGATCGGACCGGCGCGCGGAGATCCAGCGCCAGCTCATGCCCGCCATGCTGGAGTGGCTGGCGCTCGGGCCCAATCCAGACTTTGGATTGCTGAGTTTTCGGCAACTTTCTGAGGCACTCGGCACGTCGTCGTGGTACCTGCGGGCTTTGCGTGACGAGGGCTACATGGCCTCACGGCTCGCCCAGGTGTGCTCGACCAGCCGCTACGTCGTCGACCTGCTCAAACGTTCGCCAGACATGATTCAGATGTTGGCCGGGGACGACGGGCTGAGGCCACGTTCGGCGGAGCAACTGTCCCATTCGATGCGACGGGCGGCCGACCGGTATGACGACATCGAGCAGGCGGCGCGCGCTGTGCGCGCCCTGCGGCGGGCAGAACTGTGCCGTATCGCGCTGGCCGACGTGCTGAGCCCCGTAGATCTGTCCGTGCTCAGTGCCGCGCTGAGCGACATCACGTCGGCTACCGTCGACGCCGCCATCGCCTTGGCCCGACGCGAAATCGACGCGCCCGAGATCGGCGTGGTCGCCATGGGGCGCTGGGGCGGACGCGAGATGAGCTACTCCTCCGATGCCGACTGCATGGTGGTGGTGCCCGACGACACGCATGGCGAGGCGCTCTCGGCGGCCACCCGGTTGATGAGCCGTGTCGCCTCACTTGTTGGAGCAGCCGGCCCTGACCCGGCCCTGACGATCGACACCGATCTGCGGCCCGAAGGCAGGGGAGGTCCGCAGGTGCGTACGGTCTCCTCCTACGCCGCTTACTACAGGAAATGGGCGGCCACGTGGGAGGCACAGGCCTTGCTCCGTGCCCGTCACGGGGCCGGGGAGCCCGAGCTGACGGAGGCGGTGCTGCGCGACGCGGCATGGCTTCGGTATCCCGACGGCGGGCTCAGCGAGGCACAGGTCGCCGAGATTCGCCGTCTCAAGGCGCGCATGGAGAACGAGCGTATTCCCAAAGGGGTCCCGCGCGAGCGGCACCTCAAACTCGGCCCAGGCGGTCTGTCCGATGTTGAGTGGACGGTGCAACTCCTCCAACTCCAACACGCTCACGCGCATCCCGGCCTGCGCGACACGTCGACACTGACCCCGCTGCGGCTGCTGGCACGCCTGGAGTTGATTCCGCCCCAAGAGGCCGAGCGGCTCGAGGACGCGTGGCGCCGCGCATCGCGGCTGCGCAATGCCATCACCCTGGTGCGGGGCCGCTCCAGCGACGCGATGCCTACCGACGCCAGAGAACTCGCCGCCATCGCGGGACTGCTGGGTTTCGCGGCGGGGGAGACGTCGCGGCTCGTGGAGGACACTAGGAAGCGTCTGCGCCTAGCGCATGCCGCAGCGGGTCGTCTCTTCTGGGGCGAGCGTTAGTGGTATCGGCGCCGCCAGGGTGGGTAGGGGCACGGTGGTAGGGTGACCCGGAAGAACGTTCCGGGGTCGGTGAAAGTCCGAACCGGCGGTGATAGCCCGCGACCCCCGAGGCCATGTGCTGCGGGGTTGACTCGGTGGAACTCCGAGGCCGACAGTTAGAGTCTGGATGGGAGGAACGTGCCCGGCTTCGGCCGGAGCGCGCCGCGCCGCGTACCCCGGACCTGGACGAGGACGGGATGACTAGTTTCACTGGCCCCAGGGCCACCAGCCCGGCCCACCACGGGTTGTGGTCGGCCTACACTGCGCGCACGCGGCCAGGACAGGGCCGTTGGGTGCCCGCCGCGACAGCGTTCCTGGGGCTACTCGCCGTGTGGTGGATGGTCACCGCATCTGGGCTGATCGCCCCCCTCTACCTCCCAAATCCAGTCGACGTGGTCGGCACCATGCTCGCCCAGCTTTCCGCGGGCACGGTGTGGCGTTACCTCGTTCCGACGCTGCTCGCCGCCGTCCTTGGCGCGGCGATCGCGGTCGCCGTGGCGATCCCGCTCGGGATCCTCATCGCCCATTCACGACCGCTGGCCGCTGTGCTCGAGCCATTCGTCGCCGTGTCCCAGACGGTGCCCCTGGTGGCCGTCGCGCCGCTGCTGGTGCTCTGGGTGGGCTACGGCCCCGTGCCCATCGCCATCCTCTGCGCGGTCATCGCCTTCTTCCCCATGGTCACCACCACCGTCGTCGGCCTCAGGCAACTCGACATGAGGGTGGTAGAGAACGCCGTCATCGACGGAGTTACGTGGTGGCAACTGCTTTGGCACATTGAGGCCCCCATGGCCGCCCCCGCGGTCCTCGCTGGGATTCGCGCTGGCGTGGTGCTGTCAATGACCGGGGCCGTTGTCGGTGAGTTCGTCATGGGCGGCTCGGGACTCGGCACGCTGCTCACCCTGTCTCGTCAATCCGCCGACACAGCCGCCGTCTTCGCCGCCGTCGCATGGATTTCCGTCGCGGCCATGACTATGCACTTGCTTGTGCAACTCGCCGAACGATCCGCGGTAACTCGCCTTCAAGGAGAACAATCATGAGACGACGCGCCATCCTCGCCGCCGCTGGTGCCTCGCTGCTGGCCGCCTGCACCAATGGTGCTGGACCGAACTCGCCAAGCGGGTCGGCGTCCGGCACGCCGGTGACCGTCGGGTTGACCTACGTGCCCAATGTGCAGTTCTGCGCCTTCTACCTGGGACTCAAGAAGGGCCTGTTCGCGGACCAGGGCTTGGCGGTGACGCTGCGTCATCACGGCGAACAAGAGGACGTCTTCGGCGCTGTCCTCGGCGGGCAGGAGGACATCGTCTTCGCGTCGGCTGACGAGGCCATGGTGGTTGCAGCGGAAGGCAAGCGGCTTCGCACCTTCGCCACCAGCTACCAGAAGTATCCGCTGGAGGTACTTGGCCTAGGGGAGGGCGAAACCAACCTCGCCGTCCTGAAGGGTGCGCGCCTGGGTATTCCTGGGCACTACGGATCCAGCTACTACGCCGCCCGCGCCGCCATTCACGAGGCGGGGCTCAGCGAGGACGACGTTACCCTCACCGACATCGGCTACACCCAGATCAGCGCCCTGAACTCTGGGCAGGTGGACTACATCATGGGTTTCAGCAACAACGAGGCGGTGCAACTCCAGCGGTCTGGCCAAAAGACGCGAAGCATTCCCGTGTTCACCGAGCCAAAGCTCGTGGGGCCAAGCCTTATCACGGCGGACAAGGTCTCCGATGAGACCCTGGGCAAGCTCGCCGCCGCACTCAAGGCGAGCGAAGAGGCCGTCATTGAGGACCCGGAGGCGGCGCTCACGGCCACTGCCGAGCAGGTGCCGGCCATGGCGGAAGCAGCGCAGCGGGAGGCGGCCGCGGCGGTGCTGGACGCGACAACGACACTATGGCAGGTCGACGGTAAGGTCAGCGTCGCGGTCGACCCCGCCGCGTTTGAGCGCATGGGGAAGTTTCTCGTGGACGCGGAACTCATTGGCGCCGTCCCGGCCACACCCTATGTGAAGGTGAACTAGCCTCGACGGACGCGGCGCCCCAACCGAATCCGGTGGGGCGCCGCCTCCTCTCCTTCTACCCTCCCTGGGTCAGTGGCCCCGGACCGCGTCCTCGATGCGCTGGCCGATGGTGGCGTCGACGTTCTTCCAGTACTCGAACGCCCGCAGGAGCACTGGCTCAGCCACGCCCGACAGGAGTCCGGCCACCGTCTCGACGAAACGGTCGCGCTGAGCGTCGTCGAAGACCTCACGCACCAGCGTGCCGGCCTGGCCGAAGTCGTCATCTTCGGCGTGAAGCGTCGCGGCCGCCCGGACCAACGCGCCATCGGCCTCCCAGCCGTCCTCGGCCGTTCCCTGTGCGTCGGAGTACTGGCGGCCGAAGCTGTTGGGCGCGTACACCGGGGCCCCGCCCGTGTGCTGGTACTGCATGTGGCCCTGCTCGGCGTAGTTATTTACGGCGGTGACGGGCTGGTTGACTGGCAGTTGGTGGAAGTTGGCGCCGATCCGTGCCCTATGGGCGTCGGGATAGGCGAAGACGCGAGCCATGAGCATCTTGTCGGGCGAGATACCCGTGCCAGGGATCATGTTCGACGGCGAGAAGGCCGACTGCTCGATTTGGGCGTAGAAGTTGGTGGGGTTCTCGTTGAGCTCCATGACGCCCACCTCGATGAGCGGGTAGTCGGCGTGGGCCCAGGTCTTGGTCAGGTCGAATGGGTTGAACCGGTAGTCCTTGGCGTCGTCGTAGGGCATGACCTGCACGTGCAGCGTCCACGACGGGAACTCACCGCGCTCGATGGCGTCGAACAGATCCTGACGGTGGTAATCGGCGTTCTCGCCGGCGATCCTGGCCGCCTCCTCGTTGGTCAGGTTCTCCTCTCCCTGGTTGGTGCGGAAGTGGTACTTCACCCAGAACTTCTCGCCCTCAGCGTTGATCCACATGTAGGTGTGGGAGGAGAAGCCGTGCATGTGGCGCCAGGTCCTGGGCAGGCCGCGGTCGCCCATGAGATAGGTGACCTGGTGCGCGCTCTCCGGGGACGAGGTCCAGAAGTCCCACTGCATCGTGGCGTCGCGCAGCCCCGAGGACGGCAGACGCTTCTGCGAACGGATGAAGTGCGGGAACTTGATGGGGTCGCGCAGGAAGAACACCGGGGTGTTGTTGCCCACGATGTCGAGGTTGCCCTCGCTGGAGTACCAGCGAACGGAGAAGCCTCGCACGTCGCGCCACGTGTCGGGGGAGCCTTGCTCTCCCGCGACGGTGGAGAAGCGGGCCAGCATCCTGGTCTCGGTGCCGGGCTGGAATGGGGCCGCCTTGGTGTAGGCGGTGACGTCGCCGGTCACCTTGAAGGTGCCGAACGCGCCGGAGCCCTTGGCGTGCGGAGTGCGCTCTGGGACACGTTCGCGGTTGAAGTGGGCCAGTTGCTCAACCAGGTGTACGTCGTGGAGCACGATGGGGCCATCGTTGCCGACGGTGAGGGAATGAGCATCGGACGCGGCGGGGGCACCGTTGAGTTTGGTGGATGGGCCGGTGGGCTGGTATTCGCCCGAGGTGTTGTCGTTCATGGCTTCCTCTCGTTGCATTGTGCGCAGATGCCCCAGTAGATGACCTCGGCCTCGTCGACGACGAAACCCTGGCTGTCATCCGGGGTCAGGCAGGGGGCGTGGCCAGCGGCGCACGCCACGTCGTACATGGCCCCGCAGGAGCGGCACATCAGGTGGTGATGGTTGTCGCCGGTCTGCAACTCGAAGCGTGGGGGCTGCCCCGCAGGTTCGATGCGGCGGATCAGCCCCACGCCCTGCAGGGCGGCGACGATGTCGTAGACAGCCTGAGCGGAAACGGTGCCGACGCGTGCTCGTGTGGCGGTGATCAACTCGTTTATTCCCAGGTGTGGCCGCGACTCCAGCTCCGAAAGGACGGCGAGCCGGCCGGCGGTGACCCTGAGGCCAGCCGAGCGCAGTGCCGCATTCCAATCGTGCATGCCAACGACCCTACTCATTTTCTTGAAACTTTCCAAATAGCGAGGTGAACGTTTTTTTGAAGAACCCTGTTGCTAAATGGCAACAAGAGTGCGTCCATGGAGGCGCCCGGCCAGGAGGTCTTCACCGGCCGCGATGACGTCGTCGAGGCCGATGGTGGTGGTGTGCTCAGCGAGCAGATCGAAGTCGACGCCGTGGGCGAGGAGTCGCCACGCGTCGGCCCGGTCCTCGTTCGGGGCCCAGACGGAGTCAATGCCCGCGAGGGTGACGCCGCGCAGGATGAACGGGAGCACCGACGTGGGTAGCTCCGCCGATGCCGCCAAACCGCAGGCGGCGACGACCCCGCCGGGCTTGGTCAGGGAGATGGCGTTGGACAAAATGCCCCCTCCCACGCAGTCGACCACGGCTGAATAGGTGGCCTTCTGGAGCGGGCGTCCGCTCTTCTCGAGGTCTGCCCGTGCCACCACGGAGGCGGCACCCAAGGCGCCCAGATAGCCCGCCAACTCGTCGTGGCGACCGGTGACCGCCACGACCTCGAACCCGGCGGTGGTCAGCAGCATGACCGCCACGGAACCGACGCCCCCGGTCGCGCCCGTGACCAGGACGGGGCCGTCGCTCGGGCTGATGCCATCGCTGACGATGCGCAGCACGGACAGCGCGGCGGTATATCCGGCTGTGCCCAGGGCGCCCGCCTGTTCCGGCGTCATAGATCCGGGTAGCGGGAGCGCGAAGGCGGGATCCAGGGCCGCCCGGGTGGCGAAGCCGCCGTGGCGGGTTTCTGACAGGCCCGCGCCGTTGAGCACGAGCCAATCCCCTGGTGCCCAAGTGGGATCGTCAGATTCGGCAACCTTCCCCACGACGTCGATCCCGGCGATGAGCGGGGTGGCGCGTACCACGCCCGGACGGCCGGTGACGGCTAAGGCATCCTTGTAGTTGAGGTCGGAGTAGGCCACGTCGACCAGCACCGGGGCCTCGCCCAGGAACTCCTCGCCAACCGTCTCGAGGGACACACCGCTATCTGACACGATCACTGCACGCATGCGCCAAGCCTACGAGTCCAGCCGCGTCGGCCACCAGACGCGGGAGCCGAGGTCGAGACCAAGCGCCGGCACCAGCAGGGTTCTCACGAGGAACGTGTCGAGCAGCACGCCGAAAGCCACGATGAAGGCCAACTGCAGCAGGAAGAGGATGGGGATGACCGCCAAGGCCGCGAACGTGGCAGCAAGCACGATTCCCGCCGACGTGATCACCCCGCCGGTGACCGCCAAGCCGGTCAGGATGCCGGCTCGGGTTCCGGAGTGGAGGGTCTCCTCGCGCACGCGTGTCATGAGGAAGATGTTGTAGTCGATTCCCAGAGCCACAAGAAACACGAACCCGTACAACGGGACCGAGGCATCGGCTCCAGGCAGGTTCAGTACATGGTTAAACACAAGGGCGGCGGTGCCCATCGCCGTGCCGAAGCTGAGCACCGTCGTGGCGATGAGCAGCACTGGAGCGACGAAGCTGCGTAACAGAACGATCAGGATGACCAGGATCACGGCGAGCACGATGGGAATGATCAGGTTGCGGTCGTGGATCGCGGTGTCGCGCGTATCGATGGCCACCGCCGTGACTCCGCCAACGAGTGCGACGCCATCCAGTTCGACCCGCAGGTCCCGAATCGTCTGTTCGGCGCTCGCACTATCGGCGGGGGCCTTGAGCGTGGCCTGCAGCAGGACCTGCCCCTCCGATTTCACGGGGGTGGGGATGGGGCTTGCGGGCGGGCCGAGAGGCTGGATGCCGTCGGCGGTCACTGGAGCGGTGCCGGATGGGGTGTCGGCGACCACCGCGACGGAGTCCACCCCGTCGTTGGCGAGCAGTCTCTTGGCCGCCCGGCTCAGATCGCCCTCGACAGTCAGCACGTTGGCGGGACTGCCAGATCCCCCTGGGAAGTGCTCGGACAGTACCTCCTGCCCGTCTCGGGCATCCGAGTGGCCTAACACAAATTCGCTCGCCGCGACACCGTCCGCCTTGAGGGTGGGAACGAAGGCCGCGCCAAGCGCCAGCGCCACAACACACACGATCCAGATCGGGCGAGGACGAGGAGCGATGAAACGCCCGACGGAGGCGTAGAGTGACCGGTTCGTAGGGTGTGGTTCGCCGGTGAACCGGGGACGACGAGGCCAGTAGGCTGCTCTCCCTAGGAGATAGAGCACGGCGGGTAGGAAGGTGAAGGCCGCCCCCATAGCGAAAACGATCCCGACGGAGGCGACGGGACCGAGAGAACGATTGGACCCCAAGTCGCTGAGTAGCAGGCATAGCAAGCCGGCGATCACCGTCGACCCCGAGGCCAGGATCGGCTCCAGCGAGGCCTTCATGGCGGCTTTCGTGGCGGTCAGGGCCGAGTCGTGCCGACGCAATTCCTCCGCGTAGCGGGCCGTATACAGCAGGGAGTAGTCGGTTGCCGCGCCGATCACGAGGATGAACAAGATGCCCTGTGTCTGCCCGGTGAGGGCCACGAGGCCGGCCTTGGCCAACCACCAGTTGGTGAGGAGCGCGACGCAGAGCGCGAAGACGCTGGTGGTAAGAACCACGAGGGGAAGGAGGAGTGCGCGGTAGACGAGCAGCAAGATAATTAGCACCGCGCTCAACGTGACCACGAGCAGAAGGCCGTCGATGCCGCTGAAGGCTTCGGAGAGATCCGCTGTGAAGCCCGCGGGACCAGTCACGTGGCCTGTGGTGCCGGCTGGGAGGCTCTCGAGCGTGGTCCGTAGCGCCGTTACGGCCTCGCCCACGTCGGTATCGCGTTTGATGCCGACGAACGCCTGTGCGGCCAAGCCATCCTCTGACTTGATGGCTGGCGAGGCCTCGACCACGAAGTCATGCTCACGCACCTTATCCAGCAGAGCCGACACGTTGCCCAGCGTGCCCGCGTCCAGTTCGCCTGTTCCCGTGACCACGATGACAGCGGGGATCGTGTCTTTGCCCAGGAAGTCAGAGAGACGGTCGTTGACGACGGTGGCGTCGGCGCTGGCGGGGAGGAACTGGGCCTGATCGTTGGAGGAGACTTCGGATACTCGGCCAAAGTACGGGCCACCGATCCCAGCGGCCGCCAGCCAGCCCAGGATGAGGACGATGGGGATGACGAGACGTGCTACGCGAGGATGCGACATGAAAGCAGCCTAGTGACGAGAGCCTAAGGATGACGTCGCTTGCTGCAACAGACTGAGAACAGAATGAGGGGCGCCGCCATCCTGGGGAGAGATGGCGGCGCCGGACTAGGGGGTCAGGAACTCAACACCTGACCGGTGGTTGGGTCCACGACGATGTCCTTGGCCCTACCGCGAAGCGAGACCTCCCATGCCCAGTTTCCGCTTTCGTCGTCCAACTCGGCGTCATCGAGCGGAGCGGCGCCCTCAGCGGCTGCGGTCTCGACCGCCTCAGCCAAAGAGGCCTTGGCATTGGTGAGGGCCGTACGTTCGTCGTCGTCCATGTCATCGATCTCGTCCTTCGAGATCACTTTTGTGCCATCGCCAGAAATATCGTACTCCACGCTCTTGCCGTTGACCATGACATCCACCTCCCACGTGCCATCGTCGTCGGCGTCGTCGATCGTGTAAGCCTTCCCGCCCGCAGCGCCCTCGGCGATCGCGATGGCCTTCAGGGCGGCCGACGTCGCGTCCGCGGATGGCGTCGAGGAGCCGGCCTCGGTGGCGGCGCTCGTGCTGGGGGCAGCCGCGCTCGAGGCTGAGGCGCTCGAACTGGCCGATTCCGCCGGAGTGGCTGGCCCGGTGCAGGCGGAGAAGACTAAGACGAGCACGCCGAGCCCCGCGAGGCCGAGGCGATTCGATGCGAAGGAGATCATGATCCCATTGGAGCAGGGAGCCTTGGTCGGTTCCAGCCTTCCTGCCTTATGTGAGAGGTCTCTCATCCTTGGCTCATGCGTGACGGCC
Source organism: Arachnia sp. (assembly GCA_041854805.1). Taxonomy (GTDB): domain Bacteria; phylum Actinomycetota; class Actinomycetes; order Propionibacteriales; family Propionibacteriaceae; genus Arachnia. Next base: position 16,035 of record JBHADA010000121.1, read on the forward strand.
ATGACGCACTCAAGGGTGACATGTGATGGACTGATGGAGACGGATCCGCCGGACCGGTGGAACGCAGTGGAAGGGAGTTTGGGATGGTGCTCTTTCTTGACCCGCAGTTCGGTCCCCTGTCGGTGGGGTCTCTCGCGGCCGGTCTTCCGGGCGCGGTGGTGTGGCCCGCCAGTACGGCACGTACGGTCGTCGGAGTTGTACAGGCAGCTCAGACCTTGGAGGAACTCGACGCTGACGGCCGTTCCTGGGACGCCGTTGTGGGGCTCGGGTTCGGCGCTGGACCCGCGGTTGCGCTTGTCCGGGAAGGACGCGCCCGCCGGGCCATCCTCATCGACCCGGCGACCCTGCTGACCGGCGACGTCGAACTGGCCCAGGCCGCCATGGACGACGTCCCCGCCCACCGTCGGCCCGATCCGGAAAACCCGCCGCTCCAGGACCTGGACCCGGCCGGCCCTTGGCCCTCCGAGCTGTACGAGGACATGGCGCGGCAGCTCGCCGATGACCCAGACGTGCAGGCCCGGTACGCACGGGCGTGGCGAGAGGCCGAGGAAGCGCGACAGCCTTACGATCTCGGGCTGCCCTTACGCCCGTCACCCGAGCTGAAACGGCGCATGGACTGGCTGGACATCTGGACCGGTCCCGCCGCTGACATCGAGATCTGGCTGCCGAGCGAACGGGACCACGTTCGCCGGTTCCTTACCGAGCGGGCACCGGATCGCCCGCTCGTTCAGCAGCCGTGGTCGCCCCTGTGGTGGCTGGCCGACCCCGAGGCGGTCGCCAGCGACCTGCGCCGGAGCGTGCGCAGCCAGGGGTGAGTCTTTGGGGCCTGCGGGCATTCTTCTTGTGCTTGGCCTAGTGCCTCATGTCAAGATATCCGCGCGGGTTGGGTCGTTGGCTTGCTCTTGGGGTGTGCTAGCTTCTTCAAAGAATGGCTATCCAGAGGGCTGACCTGGTCTCCTCTGTGCCGTGTACCTAGATTGACGTTTGCCGGTTCTGGGTGGATCACAAAGACTTTCGAACCTAGGCGTGCTGGTGGTAACGGCAGTGAGGAGGCGGCCGCGAGGCGCATCCTTCGGCTGGATAGTGTCAACTAGGAGATACGGCACTGGGTTGTCGGAAAGTGGCGCTTGGGCAAGCCAAGTCATCGGCGTTAAGGAGCGGAGGGTTGAGACGTCCCGAGTTGAGGAGTTTTCGTTGGCCTCTCGCAGTCGTGCTCGTCTTCGGGCTGCTCCCGGTGTTCTGGCGCTACGGCGAGCGCTCCTCGTACGGGTTGGAGGGTCCGTTCGGTGCCTACACCTATTTCCTCAGCGAAAACAGTGTGTTGCCGCTCATCTTCCCCTTGGTCGCGATCCTGCCCTACGCGGTGAGCTTCACGGGCAAGATCAACAACCGCTATCTCACCTACGCCCGTGCCCGAGCCAGCGTCAGGGGACTCCTCGGGTGCGAGATGTTTCGTTGCTGGGCGGTGACTTTCTGCGTCTTCGCGGCGCTTGGAATCCTGCCCCAGTTGTTCGTTGAGTTCGGCGATATCGCCTACTCGACGGAGGACGTCGGGCCCGAGGGGGTCGCAGCCTACGAACAGAGGTATCACTCCTTCGGGCAACTCCTGCCCTACGGGCAATGGGCCGCGGTGAGCGCCTATTCGGGTTACCTGGCCTTGACCGCCTCGCTCTATGCGGTGTTGTCCTTGTGCAGTGCTGTGCTGGTGCGCAACCGGGTACTGGGGCTCGCGCTACCGTGGATGCTCTACTTCGCGACGATGCTTACCATGGCGCTGTTTTGGCTGGATGCTTACTCTCCGGCGCTGGCCTATCGTTCTCACTCACGCAACTCCCGCTGGGAAACTTCGCCTACCCGCTGTTCAGCCTGCTGCTCGTGACGGCCGCAACCGTTGCCGCGGTCGTGGTCAGGGCCCCCAGGCTTCCGTCGCTTCAGTGAGGTATTGATGAATTGGCGATGGTGGCACCTGCCGCTGCTTGCTGTGGTCGCCGTCTTGAACCTCTTCTTCCGGGCAGAGATGGCGATGTTTTCGCGACTGGGCATAGATCCTCTGGCTAACGTCGTTTTGGATTCCGGCATCGCTTGGCGAGTCGTCCTCTTCCTGATCCTTCCTATCCAGCTCATCTGGGCGATGAATGAAGTGGATCGGATCAGCTCTCCAGAGGCCTTGATTCGCTTCGCAACGATGCGTCGGTGGGTTCTTCACACTCTCTTGGACGGGCTCGGTAAATCAAGCTCTCTTGTCGCCTGCCTCGTTGTTCCGGCACTCGCCGCAGGAGCCGGTGCGTTCACGGCCGAGATGTGGGCCGGTGACCTAGGCCGAGTCGTGGGATCAGGATGGGAAGTTGCCCTGGCACTGGTCAGCGTCGGAGTGGTCATCGTCAACCTTGCGCTGCTGAGCACGCTTGCCCAAGCCGTGCTGGTTGCCTTCGGCCGTGTGGCCGGGGTGGGGCTCGCCTGGGCGATCTTTGCGGCCAGCCTCATGGGCACGGTGGTGCCTATGAGCCCCCTGCTCAATCCCAGCCTTGGCATCAACCCATCCGGCGCCGTCGAACAGTTGGGCGCTTTGGGACTTTTCCTTCCAGCGGGCGAAGGACTCGCCCTCGTCGGCCTCCTCGCGTGGTGGATGGACCGCAGAGAGCCAACGGTGAGAGCCGCCGCCCTCGTCGCCGCAGCGGTGGTGCTGGGCTTCCTGGCCTCCCGTCTGCTGTTCGAGGACTGGACCAGCCCAGCCGAGGCCGTCATTGGCTCCTTCTATGGCGGAGGTGGGTCGCTGCCGGACCAAGCGTTCATCGCCGTCATCATGCTCGCCCCCGCCTGGCTCGCCGTCATCCACGCCGAGGACGGCATTGAGGCCATGGCGGTGCAACTCGTACGGACGGGCACGGTGTCGCGCTGGTTCTGGTTGCGGACGCGATGGGCCCTGGCCAGCTATCCCGTGTACCTCGCCGGGATCGCGGTGCTCAGCGCGCTCCTCATCAGGATCAGATTCGGTTCCCTAGAGCTGGACCTCGCCCCCTGGGGCGTGACGCCCGCGCAACTCGTCTTCCAGGCACTGCTGGTCGGCACGCTACAGGGATGGTGTTTCGTCGTCGCGGTGCTGTTGTCCCGTTGGCTGGTGGGCCAGTCATGGGGCGGGCTCGTCGGCATTGGTGTCCTGAGCGGGGCGGGCCTGGTCGGCGGCCCCCTGATGCCTTGGAACGCGGGCCTTGGGAAGCTGGCCATGGGTGTGCGGCCGGAGCAGTTCGTCACCGTCCTCGCCGCCACGCTGGCCATCCTCGCGCTGATCACCGCGTGCCTGCTCACCCGAATCGGACAACCCATCCTCGAGAGGAATCTGGCCAATGAATGAAGTATTGAGGCTGACCCAGGTGGACAAGACATTCCGAGGAGTTCCCGTGCTGCGCGACGTGGAACTGGAAGTTCACGAGGGGGAATGCCTGGCGATCACCGGCCCCAATGGTTCGGGCAAGTCCGTGCTGCTGCGGCTCATGTGCCGCCTCCTGCGGCCCGATCGCGGGGAGGTGGTCATCAGCGAGCGTTACCTCGCGCCCGGCAAGACGTTTCCCCAGGACTTCGGCATCGTTATCGACCGTCCGGGCTATCAGGCGGGTCTGACCGGTTACGAGAATCTCGAGGCGCTGGCCCGGATCAGGAAGGTGGTGGGCAAGGCGGAGATCCTCGCGGCCATGGCACAGGTGGGGTTGGACCCCCGTCTGCGGCAGAAAGCCGGAAAATACTCCCTGGGCATGAAACAAAAACTGGCGCTCGCGCAGGCGATCATGGAGGGGCAGCGGGTGCTCCTCCTAGACGAGCCCTTCAACGCCTTGGATGAATCGTCGGTCCACCGCGTCCGCGAACTTCTGCGAGGCCTGCTCGCGGAGGGACACACCATCGTCTTCTGCAGCCACAACAGGGACGACATCGACGCACTTGCCACCCGAGTGGTCGGCATCCAGGACTCCCGCGTAGTGGGAAGATAGCTACTGGTCGCCGTGCTGACGACGCCAGCGCTCCTCGAGTTCGGTCATGAAATCACGCATACCGTCAGAAGACTTGGGGGAGGGTTTCTTCCGGCGGCGCTGCCCATCGCCGTCCCCGCCGACGCGTTGCCATGCCTTGGTGCCAATGAGAGCACAGGCGAGCATCAGCACGAAGCCAGCCACGGTGACCGCCGGGTGGATCTGGATGCCGCCCAACAGCACAACCACGCCAAGTGTGAAACCCAAACCGGCCAGTGCCGCACGACGCCGGTGGATCCGAATCGTCGCGGAGCCACTCAGAGTATCGGCGAGCTTTGGATCTTCTGCTTTGAGGGACGCCTCAAGCTGCTCCAGCAGCTTGCGTTCCTGTTCTGAAAGCGCCATGGGGACCTCCCTCTAGATCGTGCACCCGATTCTATGCCCCGCGAAGCCGCCTCAAAAGTGCCAGGGGGGACAGGCGACGCACCAGCGACGCTGGCCACAGCACGGCGAGGAGTCTCTCGCGGCGCGATGCGTGCTCCTTCAACGATTGACGCAACGACCTGAACTGCGCATCCAACGCGTCGACGGGGGCCTCGTCACGTGCGAACCGGTTGCGTTCCACGGTGGCCGCAATGCGCCGCAGCGATGCGCTGGCCTCGTCGGTCAGGAACCCCGTGATGGGGAGCGCCGCCGGGCCTGGGGTGCCTTTCATGCGCGGATAGCCGTAGTCCACCAGCGCATCCTCAGTCTCGCGCCACACCGCCTCCGATGTGGCGCGGGCGCCGCCGCGTGGCCGCAGCCGCATCCACGTCAGGCCGAACCGGATCAGCATGGGGGAGGCCATCAGGAGAGCGACGCCCAAGGCGCCGCCGAGCCACATCAGCACGGTTTGAACGACGCCTCCACTGGAGGAAGCCGACGTGCTTGACTCCGCATCGTCACCCGTCTCCGACAGCGTCGGGGTGGGCCCGAGGCTCATCTTGTCGGTGGGCGTGGGCGGGGCTGGAACCTCGGACTGGGTCGGCGTGGCCGAATCGGTGGGTTCCGGCACGGCCGCCGGATCGGTGTAGTCGTTGTTGCCCTCGTAGGCGGGGGTGGGCTCGAACGGCACCCAGCCCAAGCCGTCGAAGTACAGTTCGGGCCAGGCGTGCGCGTCGTGCGCCGTGATCTCGTAGCTGCCGTCCTCGCGCTTGTCTCCGGGGGCGAACCCCACTGCCAGCCGTGCGGGGATGCCCGAGATCCGGGCCATGGTGATCATGGCCGCGGCGAAGTGGACGCAGTACCCCGACTTGCTCTCGAGCAGGAAGGCGGTGATGGCGTCGGCGCTGCTGGTCTCGGGGGCATTCAAGGTGTAGGTGAACTCGGACGAGCGGAGGTAGGCCTGGATGGACAGCGCCTTCTCGCCCGCGGTCGGGGCGCCGCTGGTGACCGACTCCGTCAAGTCGCGGACGCCCTGACTGATGCCCTCGGGCACTTGGAGCGTGATCCGGTCCTTCAGGGCACCTTCCTTTGCCTGCTGGATCTGCTCGCGGCTGGGAGTGGGGACGGTCGAGACGACGGAGTACTTGAGCCCCACGGTCTGCCGCGCGCGCTCCGCGCCCGAGGCGACAACGCTCATCGTCGTCGGGTCGTAGCTCCAGCCGCCCTCCGCGTTGATCGAGTCGACGGCGAAGGGAGCGGGCAGATATTCGGAGGTGATCTCGGCCATCTGGACCGATACCTCGACCCGGGTGCCGTCGAAGTTGTAGGCCCCGCCGATCGAGTAACGGGCCAGATCCATGGGCAGGAGCTGAGCGCCCTTGGTCGTCAGCGACGACATGGCAACGGTACGCATGTAGACCGGCTCGCCGTTGTTGGTGGTGTAGGTGAGCACGGGGGAATCGGTGGGGCGTCGTAGATCCTGTTCCAGACGGATGGTCGGGTCACTCAACTGAATGGGGCTGTTGTCGCTGGACGTCCACGCCTGCTTCTCGTTGGCGGGGACCAGGGGTGCGGCCGCCAGCGCTCCTCCGACGGAGAGCAGCGCGCAAAGGAGCGTGAGCGCCGCCTTCGCACCGATGCGCTGCACGCGATGAACCGCCTCTCCAGAGGCGTCTTGCCCAAACCCGGTGGTGGAGGCCAGCAGGATGCAGTAGGCCAACACCAGCGGAATGATGAAGCCCCACGACAACTCGGCGCGCACCGTTATGGCGGCGACGGCAAACACGAGCGCTAACGGGGCGGCGCTCCAAGCGCTCTGCTCCAGCAGGTTGACCAGCAACTCGATCACCAAGACCAGGGCAATGGCCAGGGACAGCACCAACCAGACCACACCCGGGACGGCTTCAAGGGGAGGAACGCCCCGCTGCACCGCTGCCAAGCCGCTTTGGGCCAGGTCGCGGACACCAGCCAGCGGGTCGGATGCCTCGCTCAATACGACGCCACGCACGACGATATAGCCGCCCCCAATGAGCAGTTGGGCCACCCAGATCAGCGTGCGGGGGAGCCGGAAGAGGGCCAGTACCGAGCCAGTGGTGCCCACAAGCATCAACAGCACCCATGCCTCCACCAACGCGGTCCAACCACGCACGAGTTCGGTCAGGGGCAGAAGGGCGAGGCCGACGGCCACGGCGATGAGCAGGCTGGTGGTCCAGCGATAGGTAAAGCGGGTCATGTGACGTGTCCCCAGACCTCTGGAAGTGGCTGCTGTGGTCGATACGTGGTCACCTGCCAGCCGCGGCCTCGCAGGAGCGAGCAGGCATCCGAATGCGGCTTTGGGGCGGCTCCCCAGGCCGCGGCGTCGGGCACGAGGGCGATGTGCTGACGTGCCCGTGAGCCGGCCGCGGCGAGAACCGTGGCATCGGCTGGGGTGAGCAGTCCCGTGACGGCGATGAGGGCCACGGTGGCGGAAAGAGTCTCTTCCTCAGTTGCACCAAGCGAAACGCGGGCATCGTCGGAGGAGCGTAGGTCGGTCATGGCCTCGATCATGGTGCGTCGCGCCGTGTCCCCAACGAGATGGCCCGTCTCGAACACCACGCCCGCCGGTGCCAGGATCGTCACGCGGTTGCGGCCCTCGACGAGCCTGGCAGCGACGGAGGTGACCGCTGAAACGGCCCATTCGAGGCTGCTCGTGGGCCCCTCACCGCGATGGGCACTCAGCCGGGTGTCCACGAACAACGTGCTCGACGGGTCCCAGGGGTGCTCCTCCAGGCGGACCATGAGTTCCCCCTGCTTGGCGCTCATCTTCCAGTGGATTCGGCGGATGTCGTCGCCATGGCGATGCTCGCGTACGAGCACATCGTCTTGGCCGGCCTGCCCGATGCGTTGCGGCGTGGCGTCGCTGGCGGTGCCCATGCCCGAGCCTCCCGCCAACTCGTCCAGAGGCCACACCCGTGGTGTCACGCGGAGCGTGTTGGTCTCACCAGAGGCCGTCAAGCGGCATTGGGCGAGAGCCAGGGGGTCTGCCGCCACGCCCCGCAAAGGACCGATGATGAAGCGGCCGCGCCGGTTGGCGTCGATGGTGTAGCCCACCGCCTGTCGCCAGCGTCCGAAGCCGCGGGCGATGACGAAAGACGCGCCGCCACCGATGTCTTCTGGGAAGGTATCGGTGAAGCGAATGGCGCTGCCTTGCAGGGGAGTGTGGTTCGTGGCGTGGAGTACCACCCGCACGGAATTGCCTACCTCGATGATTGGCGGTTCGAGCCTGCGTCGGTAACTCACCTTGGGACGCAGGAGCATGAGGTAGAGCAGCGCCGCCAAAGGGAGCACAGTCAGGGATAGGCCGAGCCAGATGAGGTCGAATTCGCCGAGGAAGGCGGCCGCTGATACTGCCAGCGCCCCCGTGATGAGGATCGCTAGGCCGCGGCTGGTCAGCGTGGTGCGATTGCGCAAGGGGACAGCCTCAGCTACGTCCAGGGGCCGGCACCCTGGCGACGATCTCAGCGATTACCTGGGAGGCCTCGCGGTTGGCGACCTGGGCCTCGACGGTGAGGAGAACGCGGTGCGCCAGCACCGGGCCGGCGAGGCCGGAAACGTCCTCGGGAATCACGTAGTCGCGCCCGGCTAGCGCCGCCGCCACCCGGGCGGCTCGCATGAGATGCAGCGACGATCGTGGACTGGCGCCGAGCCGGAGGTCGGGATGGGTGCGGGTGGCGTCGGCGATGGAGACGATGTAGTCGTTGATGGCTGGAGCCACATGGACGGAGCGGATGGCCTCGATGGCGCTGGCCACCGTCTGCGCGTCTGTGACCGGGCGCACGTTGGCCAACTGGCTGCCACCGGCCTGGGCGTTGAGCATGGCGGTCTCCGAGGAACGCGCGGGGTAGCCCATGGTGATGCGCGCCATGAAACGGTCGCGCTGGGCCTCTGGGAGGGGGTAGGTGCCCTCCATCTCGATCGGGTTCTGAGTGGCGATCACCATGAAGGGCTCGTTGAGCCGGTACGTCTTGCCGTCCGCGGAGACCTGCCCCTCGGCCATGGCCTCCAAGAGGGCCGACTGGGTCTTGGGAGAGGCCCGGTTGATCTCGTCGCCCAAGACGATGTGGGCGAAGATGCCGCCGGGCTTGAACTCGAACTGGGAGGTCACCTGGTTGTACACCGACACGCCGGTCACGTCGCTGGGCAGGAGGTCGGGGGTGAACTGGATGCGCTTGACGTCGCCGGAGATGGCGCGGCCCAGGGCCTTGGCGAGCACCGTCTTGCCGACTCCAGGTACGTCCTCAATGAGGAGGTGGCCCTCTGCGAACAGCACCAGCACGGCCATCCGGATCTGATCGGGCTTGCCCTCGATCACCCTGGACATCTCCCCGGAGATGCGGGTGGCGAGCTGGGATACCTCGCGGAGCGAGTAGGTCGAGGGCTGGATCACCGGGTCTCCTAGCGGTCGGTTGGGTTACGGCGCGGCCCCCAGACTACTTGCACTGCGCTCATGCGCCCACTTTCCAGCAGGCATCCAGCCTCGGGAGTGGGGCCGACATGCCCAGGATGAATATCAAAGTGGGGGAAAGTGGGCTAAAGTGGCGCCCAATGGAGCAAAGTGGGGCACAAAATGACGTGGAGGGGGTGCCTGACCGATGTTCTTGGGGACGTACTCTCCGAGGCTTGATGACAAGGGGCGCCTCACCCTGCCCGCGAAGTTCCGCGATGAACTGGAGGCGGGTCTTGTGGTGACCCGCACCCAAGACCGGGCGTTGGCCGTCTATCCCCGGCACGTGTTCGAGGCGAAGATGGCCGGCCTGTTGAGTGCCCCCAGCACCGTCAAGCAGGTGCGCGACTACCAGCGCATGGTCATGGCCAGCGCCAGCGACGAGGTGCCCGACAAGCAGGGGCGGGTGACCATCCCGCCCAAGCTGCGCGAGTACGCGTCGCTGGAGCGTGAGGTCGTGGTGATTGGCGCGGGCGACCGCGCCGAGATCTGGGACGCGGAGACCTGGCAGCGCTACTCCGAGGCGAACGAGGAGGGGTTCTCGGACTTGGACGACGAGTTCTTAGCGCAGCACGGGTTCTGACTCCTCGCCCGGTGGCTCCCGGCCGGCCGGCCCTGACTTCTCTTCCCCGATGTCAGGTCCTCCGGAAGGGAACCTCCAGGCGAGGGAACAACTGCACGAGGTGAAGAGGCGAAATGGAGCACGGAGGCGACACTCACGATCCGGTCATGGTGGGCCGGATCGTCGAGTTGCTGCGCCCTGCCCTCGCGGAGCCGGGCGCGGTGTACGTCGACGCCACCTTGGGCCTAGCCGGGCATGCCACGGCGGTCCTTCGCGCATGTCCCGAGGCGCGTCTCGTCGGGATCGACCGAGACCCCGACGCGCTAGCGGTGGCTAGGCGGCGCCTCGGCGAACGTGCCGAACTGGTGCAGGCGGTCTACGACGAGCTTCCCGAGGTGCTCGCCGGCTTGGGGATCACCCGGATCGACGCAATCCTGTTCGATCTTGGGCTCTCCTCCCTCCAGATCGACCGCCAGGAGCGAGGATTCGCCTACCGCGTGGACGCACCGCTCGACATGCGGATGAATCCTGCCGACGACGTTACTGCCGCGGATCTGCTCAACACGGCCAGCCGTGACGAGTTGGCCCGCATCCTGAAGGGCTATGGCGAGGAACGCTTCGCTGACCGGATCGCCCATGCCATCGTCACGGCGCGTCGGGAGGAGCCGTTCACTCGCTCGGCCAGGCTCGTCGAGGTGATCTCGGGCGCCATTCCGGCCGCGGCCCGGCACACCGGCGGGCATCCCGCCAAGCGGACCTTCCAAGCGCTACGCATCGAGGTCAACCGGGAGTTGGCTGCGCTTGATGCCGTGCTACCCGCCGCGGTGGATGCGTTGAGAGTGGGAGGACGGATCGCCGTGCTCAGCTATCACTCGCTGGAGGACCGGCGAGTCAAGCGGGTCTTCGCAGCGGGCGCTTCGGACCGGGCCCCGCGTGGGATGCCGGTGGTACCCGAGCACCTGAAACCGCACCTGAGGCTCCTCACCCGTGGCGCCGAACTACCCACTACCGACGAAACCAGCATGAACCCCCGGGCGGCATCCGCCCGTCTCCGGGCAGCAGAGAGAATCAAGGAGGCGACATGACCGCCGAACAGGTAACTGAAACCGTCGCCAAGGCCAGCAGGCCCCGGCTCCGGCTGGTCCAGGTGCCGGTTGCCCGCGTCTCGACGATCGGCTTCGTGGCGATCGTGCTGCTGCTCATCGCCGCTGGCCTCACTGGCGTCATGCTCGTCTCCACCACGGTCAACGCCCAGTCGCGAGAGTTGGCCGGTCTGCGCCAGGAGGCCATGGTGCTGGGGTATGAGGCTGACGGGCTGGAGTCCAAGTATCAGAGGGTGACTAGCACCAACGCGTTGGCTCTGCGCGCGGCGGAGTTGGGGCTCGTCCCCAACCCGTATCCCGCCTTCGTCAACCTGGGCAAGGGCACCATCACAGGCGAACCCAAGGCCGTGACAGGGAAGGAGATGCCGTTCCTCCAAGGATCGGCTCCCGAGCCGGAGCCCTCGCCAGGGGCCGCGCCTTCCCCGTCGGCTAGCCAGTCGCCCTCCGACCTCGCGGCATCCGGGGGAACGGGGGAGCAGCGGTGAATCAACGCAAGCAGGCGTCGCGAGGGCGTGCCACTGGACAGTCTTCCAGGGCGCGCCGGTACCGCAAGCCGGTCCTGCTGTCCTTGGGGCGTTCATCCCTGCGCGTGAGGTGGTTCGCGGCACTGGTTGCCGTGCTGCTCGCCGTGGCGGGTGGGCGCGCCGTCCAACTGCAGGGGCTGGACGCCAACGCCTTCGCCGCCGAGGCGGCGGCCAAGATGCAATACACGCGTGAGCTGGCGGCCACCAGGGGCGACATCGTCGACCGCAACGGGGCCGTCCTGGCCACTACCACGCCCGCTGTCATGGTCTACATCGACCCGGACATGATCCGCACCAACGGGGCGGACAAGCGCTATCCCATGAGCGAGCGCAAGCAGGAGGAGGCCGCCGCGGCGCCGGAAGCCGTTGCCGATCTTCTGGTCAAGCATCTTGGAGGGCGCAAGGAGACCTATCTCGACATCATCGATACCCCGGATTCTCACTACGAGATCGTTGCCCGCCAAGTGCCCGCCCATACCTTCACCAAGCTGAAGGAAGACCTGGGCAGGGGCATGGACGGCGACGGGAAACGCCCGTGGTACGGGGTCTTCAGCACCAACGACCCCATCCGCGTTTATCCGAACCGTACCGTTGCTGCCAACGTGGTGGGGTTCGTCAACGGTGAGGGAGTGGGTGCCGCAGGGCTGGAGTATGCCCTAAACCGTGAACTCACCGGCACGCCAGGTACCGAGGTCTACGACCGCTCCACCTACGGGCGCATCCCGCTGGGAACCAGCGTCATGACCCCAGCGGTGGACGGGGCGAAGTATCGGCTCACCCTCGACGCCGATCTCCAGTGGATGACGGAGCAAGCTCTCGCGGAGGCCGTCAACAGTTCTGGTGCGGCCACGGGCACCGCCGTCGTCATGAACGCCAAGACGGGGGAACTGCTGGCCTTGGCTAACAACCCTACGTTCGACCCGTCGAATCCCGGGGCCTCCGACGTATCCAACTTGGGCAACCGGGCCGTGACCTCGCTCTATGAGCCTGGCTCGGTGCAGAAGGTGCTCACCATGGCGGCACTGGCAGACCAGGGTCTTGTGACCCCCGATACCAAGGTGGTCGTGCCCTCCCGGATCGCGTCGGGCGGCGGGCACGTCAGCGACGCGTGGTCCCACGGCACCCTCAGGCTGACCGCGCGCGGGGTGCTGGCCCAGTCGTCGAATGTGGGCACTATCGAGCTCGCACGCCAAATGGACAAAGGAACCCTGACGAAGTACCTGGGCGAGTTCGGCCTGGGGCGGGTCCAGGGAACCGGGCTGCCAGGCGAGGCGGCCGGCTCAGTGCCCGGCGGCGACATGGCCGATTACACCCGTGATCAGGTCTCGTTCGGGCAGGGGCTCAGCGTCAACGCCATTCAGATGGCTGCCGGGGTCTCGGCTGCGGTCAATGGCGGCACCTACCACCAGCCCAGCATCATCGCGTCCGGCGCCCGTAACGACGGTACCGCGATCGATGTGCCGCGGCCGCAGTCGCGCAAGGTGATCTCCCCGGAGGCCTCCGCGATGGTGCGCGACATGATGGAGGCCGTCATCACCATAAAGGATGGCCGCGCCATTCCCGGATACCGCACCATCGGCAAGTCAGGTACGGCGCAGCGCTACGACTCCTCGTGCAAGTGCTACAACGGCTACACCTCTTCCTTCGTGGGGGCGGCGCCGGCCGAAGACCCGCAGATCGTGGTCTACGTAGTGCTGGACCGGCCCAAGAAGGGGCAGCACGTGGGCAGCCAGGTCGCCCTCCCAGTGGTCAACAACGTCTTGTCCCTCGCGCTACCCAGATTCAATGTGGCGCCCTCGACCACTCCGGCACCTGATCTGCCGCTAACGTTCGACTGATGGAGACACCGCTTCGGCCCGAAAACTTGCCCCCGGCGCCGCTCTCGACACTCGTGGCCGGCCTATCCATGGTGGGCGATACGGACGCGACAGTGCCGATCACCGGCATCGGTCTTGACTCACGAGCCATGTCCACGGGATGGCTGTATGTCGCTCTCCCCGGGAGCCGGGCCCACGGCGCGGACTTCGCGGACGCGGCTATCGAGGGCGGCGCCGCAGCCATCCTCACCGACGACTCGGGTCTGCGACGGCTCGCCGGCCCGGGTGTGCCCGTCGTGGGCGCTGCCGACGCCAGGGCCGCCATGGCTGAGGTCGCGGCGCGGCTGTTTGGACGGCCGGCCCAGATGCTCACCACCTTGGGCGTCACAGGGACCAACGGCAAGACCACCACCGTCGCCCTTCTCCAAAGCGCCTTCATGGCCGATCAACGGCCTACCGGAACCATAGGAACCATTGGGTTCCGGGTAGGTCGAGAGGAGTTGCGCACGTCGCGCTCGACAGTCACCACCCCCGAGTCCCCAGATCTGCAGGCGCTGCTCGCCGTCATGGTGCAGCGCGGCGCGGAGGCGGTGGCCATCGAGGTGAGTTCGCACGCGCTCAAGCTGCATCGTGTGGATGGCCTCGAGTTCGATGTGGCGGGTTTCCTCAACCTTGGCCGTGACCATCTCGACTTCCACCCCGACCTTGAGGACTACTTCGAGTCGAAGGCCAGGCTGTTCGAGCCTGGCAGGGCCAAGACCAGCGTGATTTGGATTGACGACGAGCACGGCGCCCAGTTGGCTGGACGGGTCGCCGTTCACGGCCAATCGCGGTTGATCACCGTTGGGTCAGGTGCCGCTGCCGACTATCGGCTATTCCGCTACGAGCCCGTGGCCCCCCTGGGCGGGCGCGCCCGCGTGGTGCGCGATGGCGAGGAGATCGAGTTGCGGATCTCGCTTCCAGGACGTCACAACATGATCGATGCCGTTGTCGCGTTGGCCATGGCCGAGGCCGTTGGCGTCCCCACGGACCATGCCCTGGCCGGTCTCGCTGTCGCGCAGGTGCCCGGACGCATGGAGCGGGTCGACCTCGGGCCCGACGCGCCCCTGGCCATCGTCGATTTCGCCCATACCCCACAGGCGGTGGCTGCCACCCTGGATTCTCTGGCCGGGCTCGGAAGGCTCGTCACGGTGGTGGGCTGTGGGGGAGACCGCGACCCTGACAAACGCGGCCCCATGGGAGCCGCCGCGGCCAGCCGCAGCGACCTCACCATCATCACCGACGACAACCCCCGCTCCGAGGACCCCGCGTTCATCCGCTCCCAGGTTCTCGCCGGAGCCGAGAGCGCGCGCAGAGGAGGTGCGCGAGTTATTGAGGTGGCTGGACGACGCGAAGCGATCGAGAGTGCGCTTCGAGGCGCCTGTCCGGGTACTGTTGTGGCGATCCTCGGCAAGGGACACGAACGCGGGCAGATCCTTGCGGACAGGGTCGTCGATTTCGACGACGTCGAGGAGATTAGGCTGGCGTGGCTTCGCCGGGCAGAGGAAGGAGGGCACGATGCGCCGTAGGCCAATCAGCGACCTGATCGACCTCATGCAGCCAGCCCCAGTGGAATTGGTCGGCGAGGACGCGTTGGTCGGGCCCGATGTCGTGCTTGACAACCGCGCGGTCACCCCGGGGGCCCTTTTTGTGGCCATTCCCGGCACCCGCGTCGACGGACACGATTTCGCGGCCGCGGCGGTCGAGGCCGGCGCGGGAGGAGTCGTTGGGACCCGGGTCACCGAAGCGGAGGCACCCCACGTGCTCGCTGAGGACTCCGTGCAAGCGCTCAGTTGGATCGCGCGCGGCATCGTGCGCGAGGCCCGCGGGCGCGGCCTGATCAGCATCGGCGTCACCGGCAGTTCTGGCAAGACGAGTACCAAGGATCTTTTGGCCCAAGTGCTGGAGGCCGCCGGGCCGACCGTCGCCCCAGCGGGCTCTCTCAACAACGAGGTGGGCGTTCCGTTGACGGCCTGCCGTGTCGACGACGAGACCCGCTTCCTGGTCTCCGAGATGGGGTCTCGTGGCGTGGGACACATCTCCTGGCTCACGAGCCTGGTTGGCCTCGACATCGGTGTGTGCCTCAACGTCGGCCGCGCCCACGCCGGCGAGTTTGGCGGGCTTGACGGCACCGCACGAGCCAAGTCGGAGATCGTGACGGACCTGCCCGAGCACGGGTGGGCCGTGCTCAACGCCGACGACGAGTTGGTTGCCGCTATGCGGGTAAAGACCGCGGCGAAGGTGGCCTGGTTCGGCGAAGGCGATCTCCCGGAGGGAGACCTGCGGGTGATGGCACGAGAGGTTCGGCTGGACGAACTCAGCCGGGCCAGCTTCGTCCTCGTGGTGGCGGATGCCGCCGGTCAACGCCAGGCTCCCGTCACCCTTCGAGTCATCGGCCGGCATCAGGTGTCGAACGCGCTTGCCGCGGCGGCTGCCGCGATTGCGGCCGGGATGGACGTGGACGCCGTCGCCGTCGCTCTGTCCGCGGCAAGCCAACGATCCGCGTGGCGGATGGAACTGCACACCCGCCACGATGGCGTCTCGCTGCTTAACGACGCTTACAACGCCAACCCAGACTCGATGGCCGCCGCGCTTCGTACCACCGCCGAGTTGTTGCGAGGGGCCCACCAGACACGTCCCGAAGCGCGTGCGGTCGCCATCCTGGGCGACATGCTGGAACTCGGCGACGACGCTTCCGACTTGCACGTCCGACTCGGCGGCCTTGCCGCCAGCCTCGGGATTTCCGAGGTCGTGGCGGTCGGCGAACACGCCGTCGACGTCGTGCGTGGGGCCGTGGAGGCGGGCATCCCGGCACGGGTCAGCGAACGCGACGAGGTCGCCGCCTCCGTGCGGCTGGCCCCAGGTGACATCGTCCTCATCAAGGGCTCCCGTGGCGTTGGACTGGAGAAGGTGGCGGCCGAGTTGGGCCGCGAGAAGGAGAACCCAAGTTGATCAATATCCTGCTCGCTGGCGGCTTGTCGCTCACGATCTCAATAGTGGGCACCCCACTGCTGATCAGGTTCCTGACCAGGCAGCACTATGGCCAGTTCATCCGTGAGGACGGCCCCACATCCCATCACGTCAAACGCGGCACCCCAACGATGGGTGGCATCGTCATCCTCGGCGCCGCGGTGGCGGCCTATCTCTTGGTGCACCTGTTGCGCTGGGAGCCGCTCACCCTGACTGGCGTGTTGCTAGTGGGCCTGGCGCTCGGTATGGGCTTCCTCGGTTTCCTCGATGACTGGGCCAAGATCAAACAGGAACGCAGCCTTGGGCTCACCCCGCGGGGCAAGCTCATTGGCCAGTTCGTCATCGGCGGGTTGTTCGCCTTTGGGGCCCTCAGCTTCCCCAATGAGCGAGGGATCACCCCGGCTTCGCCGGCTATCTCCTTCCTGCGAGACATCCCAGCGCTTCAGTTGCCGCTGATTCTCGCGATCTTCTTCATCATCTTCCTCATCGCCGCATGGTCGAATGCTGTCAACCTCACTGATGGCCTCGACGGCCTCGCCGCGGGCAGCGCCACGCTTGTCTTCGCTGCTTACACGGTGGTCAACCTGTGGCAGTTCAATCAGTGGTGTGGCCGCGATTCGACGATGGGGCCGCGGTGCTACGAGGTGCGTGACCCACTTGACTTGGCGGTGGTGGCCGTCGCCTTCGCGGGGGCCTGCTTTGGGTTCCTGTGGTGGAACGCCAAACCAGCCAAGATCTTCATGGGTGACACGGGGTCCATGGCGATCGGCGCGTCGCTGGCCGGCCTGTCCATCATGACTCGAACCGAGCTCTTGTTGGTCATCCTCGGCCTCCTCTTCGTGATCGAGGTGGGCTCGGTCGCTCTCCAGGTGTCCTACTTCAAGGCCACCAAGGGCAAACGCATCTTCAAGATGTCTCCCATCCATCACCACTTCGAACTCATGGGATGGGACGAGGTGACCGTGGTGATCCGCTTCTGGATCATCTGCGGCCTGTGTGTCGCCCTCGGGGTGGGCATCTTCTACGCCGAATGGGTGGTGGGACAGTGACGAAGCCGTGGCTCGCCGAGGCGACCCGCCTCTCCGACTGGCCCAGTGCCCAAGTCGTGGTGGCCGGGCTCGGCGTCAGCGGATTCGCCGCCGCCGATGGGCTCATGTCGTTGGGCGCCAAGGTCATCGTGCTCGACGAATCGGAGGCCTATGCCGACAAGGCCAGCCTCCTCGAACGCCTAGACGTGACCGTGGTCCTGGGCAAGGGCGCGACATCCGAGCTTCCGCCGGGCACGGACCTCGTGGTGACCTCCCCGGGGTGGCGGCCGTCCGCCCCGCTACTGCGCCAGGCACAGGCCGAGGGCGTGCCCGTGTGGGGAGAGACGGAACTGGCCTACCGCATGATGCAGCCCGACCGGGTGGTGCCTTGGCTCGCCGTCACCGGTACCAACGGCAAGACCACGACCACGCAGATGCTGGAGTCCATGCTCAGGGCTGATGGGCTGAGGACGACGGCCGTGGGCAATATCGGGCGTCCCATCGTAGAGGCCATCCTTGATGATGAGGATTACGACGTGTTCGCCGTCGAGCTGTCGAGCTTTCAGCTTCATTGGATGAATAACGTCCATCTGCATTCCGCGGCGGTGCTCAACCTGCACCCGGACCACCTTGAGTGGTTCGAGGATGCCGACCCCATGGCCGCCTACACCGCTGACAAGGCCAAGATCTACGAGGGCATCACCAACTCCTGCGTGTACAACGCCGACGAGCCGATCACCGAGAAGATGGTGGAGGACGCCGAGGTGGTGGAGGGAGCCCGCGCCATCGGATTCACGATGGCACTGCCTGGACTCTCGATGCTGGGGATCGTGGACGACCTCATCGTCGACCGTGCATTCGTGGCCCAGCGGCGTGACTCCGCCTTGGAACTGGCCAAGGTCTCGGATGTGCATCCTGCCGCACCTCACAACGTAGCCAACGCGTTGGCGGCGGCTGCGCTGGCTCGCAGTTTCGGTGTGCGTGCCCAGTCTGTGCGCGATGGGCTGCGCAATCTGCGTCTGGCAGGCCATCGGATCGAGACGGTGGCCAGTGCGGGCGGCGTCGACTGGGTGGACGATTCCAAGGCCACCAACCCCCACGCGGCGAACTCGGCGATGCTGGCCTTCGACTCGTTCGTATGGATCGCCGGCGGTCAGGCGAAGGGGACCACGTTCGACGAACTGATCGAACGTCATCGCGACAGGATGCGAGGCGTCGTCGTCATCGGTGTGGACCGGCAGCTCATCGCCGAATCCCTTGCGCGACACGCCCCCGATGTCCCGGTCCACGTCCTCGATAGCCCCGACACTGGGGTGATGGACGAGGTGGTCGCGCGAGCGGGGGAGTTGGCCCGCCCAGGTGACACGGTGCTGCTCTCGCCGGGCTGCGCCAGCCTCGACATGTTTTCCAGCTACTCCGACCGGGGCGAGAGGTTCGCAGCGGCGGTGCACCGACACGTGAAACGTTAGAGATAGGGGAGACCCGGATGGCGACCGACGCGACTTCCCCAGCGCGGCCGATCTCCGTATGGTCCCAGATGCGGTCCCTCGCGGATTCGCCGATGGCGCCGTACTACTTCATCGCATCCAGCGTCACCGCCTTGGTGGCGCTGGGGTCTCTCATGGTGCTCTCCGCCTCGTCGACCCTGGCGATGTTCAGGCAGGATGACCCTTACTACTTCATCGTGCGTCAGCTCAGCTTCCTCGTGGTGGGGGTGGCCCTGGCCGTGCTGTTGAGCCGCATCAAACCCAGTTTTCTGCGACGCATGGGGTGGATCGCGTGGTCCCTGGCAGTCGTGCTGCTCATCCTCGTCCTGACGATAGGGACCGTGATCAACGGCAACCGCAACTGGCTCATGATCGGCACGATTCAGTTCCAGCCCTCTGAGTTCGCCAAGCTTGCCCTCATCGTCTGGTGCGGCGCGGTCCTCCACATCAAACGCAACCGGTTGCACGAACCGGCTCAGTTGGTGGTGCCGCTGCTTCCCATGGGAGGCATCATCTTGCTGCTCGTTCTCGCCGGCCGGGATCTGGGCACCGGCCTGGTGATTGGTGCGGTGCTGGTGCTCATGTTGTGGTTCATCGGCACCCCCATCCGGTATCTGGCCCCGCTGGGGGCTCTGGCCCTGATCGCGATGGGGCTGCTCGTGTATGGCTCCGGAAATCGGATGAATCGCATCTCTGTATTCCTCGATCCACAGTCCAATACCGACCTATCCAGCCAGCCCATGGCTGCCCTCTACGCGTTGGCCAGCGGCGGCTGGTGGGGGCTCGGCCTTGGCGCCAGCAAGCAGAAGTGGGGCGGCCTCAAGACCGCCGCCCATACCGACTACATCTTTGCCGTGGTGGGCGAGGAGCTGGGCCTGTTCGGGGTACTCCTGGTGATCGTGTTGTTTGGGGTCCTGGGCTGGGCTGGGATTCAGGTCGCCCTACGCTCCGAGACCCTGTTCAATCGAATCGTCGCCGCCGGTATCACCGGCTGGTTCTTGACCCAGGCGATCATCAACATGTTCGTGGTGCTGCACCTGCTTCCAGTGCTCGGTGTCCCATTACCATTCCTCTCTTACGGCGGGTCGGCATTGATGGCTAGCCTTATGGCCAGTGGGGTGTTGCTGGCCTTGGCCAGGAACACCCCAGACGCGCGTGCCCACTTGGCCGCGCGGAAGGCCAAGTCGAGGCCCCGCATGACGAGCGTGCTGGCGGCCAGCAAGGAGGACTGAACACATGACCAGCGTCGTGCTGGCCGGAGGCGGAACTGCGGGGCATACCTCGCCGCTCATTGCTACCGCCAAAGCCATCCAGGAACGCTCCGACGCCAGCATCGTCGCCATCGGTACCGCCAAGGGCCTAGAGACCCGGGTCATTCCCGAGGCCGGGCTGGAGCTTCGGCTCATCGACCCGGTGCCTCTTCCGAGGCGTCTCAACCTCGACCTCATCAAACTGCCCTACACCTTGACCAAGTCGGTGCTCCAAGCCCGGCGTATCCTCAAGGACACCAACGCGGATGTTCTGGTGGGCTTTGGAGGCTATGTCTCCATCCCGGCCTATCTCGCAGCTCGCCTGACGAATGTGCCCGTCGTCGTTCATGAGGCCAACAAAATCGTCGGAATCGCCAACAAGGTGGGCGCCCGTTTCGCTGTCTACGTTGCCACCACATTCCGGGAGTCACAGCTTCCCGGGGCGAGGCTCATCGGGATGCCCGTCAAGCGTTCCATCACCCACCCCAGCGTCACGCCTCAGCAGGCCCGCGCCGGGTTCGGGCTCGATCCAGACCGGCCGACGCTCATGGTCAGCGGTGGTTCGCAGGGAGCGGTCAGCATCAACTCCGCGGTCGCGGGCGCGCGCGAGCGAATCCTGGAGGCGGGCATCCAGATCCTCCACATCCTCGGCCCCAAGAACATGACTCCAGACGTCGTCGCCGTGGATCATCCCAACGGGGCCCGCTACCAGCCGGTGGCTTTCGTCGATGACATGGCGCTGGCTTACGCGGCCGGGGACCTCATGCTGGGCCGGGCCGGGGCGGGAACCGTGATGGAGACCGCCATCTCGGGGCTGCCCGTTATCTTCGTGCCCCTGCCCTGGGGCAATGGGGAGCAGGGTAAGAACGCGGCGGACTTGGTGGCGGCCGATGCGGGGGTACTCGTCGAGGACGCGGAATTGACGGCCGATAGACTAGCTGCCCTGGTGCTTCGGCTGTTCGAGGAACCCGGACGGTTGCAGACCATGTCCTCGGCGGCGCGAGGGATGTACCCCGCCGACGCCGCCGATACTCTTGCGGAGGCCGTCTTGAAGGCGGCACAGGAAAGGCAGACTCGTGCTTCTTAATCCCGTCGAGGTAATGCCCGCCGACCAGGTGGGTCCGGTGCACTTCATCGCCGCCGGCGGATCCGGCATGAGCGGTGTGGTCCGCCTCTACGCCGAGCTTGGCGTCAAGACCAGCGGCTCGGATCAGTCGGACTCCACCGCATTGCGCGGCTTGGAGCAAGTGGGCGTGACCACCTATGTGGGTCACGCCGCCGAGCAGATCGGCGATGCGCAGACTGTGGTCATCTCCTCGGCCATTCGCGCCGAGAACCCGGAGTTGGCCGAGGCGCGTCGCCGCGGCCTGCGGATCTGGCACCGTTCCGCCGCGCTCGCTGCTCTCATGCAGGGCAAGCGCGGGGTGGCCGTGGCGGGCACGCACGGCAAGACCACCACCACCGCTATGACCGCCGTCATGCTGAGCGAGGCGGGTCGCGACCCCAGCTACGTCATCGGCGGCCCCTTGTCTACCACCGGGGTCAGCTCCGCTCTGGGGAAGGGGGAGGCCTTCGTGGTTGAGGCAGACGAGTCCGACGCGTCCTTCCTGCAATATCCCACGGAGATCGCCGTCATCACCAACGTGGAGGCCGATCACCTGGTCAACTGGCACACCGCCGAGGCCTACCACGATGGTTTCCGTGCCTTCGCCACCCGTCCGCTGGTCAAGCACGTGGTCATCAACGTCGACGACGAGGGGTCGCGTGCCTTGGCCGATCAACTCGTGGGTGAGGCCAAGGGCATCATTCGTTACGGTGAGGCCCCCGACGCGGATGTCCGGATCACTGACGTGGAGGCCCACGGCAGCGGCGTGGCGGCCACCATTACCTACGGCGAGGACACCGGCCGCATCGTGCTTCAGGTACCCGGCAACCACAACCTGGCCAACGCGGCGGCGGCGTACGCCGTCGGCCGGACCCTTGGCCTCGGGCATCAGGAGGCGGTCGACGCCCTCGGCAAGTATGAAGGGACGCTGCGCCGGTTCCAGCTCATCACGGACACGGCCGGCATCCGCGTCTATGACGATTATGCGCACCACCCCACGGAGATCCGAGCGGCACTGACGGCGGCGCGCCGGGCCACGACCGCGGGCAACGAGGCCACCGGCCTGCCCGGGCGGCTCATCGGCTGCTTCCAGCCGCATCTCTATTCGCGCACCGTCGACTTCGCCGACGAGTTCGGCGAGGTCATGACCCTCGCCGACATCGCCGTAATCAACGACGTGTGTGGCGCGAGGGAGGACCCCATTCCGGGGGTCACCGGCGAATTGGTGGTGGAGACGGCCAAGAAGCATGGCGCCCGCGAGGTGGTCTATGTCAAGGACAAGTACGACCTGCCCGAGGCTCTCAATGAGATCGCTCGTCCCGGTGACCTCATCATTACCCTCGGTTGTGGCGACGTCACGATCGTCGGACCTCTTCTCGCGAAGCTGCTGAAGGAACGGCCCGAGGCCCAACAGTCGTGAACGAGGCGCTGCCGCCTGGCGAGTTCGCCAAGGCACTGCAACGGAAGCGGGCCGTCGGGCGGCGGCGGCGTTACCTCGTGCTCGGTGGCATCGGCGGCGGGCTGACGCTGATCCTGCTTGTCGGCTATCTCCTGCTGTTCTCATCGGTCTTCGCCGCCCGCGAGGTCGCGGTGAGCGGAACTAATAGGGTCTCCGCCGACGAGGTGAAGGCGGCTGCCGAAGTTCAAGTGGGCACGCCCCTATTGCGTCAAGACACCACCGCCATCGTGTCGCGGGTCGAAAGCCTGGCGCCCGTGCGCTCCGCGAAGGTGTCTTTCCGGTGGCCCAGCACGGTCGAGATCCAGGTGACCGAGAGGCAGGCGGCCTACCAGAGAACCACTGGCGAAGGGTACGACTTGATCGATGATGAAGCCACCGTCTTCGCGCACAGCGACAAACCATTCGATGGTGTGCTGCAGGCCACAGTGGAGGGAGACGACAAGCGTCTCCTCACGGATGTGGCCACCGTGGCAAAGGCGCTGCCTGAGAATCTGCGTGGCCAGGTGACATCTTTGCAAGCCAAATCGGTGGACCGGATCACCTTGAAACTGTCCAAGGACCGGCATGTGGTGTGGGGGAGCGCCGAGGACTCCACCCTCAAAGCGGAGGTGCTGGCGGCTCTGCTCCAAGTCGACGCCAAGGTCTACGATGTTTCGGCCCCGCACAACCCAACGACGCGCGAGTCCGCGGAACCCTGACCCAGTCAGCGGCAACCTGAAGTGCCACTTGAGGTGATTTCCGCGACATCCCGTCGTGGCGTTGGACGTTGCGCGAACCCCTCTCATAGCCTGACCCACATGGCTAGCGCATCTCAGAACTACCTCGCGGTGATCAAGGTCGTCGGTGTCGGCGGCGGCGGCGTCAATGCCGTCAACCGAATGATCGAGGCGGGGCTTCGAGGCGTCGAGTTCATTGCCGTCAACACTGATGCGCAGGCCCTTCTGATGAGCGATGCCGATGTCAAGCTCGACATCGGTCGCGAATTAACCCGTGGCCTTGGGGCCGGGGCAGACCCGTCGAAGGGACGCCAAGCCGCCGAGGATCATTCCGAGGAGATCGAAGAGGCCCTCAAGGGCGCCGATATGGTCTTCGTCACCGCGGGAGAAGGCGGCGGCACGGGAACGGGTGCCGCCCCCATCGTCGCCAAGATCGCCCGCTCGTTGGGTGCGCTGACCATCGGCGTGGTGACTCGCCCGTTCTCGTTTGAGGGTCGTCGTCGTTCCACCCAGGCGGAGTCGGGAATCGAATCCCTGAGGGAAGAGGTCGACACTCTCATCGTCATCCCCAACGACAAGCTGCTCCAGATGACGGACCAGCAGGTCGCGATCCTGGACGCTTTCAAGCAGGCCGACCAAGTGCTCATGCAGGGCGTGTCTGGCATCACGGATCTCATCACCACGCCCGGCCTCATCAACCTCGACTTCGCGGATGTGAAGTCGATCATGAGCCAGGCCGGATCGGCGCTCATGGGTATCGGGTCGGCGCGGGGTGAGGACCGCGCCCGGGCGGCGGCCGAGATGGCCATCTCGTCGCCCCTGCTGGAGGCCAGCATCGATGGTGCGCACGGTGTGCTGCTCTCGATCGCCGGCGGGTCGGACCTGGGGCTGTTCGAGGTATCCGCGGCCGCGGAACTGATCGAGATGGCCGCCCACGACGAGGCGAACATCATCTTTGGTACGGTGATCGACGACGCCCTTGGCGACGAGGTGCGGGTGACAGTCATCGCTGCTGGCTTCGACGGCGGGCACCCGCAGAAGCGTCAGGGACGCTCGGCCGAGCATCGGCCCGTGGCGCAGCCCACGCCCAACCGCCCCAACTTGAACGTGCATGCCCCCACGGCCTCGCCCATGCCTGGGCAGCGCCCATCCATTCAGACGCCACCTCCTCCGACGCCAGCGCCGCCGCCTCCTCCGCCGCCGCCACGCCGGATCATCGAGGAGGACGACCTAGACGTCCCCGACTTCATGAAGTGATCGGGCGAGTTCGGTGCGTCGCGAGGGCTGAGATGGTCCGTCGCGCTAGCCTTCTCAACTAAGGAAACACTGATGAGACGTGTCTTGAGCCGCGATGGTACGTGTCACGGCATCAAGTGCTACCGCGAACCAACGGGCAGAGGAGGCAGACGTGGGCCTGCGTAGTGTTGCGGCGTGGATGGGGCTCGTCGAGGACGGGCGGTATCGCGACGCGGAGCGACTCGAAGACGACGCGGAGTACACCGACGAGGTGGAGCCTGAGGTCAGCGAGGAGAGCGCCACGGTGGCGGCTTTGCCCACCCAGCGCCCCGTCGCTGTGCCGTCGCCGCCCTCGCCGCCTCCGGCGCCGCAGAAGGAGGTGGCCGACCTGAGCCGGATCGTCAGCGTGCGTCCCCGTTCGTATAACGAGGCACGGGTCATCGGCGAGAACTTCCGCGACGGCATCCCGGTCATCATGAACCTCTCGGACATGGAGGACGGTGAGGACAAACGGCTGGTGGACTTCGCCGCCGGGCTCATCTTTGGCTTGCGGGGCAACATTGAGCGTGTCTCCACCAAGGTGTTCCTTCTGTGCCCCCACAATCTCGTCGTGGGACCTGAGGACAAGGAACGCATCGTCTCAGGTGGTTTCTTCAACCAGAGTTGATTCGCTGTGCAGTAGGCCGCGGCCCGGGGCTCCGGGTCGCGGCCTTGCTGCGTCACCCGATGCCAAAATCGTGTCAGGAAACCGGCTGGCGTGAGCCAGGTTGGCGCTAACCTCAACCGCAGCATGAGGTGTTAGTCGGTGCCAAGCGCGCTAGGCTAACCTAAATGGACCGGCACTCGTAGCCGGCCCGAGGACGACCATGGGAGTAACTAATGAGCCTGACCCTGGACGAGGTCCGCACCGTTCGATT
Organism: Arachnia sp.; assembly: GCA_041854805.1. Taxonomy (GTDB): domain Bacteria; phylum Actinomycetota; class Actinomycetes; order Propionibacteriales; family Propionibacteriaceae; genus Arachnia. The sequence continues at coordinate 41,116 of JBHADA010000121.1, forward strand.
CCGCATGACGCGGCGCGGCGACACCGGCTATCAGGTCGGCGATGTCGATACCTTCATCGACAAGGTTGAACTGACCTTCGACGAGTTCGAGAAGGAGCGCGAGCGCCTGCGCCGAGAGCTTGACTCCGTGCAGCAGACCTCGGTGCAGGGAGCGTTCTCTCAGGGCCCGTCGCCAGACGAGGCCAAGCTGCGCGAACAGCTCCAGGCCAAGGACCAGCAGCTTCAGAGCCGCGAGCAGCAGCTTCACGGCAAGGACCAAGAGATCGCTTCGCTGCGCAGTGAGATCGACCGGCTCAACACGGCCCTGAGCCAGAAGGGCGACGCCACTGGCGCCGTCGCTGCCGGGGAACAACGAATCCGCGAACTCGCCGCAGACAACGACCGGCTTCGCAGCCAGCTCGATCAGGTGCGTTCCGAGTACGACCGAGCACGCACCCAGCAGGTCACCCAGGTGGCCGCCAACGGTGAACTCATCACGGTGCGTGCCAGCGACGACGCCGCCCCCGCTGTCGCCCGCCTGCTGCAGATGGCCACGGATCAGGCCACGACGCTGGTCAACGAGGCTGAGAACGAGGCGCAGCGCAAGGTGGCCGAGGCCGAACAGCGCGCCAACGAGATCAAGACCGACGCTCGCACGAAGGCCGAACGCGTCGAGTCGGAGGCTCGAGTCAACGCCGAGCAGACCACGAAGGACGCAGAGGGCCGTGCGGCCCTCGTGGATCAGCAGGCCGCTCAGCGTCGCCGCGAGTTGTTCGCGGACCTGGAGCGCGAACAGGGCGAACTGATGCGCAAGGTGGAGCGCCTGCGTTCCTTCGAGGCCGAGTACCGCGGCAACATGACCACCCAGTTGCGTCGCATGCTCGTCGACATCGATGCGTCGAAGGTGGAGCCGGACGGTGGTAGCGAGTTCGCCCGCTCCAGCACCCCCCGTTTGGACGCCTTGGCAGGCGATCAGCGGTAACACACAAGAAGTCACGACAGGCCGGTTGGGCACACCCCGCCGGCCTGTCGTCTTGTGACTGCTTATGTGGTGTAGCCTTCCCCAACAGCATCGATTTCAGAGAGGCCTTCCATGTCCAAAAAGCTTGTGGAGCTCCCGGTCCGGGAGGGCGAGGACCCGTGGACCGCGGAAGAGATCGCGGAACAGCGGGCTGAACTGCAAGAGGAACTGGAACGTGTCGAGCGGCGGATTCAGGAGAGTGAGTCTGAGCTCGCCGCGCTGCTCAAAGGCGGTACCGACGGCGCCGGCCGGGACCCGGCCGACGTTGGCTCCAGTAATTTCGAACGCGATCAGGAGCTGTCGCTCGCGCAGAACGTCCGTGAGATGGCCGAACAACTCCGGCTCGCGATCCACCTCTTCGACGAGGGCGAGTACGGCTACTGCGAGGTGTGCTCGGAGCCCATCGGCAAGGCCCGCCTCCAGGTGTTCCCGCGAGCCACCTTGTGCATGTCGTGCAAGCAACGCGAGGAGCGGCGCTGAGCATGCCCGTCCGGGCCGTGGCGCTGGGGGGCGCGCTCGTGGGCCTGGGCATCGACCAACTCATCAAACTCGCCTGCGTCACCTATCTGGAGCCCGGCGTGGGCGTGCCGGTGCTGGGCTCCATTCTTCAATTGCGGCTCGTCCGTAATCCCGGAGCGGCTTTCGGTATGGGGGCAAACGCCACCGTCTTCTTCAGCGTGTTCGCCATCATCGCCACGATCGCCTGTCTGGCGGTCGCGCTCCCGCGGATCAGGCGGATGTCTCACGCCATCACGCTGGCCCTTCTGTTGGCGGGCATCACGGGAAACCTTGTCGATCGCCTGTTTCAACCCCCGGCCCCGCTCCATGGGCATGTGGTCGATATGTTTCAGGTTCCCTTCTTCGCCATCTTCAACTTCGCCGATGTGTGCATCACGGTGGCAGCGGGGCTCATCATCCTCGCTGGGCTGTTCGAGAAAGACAAACCGGAGGAGAAGGAACAGGCTTCATGAGTGTGTTTCTCATCCCCGACACCTTGGCTGGCGAGCGTGTCGACGCGGCCGCGGCCCGGGTGACCGGGTACAGCCGCTCCCGGATTGAGGATCTGATCGACGAGGGGGCAGTGCTGCTTGGCGGCCTCCCTGTCGTCAAGGGCTCGGCCAGAGTGGTAGGGGGGGAACTTCTTGAGGTGACGGCTGAGCCGCGACGCACGGTTGCGGTCTCACCAGTCCTCGCCGATGGTGTGCGCATCGTCTACGAGGACCGTGACATCGTCGTGGTGGACAAGCCCGTGGGTGTCGCCGCGCACCCGAGCCTCGGATGGAGTGGGCCGTCGGTGGTGGAACACTTGGCTGCGGCCGGGGTGGGCATCGCCACTTCTGGTGTGGCGGAACGCCAAGGTATCGTGCAGCGTCTCGACGTGGGGACGAGTGGCCTCATGGTGGTGGCGAAGTCCGAGGTCGCCTATAGCGTGTTGAAGCAGGCATTCCGGGACAGGACGGTGGACAAGACCTATCACGCCTTGGTCCAAGGCCATCCCGATCCCTTCGACGGTACTATCGAGGCCCCCATTGGGCGGCACCCCGGTAGTGACTGGAAGATGGCCATCGTGGACGGTGGACGGCATAGCGTGACGCATTACGAGACCCTTGAGGCCCACCGGGCAGCCACCCTCCTGCGGATTCACCTGGAGACTGGGCGAACGCATCAGATTAGAGTGCACATGGCCGCCATCGGACATCCATGTGTGGGGGACCCACTCTATGGTGGCGATCCCGTGCTGGCACGGCATCTTGGTCTGGAACGGCAGTGGCTGCATGCCGTGGAACTGGGCTTCACACATCCCAGCAAAGGGGAATGGGTGAGTTTCTCTTCCGATTACCCCAAGGATCTGGCCGAAGCGTTGGAGACTCTGCGTTCGCAGTCCTGAGCCTCCGGTAAAGTTTGCCTCGTGCGCAGAGCAAAGATCGTATGTACCCTGGGCCCCTCGGCCCACACCGTTGACCGCCTCGTTGAGTTGATCAGCGCCGGCATGAACGTCGCCCGTCTCAACATGAGCCACGGCGACTACGACGAGCATGGCAGCCGCCTCGCCAATGTCCGTGAGGCCGCGGCTCGTTCAGGCAAGAACATCGGCGTTTTCGCCGATCTCCAGGGCCCCAAGATCAGGCTCGGACGATTCGCCAAGGACGAGAAGTACTATCTCGACACTGGCGCGCGGTTCACCATCACGACCGATGACATCGAAGGCACTGTGGAGCGCTGCTCCACCACGTACAAGGGGCTGCCTGGCGACGTTCAGCCCGGCGACTACATCCTCATCGACGACGGCAAGGTGGGACTGCGAGCCCTTGAGGTATCCGACACGGACGTCGTCACCGAGGTCGTCGTACCCGGCCCCGTGTCCAACAACAAGGGAATCAATCTTCCAGGCGTAGCCGTGTCGGTGCCCGCGCTGTCCGAGAAGGACGAACGCGACCTACGCTGGGCGCTGCATCAAGACATCGATATGGTCGCCTTGTCATTCGTGCGCTCCGGCGACGACATCAAGCGCGTCCACGAGATCATGGACGAGGAGGGCCGGCGCCTGCCCGTCATCGCGAAGTTGGAGAAGCCGCAGGCCATCGCCAACCTCCAAGACATCATCGACTCGTTCGACGCCTTCATGGTGGCTCGCGGCGACCTTGGCGTCGAGCTCCCGCTCGAGGAGGTGCCGTTGGTTCAGAAGCGCATCATCCGCGCCGCTCGCAAGTGGGCCAAGCCTGTGATCGTCGCCACCCAGATGCTCGAGTCGATGATCACCAATCCGCGGCCCACCCGCGCGGAGGCCTCGGATGTCGCCAACGCCATCCTCGACGGAGCCGACGCGGTCATGCTTTCGGGCGAGACCTCCGTGGGCGATTACCCGGTGGAGGCCGTTTCCACGATGGCCCGCATCGTCGAAAAGACCGAACGTGAGGGACACGCCGAGATCCACATCATCGACTGGGATCCTCACACCACGGGCGGCATCCTCGCCAAGGCGGCTGCAGAGGTGGCTGAGCGGATCGGAGCACGTTACCTGGTGGCGTTCACGAAATCTGGTGACACGGGGCGGCGCCTGTCGCGGCTGCGTTCGCCCATCCCGATGCTCGTGTTCTCCCCGGAGGTACAAACGCAGCGTCAGATGTCGCTGTCGTGGGGCGTCGATACCCAGATCACCCCGGAGTTCACCGTCTCGGAGGAGGTTGTCGAGGCTGTCGACAAGCACCTGCGCGACAACGGGATGATCGAGGTTGGCGAGCGCATCGTCATGCTCTCTGGCTCTCCGTTGGGCATCCCTGGCAAGACCAACAACTTGCGTGTGCACAAGATCAAGGAACTCGGCAGCGTGGAGTGACCGAGACACTAGAGGGGGACCCGTCTGGGTCCCCCTCTTCGTGTGCCCGGGAGGGGAGTCGAACCCCTACGGCCTTTCGGCCAGACGGGTTTGAGCCGTCCGCGTATACCATTCCGCCACCCGGGCCGGGTGCACCACACATTGTGCCACACCTTGGCCATCTCGTGTTTCTGCCGATCATTCGCGCGCTGACTGGGCAGAATATTGACTTGTTCAGTAAGCTGTACAGGTAGGTTGACCAGAGAAGCTCACCGCGACCTGGTTGAGGGAAGAGTGAACTAGATGAAGAAGAAACCCACGGTCCTCGTTGCGGAAGACGAGGCCTTGATCCGTCTTGATCTTGTCGAACTCCTCACCGAAGAGGGCTACGACGTGATCGGTGAGGCCGGCGACGGCGATGAAGCCGTCAAGCTGGCCCGTGAACTGGAGCCGGATCTTGTGATCATGGACGTCAAGATGCCCAAGATGGACGGCATCTCCGCCGCGGAGATCATCGCGGAGGAACGCATCGCGCCCATCGTGATGTTGACCGCCTTCAGTCAGCGTGATCTCGTGGAACGCGCCCGCGACGCTGGTGCGATGGCCTACGTCGTCAAGCCCTTCGGGGCCTCAGACGTCATCCCGGCCATTGAGATCGCCATGGGGCGGTTCCAGGAGATCGTTGCTATCGAGGACGAGTTGGCGACGCTGGAGGAACGGCTCGAATCGCGCAAGATCATCGATCAGGCCAAGGGAATCCTCCAGCAGGATCTTGGGCTGACCGAACCCGAGGCGTTCCGCTGGATTCAGAAGACCGCCATGGACATGCGCAAGTCGATGCGTGAGGTCTCTGAGGGGGTCATCTCGCACAAGAAGCGCTGACTTCTCAGCGTTGTTCTGGGACCCAGCGGCAGGTGAGCCGTCCCACAGCGGTGAGCCGTCCGTCATCGCCCGCGACCTCGACGGTGTAGGTGGCGGTGCTGCGTCCCAGATACGCCGCTGTCGCCGTGCCCCGAACCCGGCCGGCGCGCGCAGCGCGCAGGTGCGTGACGTTGAGGTCGACGCCCACTCCCACCAGTTCCGAGGCGCGGCCGTGCGCCAGCGCCCCCATGGACCCGAGGGTCTCAATGAGGACGGCCGTGGCTCCGCCATGGAGCGCGCCGAAGGGCTGTTGATTGCCCTCCACCGGAATGGAACCGACCACTCGTTCGGGGGACAGATACTCCAGCACGAATCCCAGTTTCTGATCGAGCGGGGAGACGATCTGGGCGGCCCAATCGGGAACGTTGTTCATGGGCGCACTCTGCCACAGGTTCGGTAGGCTCGCTCGCGTGAGCGAACCGACGAAGCTGCTGTTGATCGATGGCCATTCCATGGCCTACCGCGCGTTCTTCGCGCTTCCCGTGGAGAACTTCACTACCAGCACGGGCCAGCACACCAACGCTGTCTTCGGCTTCACCTCCATGCTGATCAACGTGCTGCGCGACGAACAGCCCACGCACCTCGTCGTCGCTTTTGACGTGGCCAGAGAGTCCTTCCGCACCGAGGTCTATCCCGAGTACAAGGCCAAGCGGGCCACGTCGCCCGAGGAGTTCAAGGGTCAGGTGAGCCTCATCAAGGATGTGCTGGACGCCATGGGCATCGCGCACATCGAATTGCCTGGCTACGAGGCCGACGACATCATCGCCACACTCGCCACCGAGGCCAACGCCGAGGACATGGACGTGTTCATCGTGACCGGGGACCGCGATGCCATGCAACTGGTCAACGACCACACCACGGTTCTATACCCGCGTAAGGGTGTCTCCGATCTGGCGCGGATGACCCCAGATGCGGTAACTGAGAAGTACCTCGTGACGCCGGCTCGCTATCCGGAGTTGGCGGCGCTAGTGGGGGAGACCAGCGATAACCTGCCCGGGGTACCAGGGGTCGGACCAAAGACGGCGGCAAAATGGCTGACGCAGTTCGATGGCCTAGACAACATCGTGGCCCGGGCGGAGCAGGTGCCAGGGAAGGCGGGGGAATCGCTGCGCGCCCATCTCGACGACGTGACACGCAACCGACGGCTCAACGCCCTGGTGCGAGACCTCAAGCTGCCGCTTTCCCTGCCAGCGACGGCGCGTCACGACTGGGACCGGGAACGTGTCCACGAACTGTTCGACTCCCTCGAGTTCCGGGTGCTACGGGAACGGCTGATCGAGTTGTCGCCGCCGGAGGAGATCGTTACCGAGTCGTTCGCGGTGAAGGGCGGTGAGCTGGCCCCCGGTGAGATCGCGTCCTGGCTGGAGTCTCATGCCGGGCAACGCACCGGCATCCATGTCGTCGGTTCCTGGGGCGCTGGCACTGGCGATATCACCGGCATCGCGCTGGCCGCGGCCGATGGCGACGGCGCCTACATCGACACGGCCACCATCACGCCGGAGGACGACGCCGCGTTGGCGGCCTGGCTGGCCTCGTCCGAACGAGCCAAGGTGATGCACGGGGCGAAGGGACCCATGCTGGCATGCTGGGCCCGTGGCTGGAACCTGACGGGCATCGTGCAGGACACCTTGCTGGCTGCCTACCTCCTGCGCCCGGACCAGCGCACCTATGACCTGGGCGACTTGGTCGTTCGTTACCTCAAGCGGGACCTTTCCGCAGTCCCAGCGGGGGAGTCGCAGCCCACGCTCGATTTTGAAGACGACGCGCCCGACGCAGTCGTGGCGGCGGCGTTGCTTCACGCGCGGGCGGTGTTCGACTTGGCCGCGGTCCTGGACGAGCATCTCGTCGAACGTGGGGCCAGCGCCCTCATGACGGACGTCGAACTGCCGCTGCAACGCGGCTTGGCAGGCATGGAACGTGACGGGATCGCCGTGGACCTGGACCGACTCCACCAACTGCGAGGAGAGTTTGACGCGGCGGTCGTGTCGGCGCAGGAGGCAGCGTTCGCCGTCTTGGGTCACGAGGTCAACCTGGGCAGCCCCAAACAGCTTCAGGCGGTGCTGTTTGACGAACTGGGCATGACTAAGACCCGCAAGACGAAGTCGGGTTACACCACCGATGCGGAGGCCTTGGAGGGGCTGTACGCCAAGACCGAGCATCCATTCCTCGGCCATCTCCTCGCGCACCGCGACGCTATCCGGTTACGGCAGACCGTGGATGGGTTGCTTGCCGCCGTGGGTGATGATGGGCGCATCCACACCACCTATGTCCAGACCATGGCGGCTACCGGGCGTCTGTCATCGACCGAACCGAACTTGCAGAACGTTCCCATCCGCACCTCGGTGGGTCGCCAGATCCGTTCTGCCTTCGTGCCGGGGGACGGGTACGCGGCTCTCATGTCGGCCGATTACTCGCAGATCGAGATGCGGATCATGGCCCACGGCAGCGGCGACGCAGGCATGATCGAGGCCTTTACCTCAGGGCGGGATTTCCACAACGAAATGGCCTCCCTCGTCTTCCACGTTCAGCCCGATGAGGTCACGGGGGAGATGCGGGCCCGGATCAAGGCTATGAACTACGGCTTGGCGTATGGGCTCAGCGCCTTCGGACTGTCGAACCAACTCGGCATCTCCGTAGGCGAGGCCAAGGAATTGATGGAGGGCTACTTTGAACGCGTCGGCGGGGTGCGACAGTACCTGTCGGATATTGTCGCGGAGGCCCGCAAGCGCGGCTACACCGAGACGATGCTGGGTCGCCGTCGCTATCTGCCCGATCTCACCACCACCAACCGGCAGCGCCGCGCGATGGCTGAGCGCGCCGCGCTGAACTCGCCCATCCAGGGGTCTGCGGCCGACGTGATCAAGCTCGCCATGCTCGACGTTGTTGAGGCCCTCAAATCCGCTGGGGTGCGCAGCCGTCTGCTGCTCCAAGTGCACGATGAGCTGGTGGTGGAGGTGGCTCCCGGGGAGGAGGAAACAGTCGCCGCGCTGGTGCGCCAGGCTATGGGTGGGGCCATGGAACTGCGGGTGCCACTGGAGGTCTCCATCGGGATGGGCGACTCCTGGTACACGGCCGCGCACTGAAAACCCGAGATACGACGATCGCCCTGGGCTTGGGCCCAGGGCGATCGTCTTGGCGTGTCAGGCTCAGGCGGCCAGATCGATGGGGTCGGCGTAGAAGAAGATGCGAGACGCCGCTGGCTTCCCTGCGACCTGGTCGGAGCAGATGATGATGAGCAGGCGCGGCTTGCCCGTGTGGTCCACCATGATGTCGGAGTCCGGATCGTACTCGTCCACCTTGACCTTCATGGCCTCGGCGAACTCGTAGCAGGCAACCTGGCCGTTGTCGCCATACAGCTTGATCACATCACCCTTGTCCATGAGCGGCTTGTCGTTGGCATACATCTCGTTGCCGAGCGCGCCACCGCGACGATAGGTGTGGATCGACAGCACGACCTTGCCCTTCTGGGATCCGGCCTTCGGGCCATCGTTCCACCAGGATGCGGTGCGGGGCTCGTCGCCAGGAGGCGCGGCGATGTTGCCATCCTTGTCGTATCCCAGCGAGAGGATCTTCTCGTTCGCGGACGGCTGCTCCATAGTGAAGCGGGTGGGCTCGAAGCCCTTGCCCAACGGCTTACAATCAGCCACCAGCGCCGGGTCGCGCGAGGCTTTGGGGGACGCGGCGGGCGAACTGCTACTCGTCGACGGTCCAGGCGACTGCCCTTGTGTTTGCGGCCGCGACGCATTGACGGCCACGTACGTTCCGATGACGACGGCAACGGCTGCGATGACGGCGACTATGATCTGCCAACGTTTTTTGATGGTATCTCCCAAACTCACGCGGTCAGTATAAGCACTGGGTGTGGGGAACTCTCAAGACCTCGTCATCGTGGGTGAATTGACCCTCAAACGACGCAACTGTAGGCTTAAACGGCACTTTGGCCTGTCGTCCCTCAGACAGAGCAGGGAGCGGCGTGTCCTAGAGGCAGGGCCTAGTGCAGACAACAATATGTCTTGGAGCCCTACTACATGACCTCCTCCACTGAGGCATCGGCCATTGCGGTCGATGACATTGGCACCCGCGAGGACTTCCTCGCTGCGGTTGACGCCACCATCGTTTCGTTCAGCGACGGAGACATCGTCTCCGGCACCGTCGTCAAGGTTGACCGGGACGAGGTCCTGCTCGACATCGGTTACAAGACCGAGGGCGTCATCCCATCGAAGGAACTCTCGATCAAGCACGACGTGGACCCGTTCGACGTGGTCCAGGTCGGGGATCAGATCGAGGCCCTCGTTCAACAGAAGGAGGACAAGGAGGGGCGCCTGATCCTGTCCAAGAAACGCGCTCAGTACGAGCGCGCCTGGGGCACGATCGAGAAGATCAAGGAAGAAGATGGCGTCGTCAACGGCCACGTCATCGAGGTGGTCAAGGGTGGCCTCATCGTCGACATCGGTCTGCGCGGCTTCCTGCCCGCGTCCCTGGTCGAGATGCGCCGGGTTCGGGACCTCCAGCCCTACGTCGGTATGGAGCTCGAGGCGAAGATCATCGAACTCGACAAGAACCGCAACAACGTGGTCCTGTCGCGTCGCGCGTGGCTGGAGCAGACCCAGTCCGAGGTGCGCCAGACGTTCCTCACCCAGCTTCAGAAGGGCCAGATCCGCAAGGGCGTGGTGTCCTCCATCGTCAACTTCGGCGCCTTCGTCGATTTGGGCGGTGTCGACGGCTTGGTGCACGTCTCCGAGCTGAGCTGGAAGCACATCGACCATCCCAACGAGGTGGTCGAGGTGGGTATGCCTGTTACCGTCGAGGTGCTCGAAGTCGACATGGACCGCGAACGCGTGTCTCTGTCCCTGAAGGCCACCCAGGAAGACCCGTGGCAGACCTTCGCCCGGCTGCATCAGATTGGCCAGATCGTTCCCGGCAAGGTCACCAAGTTGGTGCCGTTCGGCGCGTTCGTTCGTGTCGGCGAGGGCATCGAGGGCTTGGTGCACGTGTCCGAGTTGGCTGAGCGTCACGTCGAGATCCCCGAGCAGGTTGTCGCCGTGGGCGACGAGCGGATGGTCAAGGTCATCGACATCGACCTTGAGCGCCGCCGCGTGTCGCTGTCGCTCAAGCAGGCCAACGAGGGCGTCGACATCGCTGCTGACGATTTCGACCCGCTGCTCTACGGTATGCAGGCGTCCTACGACGAGCAGGGCAACTACATCTACCCCGAGGGCTTCGACCCGGAGACCAACGACTGGAAGGAAGGCTTCGAGGAGCAGCGCGCTGCGTGGGAGGCTCAGTACGCCCAGGCACACGCGCTGTGGGAGGCCCACAAGCGCCAGGTCGAGTCGGCCGAGGTCGCGGACCGCGAGGCCGCCGTCGAGGCTGGGACCGGCTATGTGACGGAGGCCGATTCGGAGGGCTCTCTCGCCTCCGACGAGTCGCTGCAGGCACTGCGCGAGAAGCTCGCCGGGAACTGACATCCGCTTAACAGGTGGGGCGCCGATCCGTGGGTCGGCGCCCCACCTGCGTTATGTGGGCTGATCGCGCCAGCCGAGCATTTGGGCTTGCCGTGTTACGGCGTCAGCATCTCCCATAGTGTTCGTACCGTGGCGAGTGTCGCGGACGGTGAACCGGAATTATCGATGACTGCGTCGGCCACGGCGAGCCGGTCCTCCCGACTGGCCTGCGCGTCGATCCGCGCTTGGGCCTGAGCCTCGGTCAGGCCGTTGCGGGTCATGAGCCGGGCCAACTGGGTCTCGACGGGGATGTCGACAACCCACACTGTCTCGAAGGCCTCGGCCAAGCCGGCCTCGACCAGCAGTGGGATCACGTGCACCACCACCGCTCCCGCCGGCGCGGCGTCTTCCAGCTTCCGCGCCTGGGCCCGCACACGCGGATGGATGATGGCGTTGACCGCGGACCTGGCCTCGGGGTCGGCGAAGATGATGTTGGCGAGCGCGGTCCGGTCGAGTGAGCCATCCGGCTGGAGGATGCCGTCACCGAAACGCTCGCGCAGCGCCGCAAGACCGTCGGTGCCGGGCTCGACCACCTCCCGCGCCAAGAGATCGGCGTCGATGATGACAGCACCCAGCCGGGCGAGCTCGTCGGCGACGAGCGACTTGCCCGAGGCGATGCCCCCGGTCAACGCTACGGATCTACTCATGCCAGGAGTCTATGCGCTACCCACGCCCGACGCTTCGTGCGCTGACGGGCATGACGACAGTGCTCAGCAGGGCCCTGAACCGGTACCTGCGCACCATGGGCCGCGACGACTCGACGTCGCGGCCCATCCGGTGAGCCGCCGGAAACTAACCGCAGCCGGCCCGCCGGCTACTGGGCACCCTCCCAAGGCGGGCAGGAACACACCAGGTTACGGTCGCCAAACGCGTTGTCCACGCGTCCGACGGGGGGCCAGTACTTATCCACCCGGAACGCACCCGCAGGGAAGCAGCCCTGCTCGCGCGAGTACGGTCGGTCCCAATCGGCCACGAGGTCTTCCACCGTGTGCGGCGCCCGTCGCAGTGGAGAGTCTTCCGCGGCGATCCGGCCAGCCGTGACTTCCCCGGCCTCGCGGGCGATGTCCAGCATCGCGGCCACGAACCGGTCCAACTCGGCGAGGGTCTCCGATTCCGTGGGCTCCACCATGAGTGTTCCGGCCACGGGCCAACTCATCGTCGGGGCATGGAAGCCGTGATCGACGAGCCGCTTGGCGATGTCGTCCACCGTGATCCCGTGCTCGGCGAACGCGCGAGGGTCGACGATGCACTCGTGCGCCACGCGTCCCCCCGCACCTCGATAGAGGATCGGGTATGCCTCGGCCAGCCTCGAGGCCAGATAGTTGGCGCTCAGGATGGCCACGCGCGTCGCCTGGGTCAGCCCCTCTCCTCCCATGAGCCGGATATAGGCCCACGAGATGAGCAGGATCGACGCCGAACCCAGCGGGGCGGCCGAGACCGCGCCCTCCGCGCCGGTGGCTGGGTCGGAGGGGAGATGAGCCCGCAGGTGCTCCTTGACGCCGATCGGTCCCATGCCGGGCCCGCCGCCGCCGTGGGGAATCGCGAAGGTCTTGTGCAGGTTGAGATGGCTCACGTCGCCGCCCAGGTCGCCCGGCCGGACGAGTCCAACGAGGGCGTTCATGTTGGCCCCGTCGATGTAGACCTGGCCGCCGTGCTCGTGGGTGATCTCGCACACCTGGCGTACCGTGTCCTCGAAGACGCCGTGCGTCGACGGGTAGGTGATCATGACGGCCGCCAGCCGCTCGCCCGCCTCGGCGGCCTTCGCCCGAAAGTCGTCGAGATCGATATCACCATTGGGGCGGGCCGCCACCGAGTGCACCCGCATTCCCGCCATCGCCGCTGAGGCCGGATTCGTTCCGTGCGCGGAGGTGGGGATGAGGCAGATGTCGCGCTGCTGCCCGTTGGCGCGATGGTAAGCGGCGATGGTCAGCAGGCCCGCGTACTCACCCTGAGCGCCGCTGTTGGGCTGCATCGAGAACGCGTCGTAACCGGTGATCTCGCACAGCTTGGACTCAAGGTCCGCCACCATCTCGCGATATCCCTCGGCCTGGTGGGCCGGGGCGAAGGGGTGCAGCCCAGAGAACTCGGGCCAACTGATCGGCATCATCTCCACGGCCGCGTTGAGTTTCATGGTGCACGAGCCAAGCGGAATCATGGCCCGGTCCAGGGCCAAGTCGCGGTCGGAGAGCCGACGCATATAGCGCATCATCTCCGACTCGGCACGGTTCATGTGGAACACGGGATGGGTGAGGTAGTCGCTGGTGCGCAGCATGTCCTCGTCCAATACCGGGTCCGTCGCCAAGGGCACGTCATCATCGATTCCGAACGCGTCCAGCACCTTGCCCAGCACATCCAGGGTGGTGGTCTCGTCCACGGAGATGCCCACCCGGTCGCGCCCCACCTTGCGAAGGTTGATCCCGCGCTGTTCGGCGGCCGCGAGGATACCGGCCTGGCCGACCCCGACCCGCACCGTGATGGTGTCGAAGAATCGCTCTGGCTCGACGGCGGCGCCCCCCGCACGGAGTCGCTCCGCTAGGGTCACCGCCATCAGATGGGTCCGCTGCGCGATCGATTTGAGTCCTACCGGGCCGTGGAACACGGCGTAGAACGAGGCCATGACCGCCAATAGCGCCTGCGCCGTACACACGTTCGAGGTGGCCTTCTCACGCCGGATGTGCTGTTCACGGGCCTGCAGCGCCAAGCGGTAGGCCCGGTTCCCAGCGGAATCCTTCGACACGCCGACGATACGGCCCGGCATGATGCGTTTGAGTGCGTCACGACACGCTAGGAACGCGGCATGTGGACCGCCGTAGCCCATCGGGACTCCGAAGCGCTGGGCCGAACCCACCGCGATATCGGCGCCCATGGCGCCTGGTTCCTTGAGCAGGGTCAATGCCAACAGATCGGCCGCGATGATGGCCAAGCCACCCGCGTCGTGCACGGCCTGGCAGTGAGCGGTGAGGTCTCGCACGTGTCCATAGGTGCCGGGATAGGCGAAGAGTGCGCCGAAGACGTCGGTATCGGCGAAGTCATCGGCAGGTCCTTCGACGATCTCGATCCCCAGGGGACGGGCTCGGGTGGCCAGCACAGCACGGATCTGCGGATGCAGGTCGTCGGCCACGAAGAACCGGGTCCGCTTACGCTTTCCGTGCGCGAACGCCATGCTCATGGCCTCGGCGGCGGGCGTCGCCTCGTCCAGCAGGGAGGCGCCGGCGATCTCGAGCCCAGTCAGGTCCGCGATCATGGTCTGGAAGTTGAGCAGCGCCTCCAAACGCCCTTGGGAGATCTCGGGCTGGTACGGGGTGTAGGCCGTGTACCAGGCCGGGTTTTCCAAGATGTTGCGCTGGATGGCTGGGGGAGTAATGGTGCCGTAATAGCCTTGCCCGATGAGGGATGTGCGCACCTGATTCTTGGCCGCAGCTAGACGCAACTTCTCCAGCATGGCGCCCTCCGTCAGGGGCGCCCAACTCAATGGACGTTCCTGACGCAGCGACGCGGGGACCGTCTGGTCGATGAGCGTATCCAGGTCCGCGACGCCTACGGTCTCAAGCATCTGCGCCATCTCGGCGGGGCTGGGGCCGATGTGACGGCGGTTGGCAAAATCGTCCGGATCGTAGCCGGTTGCTTCCCAGGCCATCAGCCGATCAGGGCCTGGTAGCCGGCCTCGTCGAGGAAGCCGTCGAGTTCGACGCCCTCGGCGGGGCGGATGCGGAAGAACCAGGCGGCAGCGGCGTCGTCGTTGATGAGTTCGGGGCTGTCGACGATCTCCTGGTTGATGGCGGTGATGACCCCATCGAAGGGGGCGGCGATGCCAGAGGCCGCCTTGGTGGATTCGATGACGACCACCTCGTCGCCCTGGGCGACCTCGGTGCCGATCTCGGGCAGTTCGACGTAGACGATGTCGCCCAGCTCGCCGGTGGCGTGGGGGGTGATACCGACGGCGAACTCGGCGTCGCTGGCATCGATCCATTCGTGGTCTTCGGTGTAATACAGCATGTGAGGCTCCTTAGCGCTTGTAGTTGTGTGGAACGAACGGTAGTTCCGTGACCGTGAGCGGCAACCGTTTGCCGCGAACCTCCGCGTAGACGACGGCGCCTGGCGGGGTGCCGGTGGGTAGCATCGCCATGGCGATGGGGCCGCCCACCGTGGGGGCGAAACCGCCCGAGGTGACGACCGCGATGGGCTCGGTGGAAGTCTCATCCATGAAGACCGCGGAGCCTTCGCGCACTGGCGCGCGGCCCTGAACCAGCAGCCCGGTGCGCTGCCGTGTCGTACCGCGTTCCAGGTCGGCGAGGATGCGGTCCGCGCCGGGAAAGCCTCCCGCCCTGCTGCCGCCGTTCCGGCGGACCTTGGGGATGGCCCAGGCGAGTCCCGCCTCGGCGGGGGAGATGTCCTCTGCCAATTCGTGGCCATACAGCGGCATGCCCGCCTCCAGCCGGAGAGAATCTCTGGCGCCCAGGCCTGCCGGGAGCACCTCGTCGATGGCCAAAAGTGCGCGGGCGAAGGACTCGGCCACATCGTTGGGGACCGAGATCTCGAAGCCGTCCTCGCCGGTGTAGCCCGAGCGTGAGACCCATACCTGGACGCCTTCCCAGTCGAGGAAGCGGGAGTCCATGAACGTGCATTCCGCAGCGGCCGGGATCAGACGGGACAGAGCCTGCTCGGCCCGTGGGCCTTGCAGCGCCAGCAGTGACCGGTCCGTCACGTGTTCCACATCCACGCCAGTCAACCCGCGCAGGACGCCGAGGTCATGTTCGGCCCGGGCGGCGTTGACGACCACGAAATAGCGGTCCTCGTGGTTGGCGAACATGAGATCGTCGAGCACCCCGCCGGACGCGGAGGTGAGCAGGCCGTAGCGTTGCCGCCATGGCGCCAAGCCGGCCACGCTTGCCGGGATGACGGACTCCAACGCCGTGGCCGCATCACCCAAGTTCCCCGAGGAGGGACGGATGAGAACCTGCCCCATGTGGCTCACGTCGAAAAGCGACGCGGCGCGACGGGTGTGGTTGTGTTCGGCGATGATGCCGGCGAACTGGACCGGTAACTCCCAGCCAGCGAAGCCGACGAGACGACCGCCCAACTCGACGTGCAACGAGTGGAGCGCGGTGGGTGTGAGCGACACGAGGACTCCTTCCGGTACATGGTGACTCCGGGTGGACTCTCCACCCGAGCCCCCTCTGTCCTTGGTGCCTGAGATCGTTCATCCTTCGGCGGGCCCGCGGGCCTCTTTCCAGAGTCTGCTTCCTCGGAAGTCGCCGCGGTCCTGGGGCCTGAGAGTTTCCGGGGCGGTTGCTCCTTCGGCACCGGCCTCGGCCGGTTCTCCCGCGACAGGCACAGCATAGCCGCTCAGGGGGCAAGCGGTCCCAGGAAGGTGATGCCCGGGATGTTGCGGGCGATCCAGTAGACGGCGATGAGAGGAGGAAGGAGGTTGAGGAACCAGGCGGGTGCGGGCCAGGCCTTTGGGAACGCCGAGCCAGGCACGCCAGTCACCGGTTGGCTTCGATCATGGCGCGCAGTTCCTTCTTTAGGTCGGCGATCTCGTCGCGGTGTCGCGCCGCCACCTCGAACTGCAACTCCGCCGCGGCCTGGTGCATCTGGGCGGTGAGGTCCTCGATGAGTTGAGTCAGTTCCTCCGTGGCCAGCTTGGACGGATCTAGTCCCTTGCCAGGTTTGGTTTGATCGAGTAGGCGATCGGTGTCGGCATCCTCGCGGGCCAGCATGTCGGCCACGTCGGCGATGCGTTTGCGCAGTGGTTGGGGATCGATGCCGTGTTTGGTGTTGTAGGCGACTTGGATGGCGCGTCGGCGGTTCGTTTCGTCGATGGCCGCCGCCATGGAGTCGGTGATCTGATCGGCATACATATGCACTTGGCCAGCAACGTTGCGCGCCGCGCGCCCGATGGTCTGGATCAGGGAGCGTTCGGAGCGGAGGAATCCCTCCTTGTCCGCGTCCAGGATGGCGACGAGGGAGACCTCCGGCAGGTCGAGGCCCTCACGAAGCAGGTTGATGCCCACCAGCACGTCGAACTCACCTAGACGAAGCTCTCGCAGGAGCTCGATGCGGCGGATGGTGTCGATATCGGAATGCAGGTAGCGGGTGCGGATCTGATGATCCATGAGGTAGTCCGTGAGGTCTTCGGCCATCTTCTTCGTGAGCGTGGTGACTAGGACGCGCTCGTTTCGGTCGATTCGTTCGGTGATCTCGCCCATGAGGTCGTCGATCTGGCCCTTGGTGGGCTTGAGGATCACCTCCGGATCCACCAGCCCGGTAGGGCGGATGATCTGTTCCACGAAGCCGCGGCTGCGTTCCAATTCGTAGGGGCCGGGGGTGGCAGACAGATACACGGTCTGCCCGATCCGGTCCACGAACTCGTCGAACTTGAGCGGGCGGTTGTCAATGGCGCTTGGGAGACGGAAACCGTGCTCGACCAGCGTGCGCTTGCGGGCGGCGTCGCCCTCATACATGCCACCGATCTGCGGGATGGTGACGTGGGACTCGTCCACCACCAACACGAAGTCCTCGGGGAAGTAGTCCAGCAAGCAGGACGGGGCGGAACCGGGCCCGCGGCCATCGATGTGGCGGGAATAGTTCTCGATGCCGGAACAGGTTCCGATCTGGCGCATCATCTCGAGGTCGTAGCTGGTGCGCATACGCAGCCGTTGGGCCTCTAGCAACTTCCCCTCGCCCTCCAACTCGGTGAGACGGTCGCTCAGCTCCTGTTCGATGCCGGCGATGGCTCGTTCCATCCGTTCCGCTCCCGCCGAATAATGGGTGGCGGGGAAAACGTAGGTCTCCGTCTCTTCGTGGACGACGGTGCCTGTGAGGGGATGCATCGTTGCGATTCGCTCGATCTCGTCGCCGAAGAACTCGACCCGTACGGCGTTCTCCTCGTACATGGGAAAGACCTCCAGGGTGTCCCCCTTGACCCGGAACGTCCCACGCCCCCCACCGATATCGTTTCGGGCGTACTGGATGTCGACGAGGTGCCGCAGCAACTCGTCGCGGTTCAACTCCTCACCCACCCGCAGCCTCACGCGCTGTTCCAGATACTCCTCAGGCGTGCCCAGCCCGTAGATGGCCGACACGGTGGCCACCACCACGACGTCACGCCTCATGAGTAACGAACTGGTGGCCGCGTGCCGCATCCGCTCCACCTCCTCGTTGAGTGAGGAGTCCTTCTCGATGTAGGTATCGGTCTGCGGCAGATAGGCCTCAGGCTGGTAGTAGTCGTAGTACGAGACGAAGTACTCGACGGCGTTGTGGGGCAACAGGTCGCGCAATTCGCCCGCGAACTGCGCAGCCAGGGTCTTGTTGGGCTGCATCACCAGCATGGGGCGCTGAAGACGCTCCGCCAACCAAGCCACCGTCGCGGTCTTGCCGGTGCCGGTGGCGCCCAGCAGCACCACGTGCTGCTCGCCGGCCTTGATTCGCTGTTCAAGCTCGGCGATGGCACGCGGCTGGTCCCCGGAGGGCTGGAACTCGGAGACCACCTGCAGGGGCGCCACCTGGCGCTGCAACTCTTCTAGCGGGCGCATGTCATGAAGACTAGCGACCGGTTGCCGCCGTTAAGGGGATTACTGGATGGGCTCGAGGCAGTACGTCCGCCCAGCCGTCTTCATGACGTGGGGCTCCGCCGGCGCGGAGCACGTGGCGGTGGCGTTCTCCGCCACCGAGGTCACCTTGAAGTCGGCCGAAGCGCAGTCGGTCACCTTGTAGGTCTCAGCGCCGTCGCTCTTCGCGTAGCAGGTGTTCGGCTTGAGGTTGGGCACTAGGCATACGGTCCGTTCGGTGGTGGAGCGCCGTACCTTGACGGAGTACTCATAGGGGATCGAATCTCCGCAATCCGCGCTGAGGGTGTTGTGCACCTTGTCGATGAGGAAAGAGAACTCGCTCGAGCCACAGTCCACGGACTTGTGCTCGGCATCGCTGTTGCTGCCACTCATCGCTATGCACTGCCCCTCCTTGAGGGCACCGGTCTCGGCGAAGTAGGTCCAGCCGTAGTACGCCACACCCGCCAGCACGGCCAGTGCGCCCACACCGCTGAGCAGCTTGCGGACGTTGAATCGCTTTGGCTTGGGTGCTTCGTGCTCGCCCGGGGCGAAGCCAGCAGCGCCGAAGGCCTGCTGGGCGCTTTGCGCCTGCTGATCGTGGAACTGCTGGTACTGCTGCTGGGCCTGCTCTATATGCCGCTGATACTGCTGCGGGTCGAACTGGTTGCCTTGGGCGGCCTGGAACTGCTGCGGGTCGTAGGGCTGATTCGGGCCGTGGCCCTGGTTCGGCTGGTTGGGCCCGGGGGGCTGCGTCATGGTTTCTCCTACAGTGGACGACAGGGCCCCCGAAGGTTAACGGGTACCTGGTGCAATCTGAACCAGGGTCGGTGCAGCAATTCCGCGCATGAGCCAAGTCAGGAGATCCGCCGCGGGGCCGCGCACCTCCGTAGCCTTGCCGGGAGAACCGACTAGGCAGACGAACCCCTCGTCGGCCACGAGCCTTGTGGGGCGCAGGCCGGTTCTTCCCGCGAAGCGGTCCGCTTGAAACCGGAGCAACTCCACCACCACTGACGGATCTAGGCTGCTGGGGCCCGAGCCGCCCAGATCGAGATGGTGGAGCGTGACCTCGCTCAACCTGGCTAGAGGCAGGTCATGCGCGGGCAGCCGTAGGCCCTCCCGCAGCGTGACGAGGCGTTCGTCGGCCTCGAGGGTGGGCAGCACCTCCTGCAACTGACCAGCCGAGGTGTCGAGACCTATCTGCAGTTCGAGCCCGGTATCCAAGGCGCCGATCTCGATGGCCATGTGCTTGTCCGTCTCCGATTCATAGAGCCGATCCGGGAAGCCCGCGCAGGAACCGGCGATGACTCGCGTCAGGGCCTGGGCACCTAGCACTAAATGGGCCGCGATGTGGCTCCGGGTCCACCCCATCAGTGCGGTGGGCGCGGCCCAGTCCTCATCCGAGAAGCCGATGGTGGTGCCAAGGAGCAAGGTCGTCTGCTCTCGAACGGCACTCACCACCGCGGCGAAGACTGCGCTATTGGTGGACATGGAAATAAAACTAGCAGGGCTACCATGGCCGGTGTGTTTGATCGTTTGATCGTGCGCGGTGCCCGCGTCCACAACCTGAAGAACGTCTCGCTCGAGTTACCTCGCGATTCGCTCATCGTCTTCACCGGGCTCAGCGGCTCCGGCAAGTCGTCCCTGGCCTTCGACACCATCTTCGCTGAGGGGCAGCGTCGCTATGTGGAGTCGCTGTCGGCCTATGCGCGCATGTTCCTCGGGCAGATGGACAAACCCGATGTCGACTTCATCGAGGGCCTGTCGCCCGCCGTCTCCATCGATCAGAAGTCCACCAGCCGTAACCCGCGCTCGACCGTCGGTACGATCACGGAGGTCTACGACTATCTAAGGCTGCTGTTCGCCCGAATCGGAGTGCCTCACTGCCCAGTCTGCGGCGCTGTCATCGGTCGCCAGACCCCACAGCAGATCGTCGACAGGCTCCTGGGCCTCGAGGAGGGGACCCGATTTCAGGTGTTGGCCCCCTTGGTCCGAGGACGCAAGGGCGAACACGCCGAACTCTTCCGGCAACTCATCGGCGATGGCTATTCCCGCGTGCGCGTCGACGGAGAGACGTACCAACTCACCGAGGCGCCCACCTTGGACAAGAATCGCAAACACGACATCGAGGCGGTTGTCGACCGCGCCGTGGTGCGGCCATCGGCCAAACAACGGATCACCGAATCGGTGGAGACCGCGCTGAACCTGGCCGGCGGCGTCGTGGCCGTGGATTTCGTGGATCTGCCCAAAGACGACCCGGAACGCGTACGCCGTTACTCGGAGAAGATGGGTTGCCCCAACGAGCACGACATCACCATCGACGAATTGGAACCACGTCAATTCTCGTTCAACGGGCCGTGGGGAGCCTGCCCAGAATGCTCGGGTCTCGGCTCGCTGCTCGACCCAGACCCGGAACTCATCATCCCCAACGAGGACCTATCGCTGGAGGAGGGCGCACTGGCCCCGTGGAACACGCCCTCGGTTAAGGCCCACTACGCCCATGTACTCGAGGCCCTCGCACAAGAGCACGCCTTCCGCACGGACAGGCCGTGGCGAGACCTGCCCGCAGCGGCCAGGAAGGTATTGCTGCACGGAGTCAAGGGAAACGTGGTGGTCAGCTACCGCAACCGGTTCGGGCGAGTGCGTTCCTATTCGCAAAAATACGAGGGAATCATCCCGTTCATCCGCCGCCGCTATGACGAGGCCGAGACGGACTCGGCCCGTGACCGCTGGGGCGGCTATATGCGTGAGGTGCCCTGCGGCGCCTGTGGCGGGGCAAGGCTCAAGCCCACAAGCCTTGGTGTCACCGTCGCTGGACGCAACATCGCAGAGATCAGTGAGCTGAGCATCGGCGAGGCGGCCGACTTCCTGTCAGGGCTTGAACTCACGCAACGAGAGGCCACCATCGCGACACGCTTGGTCAAGGAGATCGACGCCAGACTTACGTTCCTGCTCGACGTGGGCCTTGACTATCTCACCTTGTCGCGCCCAGCCGGCACTCTCTCGGGGGGCGAGGCCCAGCGGATCCGGCTCGCCACCCAGATTGGTTCCGGACTGGTTGGGGTGCTTTACGTGCTCGACGAACCCAGCATCGGGCTGCACCAGCGCGACAACCGGCGCCTCATCGAGACGCTGCATCGGCTGCGTGACCTGGGCAACACCCTCATCGTCGTCGAGCACGACGAGGACACCATCCGCGCCGCGGACTGGGCGGTCGACATCGGCCCGGGCGCCGGGGAAGGAGGCGGCGAGGTCGTCGTCTCCGGACCCGTGAGCCAATTGCTGGACCATCCCACATCCAAGACGGGCGCCTACTTGTCCGGGCGACTGGAGATTCCCATTCCCGCTATCCGCCGGCCCGGCAACGGAAAGCGCATCGTGGTGACGGGTGCGCGCGAACACAACTTGCGTGGCATCGACGTGGCCTTCCCGCTGGGCCGGTTTATCGCCGTCACCGGGGTGTCCGGCTCTGGGAAATCGTCACTGGTCAATTCCATCCTCTATACCGCCGCCGCCAAGGCCATCTACGGGTCCAAGGCGGTGCCGGGGCGGCACAAGTCGCTAAAGGGGCTGGAACACGTCGACAAGGTGATCCAGGTGGATCAGTCACCCATCGGGCGCACCCCCCGTTCGAACCCTGCCACCTATACGGGGGTCTTCGATAAGATCCGTAACCTGTTCGCGCAGACCCCGGAGGCCAAGGTGCGCGGATACCTGCCAGGCAGATTCTCCTTCAACGTCAAGGGCGGACGCTGCGAACATTGCATGGGTGACGGCACCATTAAGATCGAGATGAACTTTCTCCCCGACGTGTATGTGCCCTGTGAGGTGTGCCACGGCGCCCGCTACAACCGGGAGACCCTTGAGGTGCACTACAAGGGCAAGACCATCGCCGAGGTGCTCGACATGCCGATCGCCGAAGCCGTCGACTTCTTCGAATCGATCACATCCATTGCCCGCTACCTGCGTACCCTCACCGAGGTGGGGCTCGGGTATGTCCGCTTGGGGCAGCCGGCCACGACCCTCTCGGGTGGCGAGGCGCAGCGCGTTAAGCTGGCCGCCGAACTGCAGAAGCGATCCACAGGCCGGACGCTCTACGTGCTCGATGAACCGACCACTGGCCTGCACTTCGAGGACATCCGGCGCCTGCTCGGCGTGTTGCAGCGTCTCGTTGACGCCGGCAACACGGTGGTCACCATCGAGCACAATCTCGACGTGATCAAGTCCGCGGATTGGATCATCGATATGGGCCCGGACGGTGGATCGCGTGGCGGTACTGTCGTGGCGGAGGGGACCCCCGAGGATGTGGCCGCAAACGCGGACTCTGCCACGGGGCAATTCCTCGCCCAGATCCTCGCGTGAGCCGGCGTTAGACTGCGACCATGGCCGACCCCGCCACGTACCGTCCCGCACCGGGCAGCATTCCCACTAGCCCTGGGGTCTACCGGTTCTTTGACGCGTTCGGGCAGGTCATCTACGTGGGCAAGGCCAAGAACCTGCGTCAGCGGCTGGGATCCTATTTCGCCGACCCCGCCAGCTTGCACTTTCGCACCCAGACTATGGTGCGCACCGCCGCGAAGGTGGAATGGACCGTTGTGGCTACCGAGGTGGAGGCGCTCCAACTCGAGTACACCTGGATCCAGCGGTTCGACCCGCGCTTCAACGTCAAGTACCGCGACGACAAGTCTTACCCTTGGCTCGCGGTGTCCATGAACGAGGAATTTCCACGAGTCTGGGTGGGCCGCGGTGCCAAGAAACGTGGCGTGCGCTACTTCGGGCCCTTTGGGCAGGCCTGGGCCATCCGCGAGACGGTGGATCTGTTGCTGCGCGTGTTTCCCATGCGTTCGTGCACCGCCGGTGTCTTCAAGCGGGCCAAAGCCTCGGGTAGGGCCTGCCTCTTGGGCGACATCGGCAAGTGCGCCGCGCCATGCGTCGGGCGGGTCACCCCGGAGGAGCACCGCGTCATCGCCGAGGACTTCTGCGCATTCATGGGCGGCCACACCGGAACGATCATCGGCCGTATCGAGCGCGAGATGTACGACGCATCCGCCGACCTCAATTTCGAGAAGGCCGCCGTGCTGCGCGACTCCCTGGCTGCGCTCAAACGCGTGCAGGAAAAGAATTCGGTGGTCCTGGCCGGAGGACTGCGCGCCGATGTCGTGGGGCTCGTCGACGACGGGCAGCAGGTGGCGGTTCAGGTATTCCACGTCGTTGACGGCCGCATCTTGGGGGAGCGTGGCTGGATCGCCGACCGCGCCGACGACCGTCCTCTCTGCGAACTCCTTGAGGCCTTCCTGGAACAGCTCTATGCCGATGACTCCGACATCCCTCCCCACATCTTCGCCTCCGTCGAGGCCGAGGCGAGTGTCGCCGAACACCTCACCCAACGGCGCGGCGCACCCGTCAGTATCAAGGTGCCGCTGCGCGGCGACAAACGTGCCCTGCTTGAGACCGTCGTCAAGAACGCCCAACTCGCCTTGGATCAAGCACGTACCCGACGCGCCACGGATCTCACCACCCGTTCCGCCGCGCTCGATGAGATCGCCGATGCTCTCGGCCTTCCCGAGCCGCCGCTGCGCATCGAGTGCTATGACATCTCCCACACCATGGGCACGGAGGTGGTGGGTTCCATGGTGGTCTTCGAGGACGGGCTGCCACGCAAGAGCCAGTATCGCCGCTTCATCATCAAGGGCTTCGAAGGCAGCAACGACGTGGCCGCCATCGGCGAGGTGCTTACCAGGCGACTCAAGCGGCTGAGGGAGGACCGCGACTCGGAGGTGAAGGTCGACGCGGTCACCGGCGAGGCGGCTCGCTTCTCCTATGCGCCCGCGCTCATCGTCGTTGACGGTGGCGCACCGCAGGTGGCGGCGGCGTTGACCGTGCTGCGCGAACAGGGCCTTGACGAGGAGATCGCCGTGTGCGGACTCGCCAAACGGCTCGAAGAGGTATGGCTACCTGAAGAAGAGTTCCCGCTCATCTTGCCGCGCGCCTCCGAGGGACTTTATCTCCTGCAACGCCTTCGCGATGAAGCCCATCGCTTCGCCATCACCCATCATCGTTCTCGCCGGGCCAAGCATGTGGTGGAATCTGTGCTCGATGATGTCCCTGGGCTGGGGGAGTTGCGCCGAAAGGCCCTGCTTACCTACTTCGGTAGCATGCGCAAACTGCGTCAGGCCACGGTGGCCGAGATCGCCGAGGTGCCAGGATTCGGACCCACGTTGGCCGCTTCGGTCAAGGCCGCGGTGGCAGGAAGCACGGGAGAGGCGATCAATCTCACCACCGGCGAGGTAACGCAGACCTAAGTGAGGAACCAGAGCGAGTTGAACGTCGTTCAAATGGGTGGTTAGATGAGCCGCACCCGATTTGGAGGAACCACCATGTCGACCCATGCCAACTCCGGACGCGCGAAGTCCATCGCGTCCTACGATCTGGCCTATGTCGCGGTCTTCGCTGCTCTCATCGCCGCGCTGGGACAGGTCAGCGTCTTCCTCGGCCCCGTGCCCTTCACCCTTCAAACCCTGGGGATCGCCCTGGCTGGGCTCTGCCTGGGACCTTGGCGCGGCGGAGCCGCCGTGCTGCTCTATCTCCTCATCGGCGCCGCCGGGTTGCCCGTCTTCAGCGGAGGCAGGGCCGGATGGCCGGTGTTGTTGGGGCCGAGCGGCGGATATCTCCTCTCGTTCCTGTTCGCGGCCGTCCTGATCGGCGGCGTGGCGCGTTGGGCGCTGGAGCGAGGCCTCACGCGCGTGACCCCGCTCTGGTTCCTCGCTGGCTGTGTGGCGGCGAGATATCTGTGCATCCTCCCCCTCGGTGTCGGCTGGCTCGCCCACAGCATGGGCCAGGGGTTCGTCGAGACGATCAAGCTGGACGCTGCGTTCTGGCTCTGGGACTTTGCCAAGAATGTGGTCGCGGTGATCATCGCAACCGCGGTACACAAGGCGTTCCCACGGCTGCTTGGCCGATGATCCAACTGCGCGACATCAGCGTTGTCGTCCCCGGCCTGCGGCAGGGGGACGCGCAACGCGTGCTTCTCGACGGGATTAACCTCGATCTGGCCGAGGAGCGGATCGCCGTGATTGGGGCCAACGGCTCGGGGAAATCCACCCTGTTGCGGCTGCTCAACGGGCTTCGCGAGCCCACATCTGGAACCGTGCTGGTGGACGGCGTGGATCCGGCCGCCGACGCTCGCAGCGCCCAAACTGTGCGGCGGAAGGTGGGATTCATCTTCACCGACCCCCTCGCCCAGTTGCTCATGCCCACACCCATCGAGGACATCGAACTCAGCCTCCGGGGCGCCATCAAGAAGCGGGAGGAACGCACCCGGCGTGCCCGAGAACTTCTCGACGAGCGCGGCCTCGGGCACGTGGCGAATCAGAGTATTTACGACTTGAGCGGAGGTGAGCGCCAATTGGTGGCGCTCACCAGCGTCCTAGCGGTGGAGCCTCGGATCGTCGTGGCCGACGAGCCCACCACCCTGCTCGACCTGCGTAACAAGCTCATGCTCCGCCGGGTCATGGATGGCCTTACGCAGCAGGTCATCTTCTCCACGCACGACCTAGAAGTGGCCGCGGACGCGCAGCGGGTCATCGTCGTCGATGGCGGGCGCATCGCGGCGGACGGGACGCCGGGCGAGGCCATCGAGTTCTACCGGCGGGCCATGAGCGAAGAGGCCGCCTCGTGAATGCGGCCCACACCAGCCTGCTCGGCCTCTATCAGCCAGGGGATGGCTGGCTGTTCCGGCTCGCCGTCGGACGCAAGTATCTCTTGGTACTGCTCATCGCCGTGCCGCCCGTGATCATCCTGAACTGGTGGGCCACCGCTTTGGCCCTAGCGCTCACCCTGGGCGCTCTGGCGACCTCCGGGGTGCGGCTCCGCCGCGCACTCGACTTCGGACTCTACCTTTGGATTCTGCTTGGGCTCCTGGCTGCCTACCAACTCATCGCCACCCGGCTCGAGGCGGCGTTCGTCACGCCCGGCAACGCGTTGGTGGCCATCCTCGCGGCCAGGATGCTCACCCTCACCACATCCACGGCGGACCTGCTCGATGCTCTCACCCGTGCCCTTCAGCCGCTGCGGTACCTGCGCATCAACCCCGATTCCGTCTCGCTCTTGGTGGCGCTCATGCTGCGCTCCGTCCCGTTCCTCGCCGGCAGCGTGGAGGACGCCCGGCTTGCCGCCCGGGCCCGGGGTCTGGAGCGGAGACTCCCCGTGCTGTTGACCCCAGCCATCATTGGCGCCGTTGCCTACGCCCAGCGAACGGGCGAGGCACTCCAGGCCCGCGGCCTACCCGAGGACGACGCTGGGACGGCAGCCGACTCGGCAAAGGTCTCACGCCCTTGAATCGCTTCGAGCTTTTGCGTTGGCGGAGCGGTTGCTCACCGGTCACAGGCGCTCGCCTCACGATGACCCGTGTAGCCGTGCTTGTCGCCGAAGCAAGAACAGCCGGGCATGGCGAGTCCTCTCGGGGGGCGAATCACACGTCCTCGTGCTCTTCTCCACCGAGGTCAGGGAGTTCTCTTTACCCGTTCCAATGAGCGACAGTCTCGGGATGCGTGGGCGAGCCGGCTCAACCCGCTGCATGAGGCGATAGGCTGGGCCCATGGCCGACGAGCTCGAGATCGCCCTCATCACCGGACTCTCCGGTGCGGGGCGTCGCACCGCCGCCCACACCATGGAGGATCTGGGGTGGTATGTCGTCGACAACCTGCCCCCCGTGCTGCTGCCGACGCTGGCGGAGACGCTGCGTGGTTTCGCTATCTCTCGGATCGCAGTGGTCACCGATGTACGCACCCGGGTCCAGTTCGATACGCTGCCCGCCGCGCTCGCCGAACTGCGCGAGGCGGGAGCCACCGTCACCATTGTCTATCTGGAAGCTGATGACGACGTCATCGTGCAGCGACAGGAATCCAGCCGCCGCCCCCTTCCGCTACAGGGGAGCGACCGACTTACCGACGGTATCGAACGAGAGCGTAGGCTCCTCGCGGAACTGCGTGCGCAGGCTGACATCGTCGTCGACACCACGAGACTCTCGGCGCGCCAGTTGACGCAGCGGGTCGCCAACCATTTCGGCGACGACATCACCGACAAACTCACCATCACCATCTTGACCTTCGGGTTCAAGAACGGGGTGCCCGTCGACGCCGAGATCGTTTTCGATGTTCGGTTCCTGCCCAATCCCTTCTGGATCCCAGAACTTCGCCCAAAGTCCGGGCTGAGCCGTGACGTCGCGAGCTATGTCCTTAAGCACGAGGCCGCGCAGAGATTCCAGGAACACATGGTGGGCATGCTCGAATGCGTCGCCCCCGGGTATATCGCCGAGGGTAAGCGGCAGGTCACCGTGGCGGTGGGGTGCACGGGGGGAAAGCACCGTTCCACGTCCATGGGGGAGGAACTGTCAAAGCGGTTGCGGGAGCGTGGCTTCCACACCACCATCCTCCATCGGGACCTGGGGAAGGAATGAGTTTCACCAGCCTGCCGAGAGTCGTGGCCTTCGGCGGTGGCCATGGTCTTTTCGCGTCGTTGACGGCCCTGCGCCGGATCACCGATCGGCTTACCGCTGTGGTCACCGTTGCCGACGATGGCGGTTCCTCGGGGAGGCTCCGCCAAGAGTTCGACATCCTCCCACCGGGTGACCTTCGCATGGCGCTCGCGGCGCTCTGCTCCGACGACCACGAGGGGCGAACCTGGGCGGACGTGCTGCAGACTCGGTTCCAGGGCGAGGGTAGCCTCCGTGGTCATCCCATCGGGAACCTGCTTATCGCTGGCCTCTGGCAACACTTCAACGACCCCATCGCTGGGCTCGACATGGTGGGTTCCCTTCTGCGCACCCGGGGGCGGGTTCTGCCCATGAGTTCGGTGCCCTTGGAGATCGAGGCAGACGTGTTGGGGCTCGACCCCCTGGAACCCGACGAGATCTGCACGCTGTCCGGGCAGGCGACTGTCGCCAAGACTCGTGCCACGGTGCAGGCCATCCGGCTCATTCCCACCGACCCGCCCGCCCGGCCCGAGGTTATCGACGCGGTGATGGCGGCCGATACCATCGTCCTTGGCCCTGGCTCCTGGTTCACCAGCGTCATCCCCCATCTCCTAGTGCCGGACCTGGCCGAGGCGATCCTCACCACACAGGCTCGCCGCGTCTTGGTGCTCAACATCGCTTCGGCCGCAGAAACCGACGGATTCAGCGCCTCCCGTCACATCGAACTGCTGGCCGAGCATGCCCCCACGTTGCGGCTCGACGTCGTTATCGCGGACGAGCGCTTCGCCGACGACGACCGGCATCTCGAACGCTACGTCGAATCGATGGGTGGATGCCTGGTCAGGGCGGATGTGGCGGCCCGTGACGGCTCCGCCACGCACGACACGAACCGGCTCGCCGCCGTCTTCGGTGAGGTCATCACTTCGCCCGATCGGGGATGAACCGCCGTTTGACAGTGGTCGATGTGGCAGACTGCCCGCATGGCACTGACTCAAAAGGTGAAGTCTGAGCTAGCAGGGGTCCAGGTCGCCCACCCCAGTGTGCGGCGCGCCGAGGTGGCCACCATGCTGCGTTTCGCCGGAGGTCTACACCTCGTCGGCGGCCGGATCGTGATCGAGGCGGAACTGGATACGGGGGCGGCGGCTAGGCGATTGCGTTCGTTCATCGCCGACCTCTACTCCATCGAATCCGACCTGCTGGTCATCAATGGCTCTGGCGTTCGTCGCGGCCCACGCTATGCCCTGCGGGTGGTGAAGGAGGGCGAGCAATTGGCCCGGCTCGTCGGCCTCATCGACCAATACCGCAGGCCGGTACGGGGCCTTCCGCCGGTGGTGGTGGGGGGCTCGCCCGCTGATGCCATCGGGGTGTGGAGGGCCGGTTTCCTGGCGCGAGGCTCGCTCACCGAGCCAGGGCGTTCCATGGCCTTAGAGGTTACCTGCCCCGGATCCGAGGCCGCGCTGGCGCTCGTCGGTGCAGCCCGACGCCTGGGGATCGTCGTCAAGTCCCGTGAGGTGCGTGGGGTGGACCGCGTGGTGTTGCGTGATGGGGATGCCATCGGGGAACTACTCACCAAGATGGGCGCTGCGGAGGCCCGGCTGGGCTGGGAGGAGCGTCGCAAGCGGCGCGAGGTGCGTGCCAGCGTCAATCGCTTGGCGAACTTCGACGATGCGAACCTGCGTCGCTCGGCGAAGGCCGCCGTTACCGCGTCGGCGCGCGTCGAGCGGGCGATGGAGATCCTAGGCGACGATGTTCCGGAACATCTTCGCGCGGCAGGGGAACTGCGTGTCGCGCATCGGCAGGCAAGCCTGGAGGAACTCGGCAAATTGCATACCCCTCCACTGACGAAGGATGCCATTGCAGGCCGGATCCGACGGCTTCTCGCCACTGCGGACAAGGCGGCGGAGGATGCGGGCATCCCAAACACCGAGGCTAGTTTGCCTGCCGAACTACGCGATTAGCGACGATCGCGTGACTTATCCTTGCCCCACCCCTGGCGCATGCGCCAAGTGCGGTTAGGATGAGCTTGTCCGTATGCGCCTCCACCACCGAGGTGCCGGTAGTTCGAAAGGGATCGATCTCCTCATGACCGTTAAGGTTGCAATCAACGGCTTTGGCCGCATCGGCCGCAACTACTTCCGTGCGCTCGTCGCTTCTGGCGCCGACTTGGACGTGGTCGCCGTCAACGATCTGACCGACAACAAGACCCTGGCCCACCTGCTCAAGTACGACTCGATCCTCGGCCGCTTCCCCGGCGAGATTTCTTACGACGACGATGCTCTGCACGTCGACGGCAAGGAGATCAAGGCCTTCGCCGAGAAGGACCCGGCTCAACTGCCGTGGGGTGAGCTTGGCGTCGACATCGTCGTCGAGTCCACTGGCTTCTTCACCGACGCCAC
>JBHADA010000122.1:0-14277 GCA_041854805.1 Arachnia sp.
AGGCACAGCCAGCAGGGCCCACGGGATGGGGGCCGCCGGGCCGGGGTGCCCGGCCCAGGGCAGGATGGTGCCGATGGCGGTGGAGCCGATGAGTACGGCGATTCCCCCGACAGAGGCGAGCATGCCCAGGTAGCTTCCCAGGTGCGCGCCGCCGGCCAATTCGGCTACGACGTGGCGCGCCTCCGGCAGCACCAACGTCTGTCCTAGGTGCAGCGCCGCGACGAACAGCGTCAACGGCAGGTAGGCCGCCAGTCCAGGTAGAGGGGGGAGAGCGGCCCCCGCGGCTCCGGCGAGGAAGGCCAGCGCCAGCATCGCGTAGCCCAGTCCGAAGGTTCGGGCGCGGCTCCAAGCCAACGTCATCCGCGTCACCGGCATCTGGGTCGCGATGGTGATCACGGCCGCGAGCCCGAAGAACCAGGTGATGTTGCCGCTGGGCGCGCCGATGCGGTCGAGCTCGTAAGGCATGGCGAGATACAACTGGTTGTAGGAGAGCAGGAAGCTGGCGTGGATGGCGGCGAAGATCAGGAAGCGTCTGTTGCGCAGCACCTCGCTCATCCCTCGCGGGGCGCTGCCGCGGGTGTCGCGCGGCAGCCATAGGAAGTGGGCGAGCGCAATGAGGCCGAACAGAGCGGCGGAGAACCAGCACGTCGCCGCGAAGGGCACCACGAGCACCACGCCCCCCAATACTGGGCCGACGACGCTGCCGAGCTTAGACATGACGATCTCTAGACCGACGATCTCTTGCAGCGCCGGACCGTCCTTCGATTCGGCTTCCCGGCCCCAGGTCACGATGGCCGATTCGGTGGCGGGCGAGAACAGGGCCGCCGCCAATCCCACGAGCACCACCCCAGCGATGACGGTGGGGAGGTCGCGCGCCACGGCGAGCACTAGGAATCCGGCGATGCGCACGAGGCACCCGGTGAGGATGGTGCGACGCACCCCGAACCGGTCGGCGAGGGCACCGCCCAGGAAGAACATGCCCTGCTGGGAGAAGGTCCGCAGTCCCAGGACCAGGCCGACCATCCAGCCAGCCAGGGCGAGGCCGTTGGCGAGGTGGGCAGCGAGGAAGGGGACCACGAGGTAGAAGCCCACATTGAACGCGAACTGGGAGGCCAGCAGCAGCCGCAGCGGGGCGGATAGGCGTCTGAACAGCGCCAGGGCGCCGCGGGATGTGCGGGGGCGCAGCATCAGGCCGCGCCCGGTTGGGATGGGGCGGCTGCCACGAGCTCCCGGGTGGCTGGAGCCTCCGCGCGCTCGAAGACGTCTGGCACGGGACCGGTCTCGACGATCCTGCCGGCGTCGAGCACCCCGACGGTGTCGCATAGATAGGTGACCGCACCCAGGTCGTGCGAGACGAAGATGAGGGCCGTCGACTGCGTGCGGCAGATGTCGCGCATCGTGGACATGACGTCGCGTCGCACCAGCGCATCGAGGGCGCTGACGGCTTCGTCGGCGATGATGACCTGCGGTTGAGGAGCCAACGCGCGGGCAATAGCGACTCGTTGACGCTGCCCTCCGGACAACTCGCCGGGGTAGCGGCTGGCCAGGGACTGCTCGAGGCCCACCGCCGCCAGACATTCGCGCACCCGCTCGCCGTGGTCGCCAGGCGTCTTGAGGCAGTGGAGGGGCTCGGCGACGCTCTCTCCAATTCGGCGATGGGGGTTGAGCGAGTTCGACGGATCCTGCGGCACGAACTGCACCTTGCGGCGGTACCAGGTGAGGTCCTCGTTGGCTCGGATGGTGCGCCCCTCGAAGCGGATCTTGCCGGAGTCGGGAGCCTCTAACCCCAGCAGCAGGCGCATGAGGGTGGATTTGCCGGAACCGGACTCGCCCACGATGCCGAGGCGTTGCCCAGGGGCCAGGGTGAGGTCGATGCCGTCGACCGCGCGCACGCCTGGGGCGCCGCGGAGCCGGCCCCACAGGGACCGGGAGGGGTAGACGCGGGTGAGGCCGGAGGCGGTGATCAGGCTCATGACGGGCTCCCGAGCTTGGCGAGGGAGGCGCACGACGCGGGCAGAGCTGTCGACCGCGAGGCCTCGAGGAGCTGTTCGACGTAGGAGTGAGGTGGTCTCCTCGTGATCTCGCCGGTGGGCCCATCGGCCACCTTCACGCCGCGTCGAAGCACGACGAGCCGTTCGCACAGCAGCGCGGCCACGGCGATGTCGTGGGTGATGAACAGCAGGGCTTGGCGGGCAGCCTCGCTGAAGATCTGCAACACGCTGGCCTGCACGGTGACGTCGAGGGCGGAGGTGGGCTCGTCGGCGACGAGGAGTTCCGGCCCGGCGGCGAGGGCCAAGGCGATACCGACGCGTTGACGCTGCCCACCCGACAGCTCGCCTGGGTAGCGTCGGGCGATCCGGGGAGGGTCTGGCAGACGCATCTGGGCCAGCAACTCGACGGCGCGGGCGGCGGCCTCGGCGCGGCTGAGGCCCTGGCCGCGGAGGGGTTCGGCCACCTGGTCTCCGACGCGTACCAGGGGGTTGAGGGCGGTTCGCGGATCCTGCGCCACGAGCCCCACCGCGGTGCCGCGCAGCGTTCGCAGCCGCGCCTCCGGAGCGCCCAGCACCTCTACGTCGCCTAGGCGCACGGAGCCGGTCGCGTGGGCGTCGGCGGGAAGAAGCCCGAGCAGGGCCGAGGCCGTCATCGACTTGCCGGACCCCGATTCCCCAATGAGTCCGACGCGTTCGCCGGACTCGATCGTCAGATGAAGAGAGTCGATGGCTATCGTGTCGCCGAAACGCACGGTGAGGTCCGTGATGGTTGCGACGGGCAATGGGCACTCCTGGCCTAGGCGGGTCTGGTTATCGCAGCGTAGGCCGATCATTATTGATAATGCAACTCATCTTCGCCTTAGTGCGGGACATCGCAGGCCTCGCGCGTCGCTCAACCAGCCGGTGTGGAAGGTGCCGCCGATACCCTGGCGATGTGTGGGAGATGCGGGAGATATCGCTGGGTACGCCGTTGGCGCAGTTGGACGAGCCGACTTTGGTGGAGCTCGATGCGTGCAGAGCTATCGTGCTGCCCCCTCATGCTCCCCGGCCGACGAGACGGAAACCCCGAAAAGCGTGGACCGCCTCACCACACGGGTACGGGATCATCTACCAGTGGGAGCATGGCGTCACCGACCTGGGGTGGGCGGCGGGGGACCGAAGCATCTCCGATGTAGTCGAGGCGCACCGCGGGGTTAGGGTGCGGCGCGCCTTCGCCTTGCCACCGGGCCAGGCGATCATCGACGTCCCGCCGGCGTATGCGCGGGCACGACGCGTCCTCGTCTGGGGAGGTGGCCTCGCCGCTGCGGTTGCGGCCTTCGTCGGCTACACCCACTACCGAGCTATCGGAGCCCCCTGGGGCATGCATATTGCCACCTTCGCGCTGGTGGTGGCGCTGCTAGGCATAGCCTTCTTGATGCTGGTGCTGTTTCCGTCGTCCATGCCAGGGTACGAGTGCCAAGGGAGGCGGCTCACCCTCGGGGAAATTGCCCTGCCGCGCGGTTCGGGGGAGGTCGCTCAGCGGCAGGTCGACGACATCAAGGAGCGTTATGGCCAGTTGTTGAGTGACCTGGCCTATCGCATTGAATATCCGGCCTTGTTCGACGCGGCTTGTCCTCTCACCGAGGAGTTGACCATGGCCTTGTTCGAGTGGGACTCCACGGCCGCTTGCGTCGATTCGATCGCCCGAGACCAGTTGGCTTCGCGTATCGTCTCGGCGTTCGAACAGGCCAAGGAACACGCCGAACGGGTTGGCCTTAGCCATTTACCGGAGGAATACCGAGACACGGCGACCCGTGCCCTGGGGGCGGTTCGGCTGGCGCAGGACAGCACGGCCACGGCCGCTGAACGCGAGTCGGGGCTGAGAACCGCCGTTCGTTTGCTCGATGCGATCGCGCTCTACTATCTGCCCACCCCCGGCCAAGTCCGAGACGCGATCGCTGGACGGCGGATCCGTTGTCTGCCTGGGCGGAGGCAGCCATGAAGCCATGGAGCCTGATCAACCCGACGCTGGAGCTACGCAGCCTGGCGCCTTGCGACCTGCTGGTGTTCACAGATACCAAGTCCATCAGCATAGACCTCGAACTCAAGGGTGGGGGGCTAATGATCTCCAACGCCTTGAGTCATGACTTCTTCAAGGAAACCCCAGAGCTCAAGGCCCGTGCGACGGTGGGTGAACTCGCGCGCTCGGTCCTCGGGCCTAAAGCTCAGGTGATGGCGCTGCCTCCCGTCATTCGCCGCAAAGGTCCGGTCCATCTGCTCGGGGCGGCTTGGCTTCTCAGTTCCCTGGCACTGTTGGCGTGGGCGACTGGGATCGGGGTATTCGAAACCATCTTTTTCGGGTTGGGCGGAAGCCTCATCATGCTGCCGCTGTTGCTGGGCTTTGGCTATTTCATGATGGCCAAATACATCAACATGGATGTCATCGTCGGTGCTGATGCCTTGGGCGTGAAGCCCAGCACTGTGCACGCCTATGCGCTGGCGGTCAGCCGAGGTGAGCTGTGGCATGGGGCCCTGCCTGCTGGGGCGCCGGTGCCACCATCGCTGCACGTGACGCGCATCCGCGAGGAATACGCCAGACTCCGTACGGACTTGGTCTACCGGATTGAGAATCCAGCGTTGTTCGACTCAGCGGTGCCCACCACGGCCGCCTTCGAGCAGGCACTGGTCGACTTCGATGACGCCCCGGAGGAGGAACGTGAACACCGGGCCACCCAGGTGGAGGTGCGGTTTACGGTCGCGATGCAGCACGCTGAGCGAGTCGGAATCCGGCATGCGGAGCCCGAGCATCGCGACGAACTGACCCGGGCAGCCAAGGTGGCTCGCCTCGCGGCCAGCGCCAATAGCGACGGGGAACGCCGCGCCGCGCTCACCCAACTTCAACGCATCCTCGACTCGTTGGCGTTGTACTACCTACCAAGCCGCATCGATCATCCCGAGCTGTACTAATGTCGCGCCGCAAGGAGCGCCAGATAGCATCAGATTAGACAAGAGACTCTACTGCGAGCATCCGGTGACGCCGGCCTTGGCGAGCGCGGCGTGGGTGTCGTCGTTTGGTTCGGACAAGTCGGTGTCGGGCAACGGGGTGCCGGTCACGGTGCTGAGGTTCAACGGGCGACCGGCCAGGTCCGCCAGATCCATGGGCGAGAACGTGGGCGACATGGACACGTCGGGGGCCGTGGCCCAGGCCGCTTGGTGGAGCCGCCACCACGACGCGTCGCTAGCCTTCTGCGCGATGGCTTGGAGCACCTCGGCCGCGCGACGTTGACGCCCCGCCGTCTGTTCCGGGTCGGCCACCCAGGCCCCGTCGACGAGTACCTGGCCTTGACGGGAACGGGCGAGGGCGAGGGCGGTGTTTCCGTCGAGGACCTGGGTGCCTGCGTCCAACTTCACCTTGCTGTAGCTGTCGCGGAGGGGTTTGGGCACGGTGACGGTGACCCCGCCGAGCGCGTCGACGAGGTGGACGAGACCACGCATGTTGATGGCTACCACGTCCGTGACCGGTACGTCCAGTTCGGAACAGAGCAGGTCAACGGTGAGCTGCGGCGAACTGTGCCAACTGATACCGAGCCTGTGGAGTTCGTCGGTGTGGAGGATCAGGCCGCGGGGGAGGGAAACCACGTTGAGGGAGTCGCCGGCCTCGGTGATGAGGAGCATGACGTCGGCCCGGGCCCCGGTGGAATCGGCCCGCCCGAAACGGTCGGGGCCGCCTGTGCTCTCAGGTAGTTTCGAACGGTCGTCGAGCCCGACGAAGAGCCAGATGCGCCGCTCGGAGTGATGAAGGGAAAGATTCAATCGTTCGGGGCGGAACCACAGCGCCGCTGCGTCGCCGCCGAGGATCAGGATGAGGGCAAGGACAACCCCGCCCAGCGCCAAGAGTAGGCGCCGGGCGGGGCGGTGCGTGGTTGTGGCGATGATCAGTGATCAGACGCCGGTGGAGGGCAGGCCGGGCCGCTTCTGCGGATCCGAGCCCTTGCTGCCGCCGCCTCCGCCGCCGGTTCCCTTGTCCGTGCCGTTGTTCGAAGGCTTGGAGGAGGGATCGGTGTCAGGCTGTCCCCAGTAGAACTGGCCGACGACCTTGCGCTTCGCGCCCTCGAGGTAGAGGTAGTAGTCACCCTGCGGCACGTCGCTCTTCAGCACGACAGCCTGGGAGAAGAAGCCGTTCGCCTTGGCGGTGCCGAGGGTCTTGGCCCACACCTGCTTGCCCGACTTCTTGTTGACCATGCGGAGCTTGACCGTCTCGCCTGGCTCGAAACCGAAGGCGCTCAGGGTGACGGCCTGTCCGGCCTTCCAGGAGCTGGGGGTGAACGCGACGCGGTCCTGGGTCACGGTGATGGAGGCCGTGTCGCTGCTCTGATTGAGGTTGTTGTCGTCGTCGTAGGTCTTGTTCGTCAGGCAGGTGGCCGTGATCTTGTGCGCGCCGGACTTCATCGGGGCGACCAGGGTGATGTTGCTGGCGTTGACCACCTTGCTCTCTCCGTCACCGAAGGAGACCTTGGCCTTGGCGTCGCAACCCGCGAGCTTCGCCGTGAACGGCTGGCCCGGCATGAGCGTGGTCTGTGACACTGAGAGGGTGACGGTATCGGCCTGCGCGGCGACGGCGCCCGCGGCCGCCAAAGCGAGGCCACCAACAACGGCAGCGAATTTGCTCAGTACCTTCATGTTTCTCTTCCCTACGGGTGAACTCATAGAACGCGACGACTCTAACATTGCCCGTGGGGCAAATCTCGCTCAGTCCAGTAGTTAGTTTTGCGCGACGATGGGGAGGCGGACCCATGGGCCGCCGCGGCGCCCCCTCCGCCAGAGGTTATCCACAGTCTGTCGCCGTGGCCTGGGGGGCGGGTCCCGCCTTCCTAGGCTCAGCCCATGGAACCCTTGAATGGCTTGCATCGTCGCGCCGTGCTGTTCGTCTCCGGAGCCGGGGCCGTCAGCCTGTCCCTGTCAGCCTGTGCGGGCGGACCCCCCGGAGGGCCGACGCCCTCCGAGCGGACGACTTCGTCCGGGTCACCGTCGTCGAGCTCTGCTGCGGTGGAGTGGCGGAAGAGGGACGTGGTCCTCTACGGGCACAAGGTCACGGTGGAGGTGGGGCCGCTGGTCACGATCGACGAGAAACAGGCCATCCTCCCGGTGCGTGTCACGCGGGATTCCGACGACTCGATTCCCGGGAGTCTCCAGATGGAAGGCTTCTGGCGCGGCCCGGACCAGACGGACGGGGCGGCATCCGGCACGCGGCTCGTCTGCGTACCGGACAGGTGCGTCTGGCGTTCCACCGTCGAAGGCAGGGACAGGCTGAGCCTTGAGCGCCCTGGGGAGAGCCTCATCGTCTACCCCGCGTTCGGTGCAGTCGCCGTGGACACAGTGACGGTCTTCCTGCCCAGTGTCGGTTTCTTCGACGTCGCGGTGCTGCCACGCGCGGACGTGGAGGGCCGGCTCGACGGAGCCGACATTCGCGCCGCCCTCGAGTATCTGTCCACGCAGGGTGAGGTTCGGCAGGACCGGGTGGAGCCGGCCCGACTAGAGGGGTTCGCCGAGGCGCTGAGCGGCGCGGCGGATCAGCGGGTCTCGGAGGAGGCCGTCGTCGTCAACCTTGCGGGCGACGTCAACTTCGCCACCGATTCCGCGAAACTGACCGAGGCCGCCGAGGCTACCCTCAAAGCTCTCGCGGAGCAGATAAAGCAGTACCCCGACGGAGGGGACTTGGCCATCACGGGGCACACCGACGACGTGGCCAGCGAAGCCTACAACCAGAGCCTCTCGGACAAGCGGGCACGAGCGGTGGCAGACCGGCTGGGCCAGCTAACTGGCCTCGAGGGATGGAAGGTCGCCGTCAGCGGCAAGGGAGAGAAAGAGCCTCGGGTGAGGGGCAACGACAGCGCCTCGCGGGCACTTAACCGGCGCGTCGAGGTGATCATCAAGCCTGCCTCCGGCACGCAGCGCGACAAGACCCGCCCGGTGGGTGGCGGAGACCTCCCCGAGGCACAGGGCCCCGTCGCCAAGGGGCCCGACGGGGTGAGTCTCGCCGGCTCCTCCGGGGCGGAGGCCCGCGTGAGACTCGCACAGGTGCGGCGCAGCGGCGGATTCCTCTTCGGCACGCTTGAGGTGAGCGTGACGAAGGGCGACCGGGAACGCGGAGAGGACATGGGCCTGCATTGGTTCGCCTATCCCGGCCTCCTGTTCACCAACGCGCGCGGCCAATCGTCGGGCATGTATGCCGCGGA
Source organism: Arachnia sp. (assembly GCA_041854805.1). Classification (GTDB taxonomy): domain Bacteria; phylum Actinomycetota; class Actinomycetes; order Propionibacteriales; family Propionibacteriaceae; genus Arachnia. The sequence goes on from JBHADA010000122.1 coordinate 8,207, forward strand.
CGGGCTGACGCTCCTCGCCAACGGGCAGCGGATCTATCCGGCCGATTACCGTGTCGACACCGACGGAGAGGCCCAATACCAGCCGCTCACGGAACTGCGGCTCGCCCGGCTGCGACAGGGGCATCAGGCAAGCGTGAGCGTCGTGTGGTCAGACCCGGGAGGCGACACGGTGATGCTCGATCACCCGCCTTACGAGGGCAGGCTGCGCGGTATGGGTAGACCCTTCCGGCTCACCGACATCCCCGTCGTCGACGGCGGGTAGGCCGCGCTGGGCGGCACCGGATGTCCGAATGGGAGACAACCCGAGTGCGATGGCCGGGCATCTTGGCAGAATGCCCGCAGTGCCCACCGGCAGCAGGAGGTAGACCGTGGCGATTGACGCCCCCACCATCACGCCCGCCATGGCCCGGCGAGCCTCGCTCGGCAGCTTCATTGGGGCCGTCGTCGAGTGGTATGACTTCTTGCTCTATGGGGTGCTGGCAGCCCTGGTGTTCAACAAGCAGTTCTTTCCCGCGGTGTCTCCCACCGTGGGCACCATCGCGGCGTTCGGCACCCTGGCCATCGGATTCGTGTTCCGTCCCCTCGGCGGCGCGTTCTTCGGGCACTTCGGCGACAGGCTCGGGCCCAAGCGGATGCTCGTGTGGACCATCTGCATCATGGGTGGCGCCACCGTCGGCATCGGGGCACTGCCCAACTACGACACCATCGGCGTCGCCGCGCCCGTCCTGCTCGTGACGCTGCGGGCCATTCAGGGTTTCGCCGTCGGAGGAGAATGGGGCGGGGCCACCCTCATGGCGGTCAGCCAGGCCCCCAAGGGACGGAAGGCGTTCTTCTCCAGCGGCGTGCAGATGGGCTACGGCGCCGGCTTGGTCATGGCCAACGGGGCCGTTCTGCTCGTGACCCGCGCGTTCGGCGAGGAGGCCCTGGCGGACTGGGCATGGCGGCTGCCGTTCCTGCTATCCGCTCCACTTGTGCTGATTGGGCTGTGGGTGCGCGGCGGGGTCGCCGATGTCCACCACGCCGAGGCGGAGAAGAGGCAAGAGCCCAAACCGAGCCGTCCGCCCCTGCTGGAGGCGGTGCTTCGCCATCCCAGGGCGTTCTTCGAGATCATCGGTGTTCGCGCCGTGGAGATGATCTCCATGTACGTGGTCACCACGTTCGGGCTCAGCTATTCCACACAGACGCTTGGCTGGGAGAGCCGCGAGTTTCTCAACATCGCCATCGCTATCGGGGCGATCAGCCTGATCACCATCCCCGCCTTCGCCCACTTGTCCGACCGGTTCGGCCGCAAACCCGTCTACCTCGCTGGGGCGCTAATCGGGGCCGTATTCACGTTCCCATTCTTCTTCGCGCTCAACGCGAGTCACCTGATCTGGACATGGGTGTGCGCGCTCATCCTGGTCAACGTGGCCCACGACCTCGCCGTCGCCGTGCAGCAGCCGCTCATCACGGAACTGTTCGGCGCCCAGTACCGCTACTCGGGCGCCGGGCTTGGATACCAGGTGGCGGCCGTGGTCTGCGGCGGATTCACCCCATTCATCGCCGCGTCGCTGGTGGAGTGGACAGGGTCATGGGTGGGGGTGGCTCTCTATCTAGTCTTCGGGTGCGCCGTCTCGTTCGCCACCGTTGCCCTCATGCGCCCGGAAGGCGAGGCCGGACACTGACCCTGTGGCCTCCCCGGCTCCGGGGGTGGACCGTCGCGGTGAGCGCTTGCCTGACGCGAGGTTTGGGTGAGCGGGGCGAGAGGATATGGTCTGGCAGCGTTTCGGTCAGGAGGATCATTGGCGCACGACGAGCCCTGCATACGTCCCGCTCATCGGCACACCGCCCGGCGGGGAGACCTGCACTCCTTCGCCCACAAGGTCGAGGTGCTGTGCCCGCGGTGCGGCTCCCCAGGAAGCGTGAGGAATCACGACCGCCCTGGGCCGGTGCTGGCGACTGCGGGGGAGCGCGCCTCGTTCACCTGCGGCCAGTGCGCTTACCGGACCACCCAATGGATGGGGCCGGGAACGCTGGTCGCGTCACGGCGATGTCCCTGGTGTGGGGACCGCGTGGAGGCGACCCGGCCCCATCGGGTGGGGACCACACCGCCCTCAGCCCTCCCGGCCCGCTGCCAACGGTGCGATCGCGACGTCTCCCTCGACGTGGAACTCGTCCTTCGAGGACCAGCATGGGAGCCCCCGCTGGACCCCCACCTGGGTCTGGAACTGCGCCTCAAGACAGAGACCCGTCACGGCTGGCTATGGGCCTACAACCGGGACCACCTTCGGGAACTGCGGGCCTTCGTCGCCGCCGCCGTGCGGAGCGTCCCGGGTGGGAACACGAACTGGGCCAGCCGTCTGCCGTCTTGGATTACCGCGGCCAAGAACCGCGACGAGGTGCTTCGCGCCATCGACCGGCTCAACGGCTGAAAGGTCAGGCGGGAGCGATGGCCGGCGCGGGAAGGACGCCGATGCCGGTCAACCAGGCGCGGGTGTGGGCGTCGTCGACCCACAGATGGGCCTCCCAGCCCGCGGCCCGGGCCGCCTCGACGTTGGGCGCCCGGTCATCCACGAACGCCAGCCGTTCACCCAGCCGTTCAGCGACGTGGGCATAGATGGCCGGTTCAGGTTTGATCAGCCCCAAGGGCGCCGAGACGAACAGGTCATCGACGTCGGCCCGCCAAGGCGCCGTCTCGAGGGCCACCGCCATCTCGTTCGGGGCATTCGACAGCACGGCCACCCGGTGTCCCGCGGCGCGGCAGTCGCGCAGCAGCGCCCACGCGTCGTCACGGATCCTCAGCCACGCGGCGAGGTCCGTGTCGAGCGCGGCGGACATGAGCTCCGGCGTGGGCTCGACTCCGAGAAGCTTCATGAGCCCAGCCCAGTAGTCCGATGCCGGGCCGCCAGCGTCCCAAGCGTGTCGGCCCTGCTCATAGTGGCGCGCGACGGTGTCGGCGGGCACCCCGAAGAGCTTCCCCAGGGCAGGGAACAAGGTGGGGGGTGAGGACAGCACCATCCCGAAGTCAAATACCACGGCATCGAACATGGGTCCCCCTCAGGCGCCGTAGGCTGGGCCGAGTCGGCCGCAGTCGTGGGCAGTGATGTGGGTGGCGAGACTGGGCATATCTCTCCTTGAATCCGTCCGTGTGGCCCTGATGATGTCCGGTCGTAACGATACCCTCGACGCGTGAGGCCTCTCATCGTCTTGGTGCACGGGTCGCTCTCGTCTGCCCACGAGTGGAGCGTGTACCGCGAGTTGCTACCCGGCGCCGATGTGGTGGCGGTCGATCTGCCTGGGCATGGGGACCGCACAGGAGAACCCTTCTCCACCGCCGCGGCTGTGGAGGTCATCGCCGACGCATCCGCCGGGCGGAGGCCTGGCCAGCCGGTGATCGTGGTGGGGCACAGCCTGGGCGGCTACATGGCCTGCGTCTTCGCCGCCCGCCGCCCGGACGCGCTGGACGGCTTGGTGATGATCGGTGCCAGCGGGGACCCAGGGAGCCGAATGGCCGGGGTGTATCGCGGCTTTGCCTGGGTGACGGAGCGGGTCAGTCACGAGTGGTTGGCCCGGGTGCGTGACAGGATCGCGGGGCTCATCGGCCTAGGCGACGACCAATTGCCCTCTGCCTCGGCCTATGCCGTGTTGCCCGCGTCGTGGCGGGCCGTGATGCGGGATTGCCCGCCGGAGCTTCTGGCGAAGGTGACCTGCCCGGTGCTGTTTCTCAACGGCCAGTTCGATCAGATGCGCGTCAACGAGCGGCGCTACCTCCGCCTCGCCCGTGACGGCGCACTTATCATCGTGCCCGGCGCCACCCATCTCGCGCCCATGACGCACGCCGGGCAAGTGGCCTCGCGGATCTGGTCGTTCAGCGAGGGCCTGGTCAGGCGCCTCGGGGCGCGTACATGATCAGCCCCACGCCGGCGAGGCAGACCAGCGCTCCGGCGATGTCCCACCGATCCGGCCGGAAACCGTCAACTGCCATGCCCCACAGCAGCGAACCGGCGATGAACACACCGCCATAGGCGGCGAGGATGCGGCCGAAGTTGGCGTCGGGTTGCCCGGTGGCGACGACGCCGTAAAGGCCCAGAGCGATGACCCCGGCCCCGATCCATGCCCATCCGCGATGCTCGCGGATGCCTTGCCAGACCAGCCACGCCCCGCCGATCTCGCAGACGGCGGCGGCAAGGAAGAGCACAATCGACTTGAGCACGCGCTCACGCTACCCGAAGGCTGCCGCGACCCCGCCTCGGTTTGCCAACGCGGCGAATGGCATGGGTCTCAGATCGGGGCGTTGGTGAAGCGGCTGTAGTGGCCCTGGAACACCGCGTCGATCTTGCCCGTCTCCCCGTTGCGGTGCTTGGGGATGTGGAAGGCAGCCAGTCCGCGTTCCTCGTCGGTGGGGTTCTGCGTGTACATCTCCGGCCGGTGCAGCATGATGACGATATCTGCATCCTGCTCCAACGAGCCGGACTCGCGAAGATCGCTCAACTGGGGCACGCCGTCCTTGCGCTGCTCGGTGTTTCGGGAAAGCTGCGACAGCGCGATCACGGGGATCTCCAGCTCCTTGGCCAGCAGCTTGATCTGACGGGAGAACTCGGAGACCTCCAACTGGCGCGACTCCACCTTCTTGCCCGAGGTCATGAGCTGGATGTAGTCGATGGCTAGCAGTTGCAGATCATGGCGCTGCTTGAGACGGCGTGCCTTCGCCCGGATCTCCATCATGGTGAGGTTGGGGGAGTCGTCGATGAAGAAGTTCTTCTCTTCCAGCATGACGGACTTGTCCGTGATCCGCTGCCAGTCGGCCTCGTCCATCTTGCCGCCGCGGATGCGGCCCAGCGGCACCGACGCTTCCGCGCTGAGGATCTTCATCACGATCTCTGTGCGGCTCATCTCCAGCGAGAAGAATGCTGCGGCGAGGTTGTGGTGAATGGCGGCCGAGCGGCACACGTCGAGCGCGAACGTCGACTTTCCCACGCCGGGGCGGGCGGCAACGATGATCATCTGCCCCGGGTGGAGGCCGTTGGTGATCCGGTCCAAGTCGGTGAAGCCGGTGGGCACACCCGATAGCGCGTCTCCGGAGGACTGGATGGCCTCCATCTCGTCGAAGGTGGGTTCCATGAGTTCGCGGAGCGAGCGGTAGTCCTCCGAGGCCTTCTTCTCGGATACCTCGAACAGGGTCTGCTGGGCCTCGTCGACGATCTTGTCCACCTCACCCTGCCCCTGGTAGCCGAGCTGCGCGATGCGGATGGACGCGTTGACTAGGCGGCGCAATACGGCCTTGTCGCGCACGATCTCCGCGTAGTAGGGCGCGTTGGCGGCGATGGAGACGCTGGAGAGTAGGTCGTGCAGGTAGACGGGGCCACCCACCTTGGAGAGCTGGCCGGACTTGCTCAGTTCACCCGCGACGGTGATCGGGTCGGCCGGCTCGCCCCGGCCGTAGAGGTCGATGATGGCATCGAAGATGGCCTCGTGATTGGGGCGGTAGAAGTCCGCGCCGCGCAGCACCTCCACCACCTCCGAGATGGCGTCCTTGGACATCATCATGGCGCCGAGCACGCTCTGCTCCGCCGCCAGATCCTGCGGCGGAGTGCGGTCCAGCTCACGGTCGTCGTAGACGGGTGCCTGAGACGCGATTCCCTGAGACACGGATTCCCCTCCATCTGGTTGGGCCCTAGGTTAGGCCACGCATCCCACACTTTCCCCCGTGCTGCGGAGGCCCTCGCCCTCGCGGTGTGGACAACCCTGTGGATGACGTGTGGACGGCGTCAGCCGGGACGCCGGAAGGCTGTGGATGCCGGGCCCTCCCAAGCGTAGCTGGTTGTTATCAAATCGTTATGTTTGGACTTTTATGACAATTTGTCCACAGCGCGTCACGGTGGATGGGGAGTGGTTGGCGAGACGTGCCCCCGATGCCGCTGTCGAGAGAGGGCGGTGCGCGTGCAAATAGCCCTCGACAAGGGATGATGGTTGGCTCGAGCGTGCGCTGGACGGGGTGCGCCTGGGTGTGGTACTGGCCCTGGCTTGCGCTGGTGAAGCGCGGCGAGACCGAGGTTATCCACAGGAGGTGTGCATTCTTTGTTGATAACCCG
>JBHADA010000123.1:0-3764 GCA_041854805.1 Arachnia sp.
GAGAGTTTGTCGACGACGTCGGCGAGCGAGGCGACGCCGCCCACGTTGCCGGCGAAGACGACGTAGCCGATGCCGCGAGCGGGCCCGTCCATGGGCTCCCACAGCGACACGATCCCCGGCAGCATGGGGCCGCGCACGAAGGCCCGCCTGATGCCGAGCCCCAAGGCCGCGACGTCGGAGGACGTGATGCCGCCCTTGGCCACCACGAACCGTGGCTTGCGGCTGTCCAGGATCCGCTGGACCACCTCGACCACGGCCGCGCTGACCCGGCGTGCCACGGCGAGCGAGCCGTCCGCGTCGGCCCCGGTGACGAGTTCGCGCGAGGTGCTGATTACCACGTTGCCCCGAGGCAGGAAACCGAGGGCCGATTCGACCACGTCGCTGAGGTGCGCGTCGCGCCCCTTGGAGAGCACCCGCGCAACGTCGATGACCACCTCGGCGGGCCGGCGGCGACGACGCAACTCCTCGAGCTGCCGTGTGGTGAGGCCGACGTGGCTGCCCACGACGACGAGCCCACCCACCGCCCAGCCGGGGCCTTCGGCCAGCAGGTCCGCCACCTCGGCGGACTCCAGTGGTGCGCGGACGTCTTGTCCGATGCGGGCCCGTGGAAACGGGGGACCCGCCCGGCAAAGGAACCGCGAGCCCTGCGCCTCCGCGCGGGCCAGCGCGATGGCCAGCCGCCGAAGGTCCGCCTCGTCGACGATGTCGGCGACTACGGGTTGAGCGCAGCTGGCCCGGCGCAGCAGGGCGACGACGACCTCAAGGTCGGTGCGGAGATCCGCGAGCCCGATCTGGAGCACATCGCCGGCGCGCCAATCTCCCCGGGACTTCTCCTCGACCCAGTCCGCCATGCGCGACGAGCGGTAACCGAAGGTGGCGTCGCGGGCGAACTCGGTTTCGCCCACTGGAAGGTAGCCCTCCGCAGTGTTCGCGTAGTGGATGCCGCCGACGGTGATGCGTCCTGCGTCCCCGAACGCCGGGACGATGACCACGCCGTCGACCAGGCGCCCCTCGTGACGAAGCACCGCTTTGGTCAGCACCCGAGTCTCGAGCGGGAAATGCCCGCGCAGCGTCGAGTCCGAGCGAGAGATGAAGTCGATGGGCTGGCCGGTCCGGGCGGCCGCGGCGTAGGCGGCCTCGGCAACCTCGCAGTTGCGGCGTTCGGCGTCGGCGGGCGCGAGGCTGCGGGAGTTAGTCATGACGTAGACGGCGCGACACCCCTGGCGCAGGCCCCATTCGAGGGAGTCGACGGACCAGTCGGTGAGCACGGGGAGATCGGCCACGGACTGGGTGCCGGTGGGATCGTCGTCGAGGACGACGAGCACCCGTTCGGGTCTTGGCACGTCGCGGGGTGAGACGTCGACGGATGCGGGATACCCGTCGAGTAGTTCGGTGAGCGTGGGGGACATGTCTCTCCTTTGAGGCAGCAGGATACTCGCGGCGGTCGCCGCGGTCTGGGTATCGTGGTGCTTTCCACACGACGAAGGAGAACAGCGTTGTTCGTGCATCTCGCCCACATCCTGGACCCAAAGGACGGCGCCTATCCGGGCGAACCGACCCTCCAGGTACGCCAGGATTCCGTCATTTTCCAGTCCGGCAAGCCCTTCAACTCGGCCATCGCCACCCTGCCCAACCACGTTGGCACCCACATGGACGGGCCACACCACTTCAACACCGTCGGCCTGAACTTCGAGGAACTTCCTGACGACCTGTTCGGTTATGAGGGTGACGAGGTGCTGCTGGTCGACCTGCCCCACCGTGGCCACTTCCGTGAGGTGATCGTCAAGGAGGACATCGAGCCTTACGCGGACCAGTTGCGGGGCAAACGGTTGCTGCTGCTGCGCACCGGATTCGTGAGGTACAAGTTCGTTGAGCCCGAGCGTTACGCGAACGAGGGCGTGAGCCTGCATCCGGACTTCTCGCGCTACCTGAACGAGGAGTTCCCGGAGTTGGTCTGCATCGGGATGGACTTCCTGTCCATCGGTTCGCCCACCAACGATTACGGCGTCGAAGCGCATCGGTGGCTGCTGGGCAACTACACGGACCACGTCATTTGCGCCATTGAGGATATGCCGCTCGACGCGTTGGGCGATCGCCCGATCAAGGCCATCACCCTTGGCCCCTTGCGGATCAAGGGGGTCGACTCGTCGCAGATTTGCGCCATGGCCTGGGTGGAGTGAACCCGACAGTTCGTCAGTGGTCCACGCCTTGGTGGCGGCCAGGTATGGCTCTCGTCGGTTCGGTGACAGCACGCTGGTTATATGTTGTCTGGATCTGAGGGTGGTTTCATGGCGCCCTGTACGGCCACAGCAACGAGAGAGTGCTCCAAGACCCTTTTGAAGAGCGATGACAACACCGAAGATCATGGTGATCGGGGCGGTTTGGGAATTCCACGCTGACGTTGGAAGGCTCAGAATCGGCGCAGCCTTTCCGCCGATTTCGCCGTCCTATCCGAGTAGGCGAACCTTCGTCGGTCGGCGCCTTTCGCTGAGTCACCGGACCCTGACAGGCGTACTAGTGAACCAGGTGAGAGCTAGCACTTTAATAGTGCGCAGCCTTCGAATCACGCTGTTGGGTCTGGCCGCTGGCGCCCAAGTGGCGTTCTGGGTGTTATCCAATCAGGAGGTGACCGTGACCGCATACCTCGGCGCCGACACGGGCAGCGCCAGCAAGGGCGGCGCCATCATGGGCTCCGGGCCGGATGGCTCGTGGGGCTACACACATACCGGCTCGTACCTGGAGGAATGGCCTGATTCGAACGGCCAGGTGCTGATTCCCAGCCCCGACGGTGCTCACGTGGCTGCCTCTTTCAGCGTCGGTTTGTCAGATGAGCCGGGGCGGCTGCAACACGTCGTGGTGTTCGAAGCCGCCACGGGACGAGTCGCGGCGCGGGCCTCGTTCAGGGATTTTGTCAACGTGCAGTTGACCAACTCCGTCGCCCTGATAGGGCAGGACGCGTATTCCTTGAGCGATGGGGCATTGTTGTGGAGCTCCCCAGTCGGCTCGCCCCTGAGGAGGTCGATGGCCGCCGCGCCGGAGCATCTCATCGTCGACACCGAGTGTGAACTCGCTGACGACGGCCTGTACGACTGCCTGCTCCACGTGCTGCCCCAAAACGATCCCAACGCCGAAACGCGAGTCGTCCAGGCGCTCACCGACCCGGACACAAACCAGATCGTGGTGGTCGACGGCTGGACGCTGACCAGCAAGGCTCCTGTCACGCCCGACGCGCAGGGACGCGTCTCGCGATCGCTGATGGCCTTCAACCTGGGCACAGGCGAGTCGGTGGAGGTCGGCGAGGGGGTTGGTCCCGACGGGAGCAAGTTCGGGCGGCTTGATATCCACCCCACATCGGACCCATCGAATCCCATGTTCGCGGCATCGTGGTTCGACCCGGAGACCAGGCAGGTGCAACGATGAGCCGCCCCGTTCTCACTGGAGTGTGCGGCGCGTTGCTGCTCCTCGGCCTGGTCTTGACCGGCTGGGGAGGTTACAGCTTGCTGGGCTTCGAGTACGAGTACACCGAAGTCGACTTATACCTGGTGTTGGGTGGGGTCGCGTTCACTCTGCTCTGGTGGCTGGGCAGCCTCCTGTGCCAGCTCACCCCGCTCCGGCCGCCACGCTTGGGATATGGGGTGTTCTTCCTTGGTGGTTTGGTCGTCGGTGCCGGGTTGAGCATGTTGTTGGCCGATTTTCCTGGCTTTACGCCCCGAAACTCCGTCTTCCTGTGGCTCGGGGTAGGGATCGTCGCGGTTATCCTGCGC
>JBHADA010000124.1:0-2744 GCA_041854805.1 Arachnia sp.
AATCTGCACGGGACCACCTGGAGACGTCGGCACGGTCACCGCCGAAACCTCATCCTGGAATAAGACTTTATTGTCCGCGCTAATATCACTGACATCAATATTTTCAGCTTGCCCCAGCAGATCGTATTTTTCTTCACCGAGCGAATCGGAAACTTGATTCAGTACATCAACTGAATCTGATTTCACATCCAAGGCGCTTGCTGGCACTGCAAGCGATGCGATGAGTGCAGCACACCCAAAAACCGCCGCGCCGTAATCTAGTCTTAATGCAATGCGCGTCTGAACGCCCCTTCTAAGGTGTGGCATAATAAACGCCATGATCTCAACGGATAAAAACAAGGCAAACCTGAAGTTAATTTTTTGGATTCTAGCGATCTTGCTTGCGGTTTTTGGGACAATGACGCTGGTTCTCTCAGGTGCGCCCGCCCTCATCTTGGACCCCGACCCCGAGGCTGACCTGGGCTCCACGCCAGGATCCTACGTGCTATACATCACATACTAGGGCGTGTCTCCCAAATCCGCAGTCTGCGTCGGCAAGGGTGATCGCATGTCGCGGTTGCAGACGCTCTCGGACGCCGAGTGGGACTTGATCGAGGACTTCATGCCGTCTTCGGACGGGCGGCGGGGTCGTCGGTTCTCGGATCACCGGTTGGTGGTCGAGGGGATCATCTACCGCTACCGGACCGGCGTTGCGTGGCGGGACCTGCCTGCGGAGTTCGGTCCGTGGCAGACGGTGTGGAAGCGGCACCGCCGCTTCGCAGGCGACGGGACCTGGGACAAGGTCCTGACGGCCTTGTTGACCAGGGCAGACACCATGGGCGTGATCGATTGGGATGTTGCGGTCGATTCGACCATCGCGCGTGCCCACCAGCACGCGACGAACACCAGGCGCCTCGCGGGGGGCTCCATCGAATTACATGATGCAGATGCCCGAGCCGGTCGATCATGCGATCGGGCGATCGCGTGGCGGTCTGTCGACGAAGGTCCATCAGCTGTGCGACGGCAGGGGACGTCCCATGGTCATCGCCGTCGGGCCGGGGCAAGGCAGCGACTCGAAGATGTTCCCGCACCTGCTCGCTGCGGTTCGGGTCCCGCGCGACGGGGTGGGGCGGCCTCGCACCACCCCTGACGCGGTGTTGGCAGACAAGGCGTACTCCTCGCGGGCTCACCGCACCCTGCTGCGCAGTCGAGGGATCACGGCTGTGATCGCTGAACCTCGGGACCAGCAGTCGAACCGGAAACGCCGTGGTTCGCGTGGTGGACGCCCGCCGCTGACCGATCCAGGCAGGTACGTCAAGCGGCACGTCATCGAGAACAGCTTCGAGCGGTTCAAGCAGTGGCGCGGCCTGGCGACCAGATACGACAAGCTCGCCTCGACCTACCGCGCCGCTGTCCTGCTGCGGGCGATCCTTCTATGGCTCCCCGCCCTCACCGAGCGGCCGTGACCACGGGCGTGGTTTCACGCTCATGCCGATGTCAGGACGTCAGTCGGGGGTGCTGTCGCTGCTCAAGTTGAGGACTTCTCCTTGCCACGCGCGTCGTAGCCAGCGGTCGTGCGAGGCGACGACGACTGCACCGGGGTAGTGCGGGATCTCGGCTTCGAGCTGTGTGGCGAGCAGCAGCGAGAGGTGGTTGGTGGGTTCGTCGAGCAGGAGAACGTCTGGCGGGTCGGCGAGCAGCGCTGCCAGGGCGAGACGACGGCGCTGACCGACGCTGAGCGCTTCGACCGGCCGGGTCTCGTCGCGCGGGGCGATGAGGCCGAAGGTCGATAGTGGCGTCTGCTCGGCGCGATCGGCCCCGACGAGGTCCTCATACGCTTCACGTGCGGTCCGGGCAGTGCCGCGGTGATGGGGGTCAGGCAGTGTGACGTCCTGGTGGAGCATCCCGACCCTCAGACTTTGGGGGCGCGTCACGGTGCCCGCATCGGGCTCCAGAGCGCCGGCGAGGAGAGCGAGCAGCGTTGACTTGCCGACGCCGTTCGGGCCGGTGATGAGCCACTTCTCCTGCGGCCCGACGATCAGGGAGACAGGAGCGAGACGGCCACGCACGCATATCTCGGAGGCTGTCAGTGACGAGCCCGACTGTGCCGTGGCGTCGCAGCCACGGTTGGGATCGACTGCCAGGCCGGCGGTCAGTCCTGCGAACTGCAGTTGTCTCGGCGGTTTGCGGATCTGGGTAGCCTGCAGCTCCTCGTACCGCGCGCGGGCGTCGTTGACCCGCCGCGAGACGACCTTGGCGTTGCGGTCGGCGTAGAACTTCTTCGCCACTCGCGCTTCCGTGCGGGGGCCGCGCTCGGGGTTGCCGACGCTCTGGTTCGCGCGGACAGATCCCGCGAGCCGCTTGAGCTCGGCCTGTTCGTCTTCATACTGCCGTTCCCAGCGCCGGCGGGCGTCCCGACGGGCGGCGAGGTAGTCGGTGTACGTCCCCGTGAATCGGGTCACCCCGATCCCTGAGCCGGGGCCGTCCCCGACGTGAGGCGAACTGACAGCCTGTGGCAGCGGTGACGGGTCGAGGTCGAGAAGGGCGATGACGCTCTCGTCGAGGAACGCACGGTCATGGCTTGCTAGCAGCACTGGGCCGGGCCACTGTGCCAGCACCTCCCGCAGGTAAGCGGTGGCCGTGTCGTCGAGATGGTTCGTGGGCTCGTCGAGCAACAGCACGTCGGGCCGCGAGAGCAGGAGCCATGCCAGCGATAGCCGGGCGCGTTGCCCGCCCGACAACCCGCTGGTGAGTCGCTCGCGCGG
>JBHADA010000125.1:0-9236 GCA_041854805.1 Arachnia sp.
CTGAACCTCGCCGCCGAACTCGTCGGCCACCTTTACCACCTGAGCGATAGTGGTCAGTGAGGCACCCGCCACGCAGGAGACCCAGCTCGCGCCGGCCTCGAAGCAGTGTCGGGCAATCAGCGAACCGGCTTCGGCGATGCGGACGTCGGCCAGGATCGTCTTGTCCGGGTAGAGGGCCCGCACTGCTCTCACGGCCCGCAGACCTTCAGCGATGATCAGGATCGTGCCGCATTCAATGACGTCGACGGCAGGCTCTGCCCGGTTTAAGGCTCCCAGCGCGGAGATCAGGTCTGGGATGTCGACGGCTACCTGAAGCTTGGGGCGCATCTCAGTCTTCCCCAACGAATGCAAAGAACCGCTGGCCGTTGTACATCAGCAGGTCTTCCACCACTTCTCGGTCGAAGCCCTCTGCCAGCATCCGGGGCCCGTCGACGGCCGGGTTGTAGTCGACGCCGGTGACGGCCCCGTAGGCCTTCTGGTAGGAGCGTTTGCCGGAGTCGGTGCCCAGCAGCAGCCGTTTGCTGAAGCCCTTGGCGCTGAGTTCGCGCAGTTCCATGATCCGGTTCGAGTCGGGCTGGTACTTGATCCGGTAGGTGCCGTCGATCTCCAGGTAGACGCCGGTATCGAGGATTTGGCTGAGGTAGTAGACGTCGGCGTTGCGCTGGATATGGCCGATGGCGATCTTCTCCGGCGCCACCCCGAGCTTGATCAGCTCCTGCGCCTGCTCCAGCCCGCAGGTGCCGTAGGTGGTGTGTGTGTTGATCGGCGCGCCGGTGGCGATCGAAGCCGCCGCGGCCGCCTCCATGCACTTGCGTTCGAACGCCGTGATCTTGCCGTAGGCGGTGGCCACCTTGATCACGCCGGCCTTGTACCCGGTCCGGTTGACGATGGGGCCGGAGTAGTCATTGGCGTCGATGCCCTCGGTGATGTCGGCGATGAGCAACTCGGCGATCTGGTCGACGGTGTAGCGCGACACCCAGTGCGACTGGGTCTCCAGGTAGACGTGCTCGCGGTGAAAACCCGTCGACGCGATGACGTGCAGGTCCGGCACTCGACGGTTGACCTCGGCGAGCCGGTTCAGGTCGCGGCCGCAGTTGGCGGGGCACATGTCGACGACGGTGCCCGCGTCGGCCCAGTTCTTGGAAGCGGCGACGAAGTGGCCGGCTTCCTCCACTGCCTTGTCGACGTCGGCGAGTTGATGGTCGGGGTCGATGTAAACCTCGCCCGCACCGACGCGGATGAGGTGGTCGTGCGCGTTGACGACGCCGAGCTGGGCAGGGTCGATGTCGCCGAGGATGGTGCGTGCCAGTGGCATGATGTCTCCCTTGTGTCGTGTCCGTGCCGCATCTGTGGCCGGTGCCGTCAGCGTCTCGCCACCCGACGCGACTGGAAAGGGAATCTGCGAACGTATGTGCCTGCGGGTATCTGTCTGGAGCGGATAAGGCGGGAATCACTACGCGTTAAAGTCGAATTCGACGAGTGCGTCGAACGAAAAGAGGCACCTATGTGCGCGGATGAGGTTTCGCGGGGACATATTCAACTGCTGTTGGAGGTGGCCCGGATGTACTACGTAGAGGGGCGCAGCCAGGCGGAGATCGCCGAGCTAATTGGATACTCGAGGCCGACGGTCTCGAAGCTGCTGACCGAGGCGCGTCGGCGAAATATGGTGAGGATCAGCATCGAGCATCCGTTGGAGCAGGCGTTCGAACTGGAACGCCAGCTCGCCAAGCGGTTCCGGTTGAAGGTGGCGGTCGTCGCGCAGGTGGAGGGCCGCTCGCCTTCCGCGGCGGTGGGCGAGGTGGCGGCGTCGCTGATCGCCGAGGCGGGGCATTCGCGCACGGTGCTCGCGCTGTCGAACGGGACGTCAGTGGCGAGCGTGGTCTCGGCCATGCCGCGGCGGCACTGGCAGCACAGCAGCGTCGTGCAGATGATGGGGTCGCTGGCGCAGGTCGGCGCGGACCTGGTGGACTCGCCGGAACTGTGCCGACGGCTGGCGCGCCGGCTGGGAGGCACCTATCGGCCGATGCCGGTGCCGCTGGTCATGGGCTCGGTAGCGTCAGCGCAGGCGATGCTGACCGAGGAACTGGTGGTCACGACGCTGGAGCTTGCTGCCCGCGCGGACATCGCGTTGACGGGGGTGGGCGTGGTCAGCCCGCGTGGTCATCCGGGCGCCATACTCAGCCCGTGGGTGACGCCCCAGATGGCGGCCGACGTACATCGTCGCGGTGCCGTGGCGCATGTGTGCGGGCACTACTTCGACGCATCGGGGGCCCACGTCAAGGATCAGATGTGCGACCGGCTGATCGCCATGCCGCCCGAGCGCCTCGCCGGCATCGACCTAGCCATCGGCATCGGATGGGGCGTGCACAAGGTGCCGGCGCTGCACGCGGCGCTGCGGACAGGGCTGCTGTCAGCCCTGGCCACCGACGAGGAAACGGCCAGGCTCATCCTCACCTACGAACCTTGATCCGGTTCGTGGTCTCGCTGGCTAGGCGAGCTTCTTGGCCAGCGCGACGCCAACCGGGATGAGGGCGAGCCAGAATCCCGAGGCGGGCATCGCAGCGACGCCAGCGACGGTGAGCAGGGCGAGGCCCGCGATGAATGGCCAAGACAGCGGCGCTCCCGTGCGTTCAACCTGGGCAGCGGCAGCGCCGGTGAGCATGCAGAGAAACCCGAAGGCCAGGAACCAGAAGAGCATGCCTCGCTCGGACGGGTTGTCCCAGGCGCCGACGAATCCGGCGCGCACGCCGTCGGCGATGCTGGCCCAGCCCACGATGAGCCCGAACGTGGTGTGGACGATGCCGATCGCGACAAGGCACCACCCCACCCACGGCCTAGTTTTTGAATCCATAATCAAAAACTACAGGTCGAAGCCAAGTCCGCATCGTGACCTACAGTTTCAAGGCATTGAGATGGCGTGCTGCCGGGCTGCTCTACTCGAACTGGCGGTAGGCCTCCAGGTACTCGCGGGTGCAGATAAGCGCCGACTCCAGCCATCGAGCTTGTTCGTACTCGTCGTCGAAGGCTTGCTCGAACGCCTCGAGGGAACCATAGTCTTCCTCCGCCGACGGCAGTCGCTCCGTTCGTTCGAGCGCCACATCGTCTTCCGAGAAGCGCCGCCAAACGGCCACCCCAAGGTTCATGAAGATCGGGTCTAAGGCGCCCTCCGAAAGGATCTCGCCGTCGTTCAACCGTGTAAAGACGGGCAGGACGTCGGCCGCGGGGCTGCTGACCAGATCGACGTCGCCGATGTGCACCGAGGTCGGGCCATGGCGCAGCGCCACCTCGAGCGCCGCGACCGCGCCATCGTCAAGGCTCACCTGAACCGAGTTCTCGAAGGCGAACAGCATCTGGTGTCCCGCATCGACATCGGTTGCAACGGACCTGAGGGCTGCCTCTGCTTCTGCTGCGGTGGCGCCAAGCAGCACCTCTGTTTCCGCTGCCTCGGTGCGAATCTTCAAGCCGGAGAAGGGGGTCATGACGACGTCGAACACCCGTTTACGATACCTGGCCGAGTCATTGGGTCGGGAGTGACAAGCGGCTACGCCGCGTCACGGACCCTCGCGAGGCTGCTCGACCGGCGGTATTTTCGGTTAGTCTCAACGCCTCTCAGGCCCAATGGCTCGACCGGGATCGCGCAGAGGTTAAACATACATATATTTGCTTTCGTGAGCTATCTGATGTGGGGAGTGCTCCCCATGTGTGCGGGGTGCGAGGTTTGTTAACCTGGGGCCCTCCAACGGAGGAGGCCCAATGCCCCAGATGATCGGCGCGGATGCCGGTGCCTTACGCCTAGTTGCACAGACCTTTACCCAAACGTCCGAGCGGTTCGCTCATATGCGTGGAGAGTTGGAGGCTCGCATCGTCGAGGGGGACTGGCGCGGGACGGACGCCGATAGTTTCCGGCAACAATGGAACTCAAACCTCCGTGGAAGCCTGGAACAAGCCAGCCGCATGCTTGCCGAAGGGGCATCCGAGTTGAGACGGCAGGCTGACGAGCAGGAACGAACCTCTGCTCCGGGCGGCGCAGAGGGCGGGGGCCTGTCCCTCGCTCCCGGTGACCACATGGATCGTGACAACTCGGATCCGAACGACGACGGCACGCTCGACCCTCGGGTCGCCCAGCAGTGGGCGGCGATGGATACCGCCGAGCGGCGATACATCTTGAACCTCCTAGCTCAGGAGATGGCTGCCAAGTACGACATCGACGTCAACCTCGTCGTGATCGATCTCGACGACAGCGAAGGCGACAGCCGAGGCGTGTGGCTGGAGGATGGACGGTTCCGCGATCTCGGCGAGGGCAGGAGGTGGTACAGCGGGCACACGCTGGCCATCGATATCGACAACATCGACAACCCGCAGACTGCCTTGAACGTGGTCGCGCACGAGATGCGGCACGCGGCCCAGCATGAGATGGTGCGTGACGCGGACCCGGGGCCGATCGACTCGGTCCTTATCGGCTTGGGGGTCAAGGACGACCCATGGCACTACGACGATGTCACCCGGGAGCAAGCACGGGAATGGGGAAGAAACTTCGACGACTACAAGACGGCCGAGGATGATGGCTGGGACGCTTACTTTGACCAGCCGGTCGAGGTGGATGCCCGGATCGCCGGACACAACTTCGTCGAGGACATGACCCCCGAGCGGATGGCGGAACTGCGAGAGCAGTACGCGGCCCACCGGCAAGAGCAGGAGAACCTGCCGCGCCCATCGCCTACCCCGGGCCCCGCCCCTCAGCCCCCAAAACAGAGTTAGCCAAGGAGCCGGTATGACCTTATCCGCGTCGGTTCGCACGTACTTCGCGGACCCCAGCCCGACCACCGCGGCCGCACTGCGCGCGGAGATCATGGCTTCGCCTGGGTATGACCCACGCGTGGACATCCCCCAGCGGGTGGCCGCGGCGCGCGAGGCCGGTCAGCACGCCGAGGTCGTCGCGCAGGTGCGCGCCCTGTTGCCCGGGATCTTCCTCAGCGCCACCGCACACGCGCACTTGGCGGAGGCATACGCGGCACTGGGGCAAGAGGCGGAGGCGGAGCGTGAACGCGCCTTGGTGCGACGGTCGCTGGCCCTCGTGCTCGAGTCGGGCGACGGCTCTCAGGAGCGGCCTTGGCAGGTGCTGCGGATCTCAGACGAGTACGACGCCGTCGCCGCCCGTGGCCGGAGCGTCGCCGGGCAGGAACTGCGTCACGCCGATGGCCGGGCATTCGACATCCTCACCTTGGACGACGGCCAGCAGGCTTGGTTCGAACTCCTGTGGGACGACGCATGAGTCGCGCCCGGACGGTGGCCGTTGCGGCCGTCGTGGTGGCGCTGGGGGCGTCGATGGCCGGCTGCTCCCTCATCCCGTCGGGAGGCGGCGCCTGCGCTCGCCAATCATCCGGCGCCGCCGACGTCCGCCCCGATCCCGACCTGGCGGTCTATCCGCGCGCGCTCGGGCTCTCCGCGGACGGGACGACCCTGGCCGTGTCCTGCGCGCAAGGCACATGCCTCATCGACACGGCGACTGGAACGGTGCGAAGCCCCAACCCGCGGTTCGGCGACATCGCGCTCAGCCCCGACGCCGGTCTCGTGGGGGTGGGATCGTCGAGGGGATGTGTGCGGATCATCGATGCGGATTCCGGCGCGGTGCGGCACGAGCTGGACGGGCATCGCCCCTCAACCGACATGGACGGGGCCGGCGGCGTGGGGGCCGTCGCGTTCGCCCCGGATGGATCGCGGCTGGCCTCCGTCGCGGACGACCACACCGTCCGGCTCTGGTCGGTTGGCAACGGAGCCGAGGTGGCGGTCGCGAACATCCCGCCCGGCTCCCACCGGGCGCTCGCGTACTCCGCCGACGGCTCGCAACTGGCGGTGTTGACTGACGGCCAGCCTGTGACCGTCCTCGACGGCGTCACTTTCTCTGTTCTCGGCACACTCGGGGACGACACGTCCTCCGGCTTCGGCCTGGCATATAGCCGGTCCGGACGCCTGGCGATTCCGGCGGCCGGCCAGGTTCGGGTGATCGGGGCCTCCGGAGGGCAGGACGTGGTGGACGTGGACGGCGTCCCCGGCGGGGTGGCCTTCGCGCCTGATGGCACGACGCTCGCGGTCACGGAACCGGACGCCGGTGTCGTCGTGCTCGTAGACGTGGATGACGGAACCCGTCGGGAGTTGCGCGGGCATACGGATGCGCCGTTTGCGGTCGCCTTCTCCCCGGATGGTTCCCGGCTCTACTCGGCGTCGGCCAAGGAGGGGATCGTCGTGTGGAACGTTGGCAGCGGCGCGCGTGTCGCGACTTGGCGCCCCTGAGGCATAGGCTTTGGCGGTGTTCTTCTTTCGAGAGAAGGCCCCGCTATTTTTGGTTCAACCAGCGTGTGGCGGCGTCGTAGTCTTGGGCTAGGCCTGTGGAGAGCAGGACCTGATGGCTGGCGGTGCGGCCGGTCCAGATTCCTGGGACGGGGAGCCCGATCAGAGAGAAGCCGTCTCTAAGGGGTACGCCTAGTTTGCGGGCGATCCGGCGGCGCATCCGCCATCGGTGGATGCCGCACTCCCTAAGGGCATCCGCGAAGGAGAGGTATGCCGGGACGGGTGGTGGCCAGGGGCGGCGAGCGCGCCAGGCCTGGGTTACCCGTTGTACGCCTGCTCGGATGTGGTCGTCGTTGCTGGCGGCGGCCTGTAGGCGGGGGTACCGGTCGAGCGCGTATGGATGCTCGTCCAGTTCGCCGAGTTCCATGTGATCCAGCAGGCACTCGGGTACTGCCTCTTCAAGGATCGTTCTCCACCAGCTTAGCCATTCGGTGGCCAGTTCGATCCCCAGGCGTGGACTACCGAGCGCCCAGTGCGAACAGTCCTGTCTCCTTGATATCTCGGGCTTGCCATGAAGGCCGTGTCGGGAAAGGTGTCCTCTAGGTCCCCAGTGGTGTCCCAGTGGATGATGAGAAAGCGGTGCACGACGTGTCCTTTGGTGGAACGGAATCCGTAGGTGATGCGTGCCATGTGGCTGGCGGCCTGGGTGATGTAGAGCCAGCTAGTTCCGCAGTTACCGCTCACGGTCTCGACCGGCGAGGATGTGCTGCCGTCGTTACTCTTGGGTGGGCAGTATCCGTGGCGTTGGGCGTAGGTGGCCGCTTCGGGGGATAAGTTGACGCAGTCCAGGGTCATGGTGGCTTCGACGTGGATCGTCTCGTCGGTGTCGGCTGCGGCTGGTGTGGTTTGCAGGAAGCCTGCCAGGAGTGAGACGAAGCAGGCAAGGGCGATGAGTTTTCGCATGATTGCATCCTTGGGCCGAATACTCCACGGTAACATTTGATCATCGTTGGTGGCGGATATTTGACAACTGGGTGCAATCCGCTCTAGATCCGGCCGGGATCGAGGCGGTCTGGGTGCTGGCGAGGTGGTGTCCGCGTTTCTACTCCTGGTGCCGCGGCCCTGGAGCCGAACCAGCGAGGAGTGTCGATCGGAGCCGCTCGGCCCGGGTGCTCTTGGAATGGCTGTGACCGCGAGCTCGAGGTGCACACCGCTGACCGCGGTCGCGCGCCGAGCCGGTACGCCGAGCCGGTACGCCGAGCCCGTCGACTCGGAGAGATTGCCTGCCGCATCATCACTGCCGTGGTGGCGAATGTCGGAGGCGTCGAGGTCCTACTGTCAGGCCGGGCCGGCCAGCTCGAACGCTGACGGCCGCTAACGATCGTTTGCGGTACCGTGGCCGACTAGCCACGAAAGTGCGGCCGTAATCGCGTTCCGTATCGAAACTGAGTTACGGGACGACCCGTTTCGGGGCAGAGTTCCGGCACGGCTGTGCGTGGGGTCATATGATGTCCCGCATGGGGACGTCGTATGAGCAGTTTCTCGCGTGCTTGCGGAACTCGACGGTTCGGGGCTTGCTCGGGATCGAGATAACGGACGAGCAGGCCGAAGTGCTCGCGTCCGACGCTGTGGCCGCGAGGGCGTACTACGAGGTCTGGTCCACGAATCAGGGCGCCGCCCCGCTGGCATCGACAAGACCGGTGTCGCAAGAGGGCCCGGCTGTTCTTGGCGAGCGAGTCGGGGACCTCGACCCCTACCCGCCGACCATCACCCGGCGAGCCTCACCCCCACCGAATGTCCGAAGAGCCTCCATTACACAGAGAATAATGAAAGTAATGAGAAAAGATGACTTTGCATGGCTCAATGTGCCGGCCGAGGTAGCGGCACGGCGGTTGCTGGGTTGTGAGCTGGTGCGAGAAATTGGGGGTAGGGAGATTCGTGTGCGGATTGTGGAGACAGAGGCGTACGACCAAGGAGACGAAGCCAGCCATACATTCAATGGGCGGACGGGACGCAATGACGCGATGTTTAAAAGCGCCGGGCATATGTATGTATACTTTACCTACGGTATGCACCATTGCTGCAACGTGGTGTGCGGGCCGGAAGGGTATGGCTCGGGCGTGCTGATACGGGCGGTCGAGCCGTTGGAGGGAATAGAGGCTATTGAAGCGCGGCGGGGCATGACGGGTGTGAATGTAACCAATGGCCCGGGTAAAATATGCGCGGCGCTGGATATCGATCGACGCTACAGCGGCCATGATTTAGCCGAGCCGCCTGTGCAATTAATTAAAAAGCCGGCACTGCCGGATAGCGCAGTTACTACCGGCAAGCGCATTGGCATTTCAAAGGCTGTGCATGAGCTGCGGCGGTTTTATGTCACAAATAATCCATATGTATCGAAAAAATAGGAGGAAACTAGAGATATGACCAAGTTTGTTATAAAACGGATATATGAACCAGCCAATCCGAATGACGGCTACCGCGTGCTGGTAGACCGGCTGTGGCCGCGCGGCGTGAGTAAGGAGCGAGCCGCATTGGACGAATGGGCTAAGGATATTGCACCCAGCCCCGACCTGCGCAAGTGGTTCGCGCACGACCCAGCCAAGTTTGCGGCATTTACCAAGCGGTATATTGATGAAGTAAAGCAGAACCCCGAAGCTGCCGAAATCATTAGCAATTGGCGCAAGCACGATAAGGTAACATTACTATATGGCGCACGGGATAGTGCGAATAATGAAGCTGAAGTGCTGCGGCAATATTTGCTGAAGTAATAGTAGTTAGTTCTGTATGCCATAGTAAAATAGGTATTTCTCGTCTTCGCGATTGCGTCCGGAATCATCTTGCTACTTCGCTACGGATACCCCGTGTAAGGCAGTCCTGTACCCGTAAATGTGCAAGACGGCTCCTAAGACTTCAACCAACTTTCCAACTCCGGATCCCACAAGACC
>JBHADA010000126.1:0-44952 GCA_041854805.1 Arachnia sp.
ATTTGCCGCGGCATCCTGCGCGGGGTGCGTCGTATCGAGGTGGTGAGTGCCCTCGTGCACGGCAGCACCTTGAACGAGCGACAGACCGCCCGCAGGGCCGCCAAGCTCGCTCGCCGGGCGCGCCGTACCAACCTCAGCGCTGGCCGGCTTCCGCTGGGGCGACGGCTGGCCCTGCTTGATCTGCGCTCCGACCTTGGGCAATGGGTGCTCATCCCATTGGTCTACCTGTTGACCGCGGTGCTGCTCATCCTCCCGGCCAACCTGCTCAGCACCTTCTCCAGCCCCGAGTTAGTCACCTACATGGGGGCCCCGCGGGCCGATCTGCGCGTCGATCTGCAGTTCTCCTCGGACGTGGACACGATGCGCAAGGAGGTCCTGGCCAGCATGGACAGCGACGACCGGCTCACCGACGTGCGGACCTACGGCAACGTGCTGTATGAGACCAAGGGCGAGGAGGGCTGGGAGACCCTGCGCGTCGAGGTGGGCGACTACTCCAGCGGCACGGTGGAGTTTCTGGAAGGCGCCCGGCCCGAAGCGGGTCAGATCGCCCTATCTGTGCTCAACGCCAACAAGTACGGCTTGGCCGTGGGCGAGGACATGGTCATCCGCCAAGGCGAGACCGAGACCACGGTGAAGGTCTCTGGGATCTACCAGGACATGACCAGCGGTGGGCACACCGCCAAGATGCAAGGCGAGGTCGCCGATGGGGCGGCCAGCTACGTCATCTACGCGGACACCGACGCGGACCCGGCCGCGGTGGCCAAGGAGTACACCTCCGAGTTCCCGAAGGCCAGCATCATCCCGATGCAGGAGTATGTGAAACAGACCCTGTCCTACGTGACCGACGCCTTCTGGGCCGCCGCCGTGCTGTCCTTCGCCTTCGGGCTGGCCGTGGCCGCGCTGATCACCGGGTTGTTCCTCAAGCTGCGGCTCACCCGAGAGCGCCGGCGCATGGGTGTGATGTCGGCCCTGGGCTTCGCCAAGAGCGAGATCATCGGCCAGGTCCGTTTCAAGACGCTGATCACGGTGGGCGTGGGAACTCTCCTCGGTACGCTCGTCGCCGTCACCCTGGGCGACCCCCTGATCAGCGGCCTGATCTCGCTGTCGGGAATCGGGCTGACCAGCCTGAGCTTCATCCCCAACCCGTTCCTGGTCTACGTCGTCTACCCCCTTTCCCTCATCGCGGTGGGCCTCCTGGCCGCCGTGCTCCTCACCACCGGACTTCGCCGCGGCGAATCCAGCCAATGGCTCAACGACTGAGAGGACAACATGCGAACCACACTCGAATGCACCGGCATCACCAAGACCTACACCACCACCGATCCGCCCACCCAGGTGCTTCACGGCATCGACCTGGACGTCGCCGAGGGCGAATTCCTGGTCATCATGGGCGCTTCGGGATCGGGCAAGTCGACGTTGCTGTACAGCATCAGCGGTATGGACCGGCCCACCTCCGGGTCGGTGCGGCTCGAGGGCAAGGATCTCACGGGCTTGGGCGACAAGGACATGAGCCAGGTCCGGCTCACCCGCATGGGTTTCGTGTTCCAGCAGGCCTACTTCTTGTCCAACCTCACCATCCGCGACAACGTGCTGCTTCCGGCGCTCAAGGCGGCTCCGAAGCAGGGCAGCCGGGCCGTGGCACGCGTCGATCAGTTGCTCGACCAATTCGGGATCGGGCACGTCAAGCACCACGGCATCACCGAGGTCTCCGGCGGGCAGCTCCAGCGGGCATCCATCTGCCGTGCCCTCGCGGGTCAGCCGGCGATCGTTTTCGCCGACGAACCCACCGGGGCGCTCAACAGCTCCATGACCAAAGAGGTCATGGACGCCCTCACCCGGGTCCATACCCAAGGCAGCACCATCGTCATGGTCACCCATGACCCGGCATGCGCGGCTCGCGCCGACCGTGTCGTCTACCTGTCCGATGGCCGCCTCGTGGACTCCCACGTCATGGGGCGCTGGGATCCATTCCAGGCGGCCCGCCGCGAGGACGAACTGCTCTCCTGGCTCCGTGGCCTGGGCTTCTGACCCTACGGCCGTCAACCTTAAGAAGAAAGAGAAATCATGACCGAAACCGACTTCATCGCATCCCTGGCAGAGTTCACCACCCGCACCCCGGAGACGCTCACCTTCACCGACGAGCTCGAGGCCGTTGGCGTCGACTCGATTGGTATCTTCGAGTTCACGATGAAGGTCGAGGAAGAACTGGGCCGCCCGGTCGAGTTCACCGACCGGATCGCCACCGTGCAAGATCTCTATGACTGCGTCGAAGCGGCCACCTAGGAGCGCATCATGAGCAACGTCATCGCTACCGACACACGTGCTGGGCCGCTGCGCATGTCCGAACCGGGGACGATTGATCTCGTCGTCGCCAATGCCGCCGAGCTCGATGCTGGCACCTTCGCCGTGCTTCGCTCTCGCGTTCCGGCGGAGCGGCAGCGGCTGAGCGACCGCTACGACCGGGCCGCCGACCGGCGCACCAGCGTTGTGGCGTTCGCGCTGCTGCAGACGCTGTGGGAGCAGCGCCGCCGCGAGGCTTTGCCGCCCATCGCCGTGGGCCAATTCGGCAAGCCAGGTTTCGCCTCCGACGTGGGCCTCCACTTCAACTGGTCGCACGACGGGTTGCTCTGCGCGTGTGCGCTGGCCCCGGGGCCGGTTGGGGTGGACATCGCTGGCCGCATCCCCTTCGAGGACGGCCTGTTCGAGTACATGGCCGCCCCGGGGGAACTCCAACTCAGGGAGCAACTGGCGCTGGACGACGACATGAGCCCGCTGTGGACCAGGAAGGAGGCGACGATCAAGCGAACGGGCCGAGGGCTCGCCACGCCTCTGACCGAGGTCGACACCGTCTCCTCTGAGGACATCCTCACCCTCTCGTGCGAGACTCCCCGCTTCCGTCTCAGCCTGAGCGCGGAAGGGCTCACCGAGGTCGAACTGCGCGACCGGCTGCGGCCTCGATTCCTACGCCCGGAGGAGGGCGGGTCGTGGAGCGAGGCGTCATGGCCGGGGCATCGCCGGCCGGCGGCCTGATGCCGGGGCCCGGCGTAGTCCCGGTACAGTTGCCCCATGATTGATCCGAAGTGGCTGCGCGTCGATCCCGACCGCGTCCGGCGCTCCCAGGCCGCCCGCGGTGACTCGGTCGAACTCGTCGACCAGCTCATCGCCGCCGACGAGGCCCGCCGGTCGTCCATTCTCACATCGGAGACCCTGCGTGCCGAACAGAAGCAACTCGGCAAGCAGGTGGCCAAAGCCAAGGGCGACGAGAAGGCCGCCCTACTGGAACGCACTAAGAAACTCGCCGCAGATGTCAAGGCCACTCAGGCCGCGACCTCCGAGGCGGAGGCCACATTCGACGACCTCATGAAGCGACTCGGAAACCTCGTCCTTGACGGCGTGCCCGAGGGCGGCGAGGACGACGGGGTCGTGCTCGAGACCGTGGGAACCCCCCGCGACTTTGCGGCGGAGGGATTCGAACCCAGGGATCACCTCGAACTGGGCGAGGCGCTGGGCGCCATCGACATGGAGCGCGGCGCCAAGATCTCTGGCTCCCGGTTCTACGTGCTCGTCGGTGTCGGTGCTCAACTGGAGGTGGCGCTGCTCAATCTCGCCCTGAGCAAGGCCGCCGAGTGGGGCTTCACCGCCATGCTGCCGCCTGCGCTGGTCAAGCCATCGGCCATGGAGGGGACGGGATTCCTCGGGCAGGCCGCGCAGGACGTGTACCGGCTCGAGGCCGACGATATGTATCTCGTGGGCACCTCCGAGGTGGCCCTGGCCGCCTATCACGCCGACGAGATCCTCGACGCCGCCACCCTGCCTCGCCGCTACGTCGCCTACTCGCCGTGCTTCCGCCGCGAGGCCGGCTCCTACGGCAAGGACACCAGGGGCATCTTCAGGGTGCATTGGTTCGACAAAGTGGAGATGTTCGTCCACTGCGATCCCGCGGAGGCCGAGGCCTGGCACGAGAGACTGCTTGGTTTCGAGAAGGAGTTCCTGACCGCGTTGGAGATCCCGTTCCAGGTGCTCGACGTCGCGGCCGGAGACCTTGGCCTGAGCGCGGCCCGGAAGTACGACTGTTACGCCTGGCTGCCCACGCAACAGCGCTACCGCGAGGTGACGTCAACGTCGAACTGCACCGAGTTCCAGGCCCGGCGCCTCGGCATCCGGGCCCGGTTCGAGGACGGTGTCCGGCCCATCGCCACCCTCAACGGAACTCTGTGCGCCATGACCCGCATGATCATCATGCTGCTGGAGAACCACCAGAATCCGGACGGGTCGGTTCGGATCCCGGAGGCGCTTCGGCCATACCTGGGCGGGCGCGACCTGCTCGTCGCGGGCTGAGATGGGATCCCGGCTTCCCGGCCCTCGCGACTGGCTCAGGGATCGGCTGGGCCGTCGTGGACAGGCCGCCTCGCGGTTCGCGCCCAAACTGGTGGCCCTCGACATCGACGGCACTCTCGTCGACGGGTACGGCGTCATGCCGGAGGAGATCCGCGCCGCGGTGCGCCGCGTCGTCGATGCCGGAGTGCCCGTCGTGCTGTCCACGGGCCGCTCCTGGCTGGCCACGGAGATCATCTTCGACCATTTGGATCTGCCGCACGGTTGGGTGGTCGCGTCGAATGGCGGCCTCCTGGCCACCTATCCGCCCTATGAGGTGCACCACGAGACCCACTTCGACCCGGGCCCGGTGATCCGCAAGGTGGCCGAGATCGCCCCGCAGGCCCGCGTCGCGGTCCAAGAAGGGCTGCATTGGCGCGCCACCCAAGCCTTCCCCGACGGCGAACTGCTAGGGGAGGTCTATCTCGAGTCGTTCGAGGAGTTGGCCTCCCGGGAGGTGTCGCGCGTCATCGTCCGCGATCCGGGCAGTTCCGAGGAGGCCTTCGCGGAGATGGTGACGCAACTCGGCCTGCATGAGGTGTCGTATTTCGTGGGCTGGTCCGCCTGGCTCGACATTGCTCCGGCCGGGGTGGACAAGGCCAGTGGGCTGACGTTCGTGTGTGAGCGGCTGGGCCTAACCGCCGCCGACGTGCTCGCCATCGGCGACGGCCGCAACGACATCGAGATGCTGATGTGGGCCGGCCGGGGCGTGGCCATGGGCGACGCGGTCGACGAGGTCAGGCACGTGGCCGACGCGGTGACGGGCACCTTCGCGGAGTTGGGCGTCGCCGTCGAACTGGAACGCTGGTTTCCGCGCCAGTGATGGCGAGTTCACGTCACATGACGGCCAAGAGCCCGGCGGCGTGAACGGCAGCAGCTAGGGAAGCGGCAATCGCCATCCCCCACTGCCTGTATCTGACACCAATGGCGGCATCGCCAAGCTGGGCCAGCAGCGCGACGCCGAGTAGGAGTCCAGTCGCCGGCCCAGATGGGGTGATCCAGACCGCGATGGCGACGCCTAGCGCCAGTGGGATTGCTCGGGCCGCATAGGTGGCGGCGCCGAACCGGTCGGTCTCCCGGGAGAGCTGGGCAGGCTTGAAC
This sequence comes from Arachnia sp., assembly GCA_041854805.1. GTDB lineage: Bacteria > Actinomycetota > Actinomycetes > Propionibacteriales > Propionibacteriaceae > Arachnia. The sequence goes on from JBHADA010000126.1 coordinate 5,476, forward strand.
TGGTTCGGGCGGGCAAGCGTGATGGCCGCGAAAACGCCTGAAACGAGCGCCATCGCCATGTTGAGTGCTGCGAGCCAGGCCTCCATGAGTCTCCTCCTAAATTATTCTGTCCTGAATTATTTGCTGTTGGTTAGGCTATCACTCGTGAGTGATGGAGAGCGGGTGCTGGCGGCCTCTTGCGTGCGTCTTGGCGTGTTGGGGGCGAGACTCACGGACGCGGTGGCGAGGCAACTCGCGCCGCTTGGGCTCGTTCCCAAGCACGTCGGCTTGCTTGCCGCCGTGGAGACTGGCGCCGCCACTACGCAGCGGGAGATCGCGACCGTCCTGCGCGTCGCGCCCAGCCTGGTGGTCACGCTTGTGGATCAACTCGAGGCTTGCGGGGCGGTGGTCCGCGAGCGACGTGAGGGGGATCGACGGGTCCAAGAGGTCAAGCTCACCGCTCAAGGCACTGAGCTTTTGGCGCATGCGCTGGTGGTGGTTGAGGCGGCAGACGATGAGTTACGGCAGCGGCTCGGCGAGAGCGACTACCAGACGTTGCAACGACTGCTCGAAGCGGCGTTGGAGATGCCGTCCTCAGGGAAGGCGAGCACCGGTGTGATGGGCTCCTGAGAAGCCACAAGACTCGCCCTTATGAAGGTTCAGCGAAGATAAAGCGTGTTCACAGCGATGCCAGCGCATCATGTGAACCGAAGCCAGGGGGGATGGCCAGGCGCGCGGTCTCCCACGCGGGCCTGCACCAGGGTCTCGCGTGGGCATTCGAACCGGAGCGAGGCCCGGCCACCGGATACCGTCAGCGTCGCGGGTACCTCGCGCTGACCCCATGGGATCGAATGCGTCATGACCATGGTGCTCACCTGCCCCTCGCCGTCGTGGCTACCCTGAAAGTCGATGTCGACTTTGCCGTCGATGATCGCTGTTCTAGCCGGGATCAGCCGGCGTACGGCTTCGGCCGCCCCATCCACGACCAAGGTGGCGGCGCCGCCATCGTTGGGGTAGATGAGATGGAGCCTGCCGTGGGAGATGGTGATGGATGCCGGTAGGGCGGATTTCACCGGTCGCTGATTCGTTTCCCCGCTGAGGTGCGCCCGGAGCAGGAGATCCCAATACCCCGAGTCGAGCGGACGCCCCATGGCTGCGCTGCTGGGGTCGATCGTCGCCGCTACCCGGCCACGTACGGCCAGAGGTTCGCTCGCGGCGATGTCCTGGGCCGATACCTCCGAGGTCGACGGGGCGAGCCAGACGAAGCGCCTTTCCCGGGCCCTGACGGAAAGGTGGAGCGTGGCGGAGTTCACTTCCCGGGTCACGTCACGCAATTGCCTAGCGAGCTTGGCGTTCAGGTCCGCAGAGAGATCCTTGACGATCTGGTCTTCCTCCCGGAACAGCCGGTACCGTCGCCCATCCGCGTTGACCCATTCGGCCTCGGCCTCAGCCTGCAGAATGCCGGTTTCCCAGCCGTCGATGCCCCTCATGGAACAAGTCGAACGTTCCGTAGGTGATGACCCGCTTCACGCGTCCTCCCAAGCGTCATCGTGTTACACCCAGCATGGTGTGTGCACACATACTCTCACGCTTGGCAACGCCGTGGCGATGGCGTCTGAGGAACCACAAAGGGCCGCCTTTCTAGGGCGGCCCTTCATGGCGGGGGAATCAGGGGTTAGGCGGCGCTGGTGGAGCGGCGCGACGTCTTCACGTCGGCGGCAACTTCCAGGACCTGCTCCATAGTGGGGTCGGGGCGCTTCTCTGGCCGGTCGGTGGAACCCTCGGACTCCACGCGACGCAGATGACGCTTGACGGTGGAGACGGAGCAGCCGACCTTGGCCGCGATGGCGCTGAGAGACTGATCGGGATGGGCCTGACGGATGCGGGCGATCTCATAACGGTCGAACTGACGCCCAGAACTCACCCCGGCGAAGACATCGAAGTCCTCGGGCTCGACACGGATTTCGAGCCGGTTGCGAATCTCTTGGCGCTGCCGTTTCGTGGTGCCCGCGACGTATCCAGCGACATCGAATTTCGTGACCGCATCGCTCAAGCACTTCGCTTGAAGTGGACAATCGGCACACATCTTTTCCGCCTGGTTGCGCAGCATCTGCTGCTCGCGGCGCTCGCCGCGGCCTGATGGAACCGCGCCGTCCTCCATGAGGGGGTGAAGGAAGATATTGGAGAACGTCACGCAAGGGGTGGCGGTGATGGCGGTCACTAGGGGTTCCTTTCCACTCGGCGTCGGGGAGTTACGCTCCGTCGGTAGAACTAGGGTCCCAAGAACCGCGTGCCTCTCGGTGCCAAATCGGTGGTGGGAACTACCCGACTTGCCTGGGTATCCGAAGGGCGCGAGGTGAGCACACATACTTAGAGGCACCTGAGAATCTTTCAGTGATTCTTAGGTGGTATGCGCTTTGACAAGGCCTTTTGCTGCTCGGCCGTAGGGCTCATTCCTATGTAGTCTGAGTAGTGCTCAGATCCCCCGTGGTCCCCCTGGACGCCCCCACGTGTCGACACTAACCACAAGAGGGGTCGCCAGAGCCCGATTCCCCGGCAGGTATGTGCGCTTCGCACATATCCCGACCATGCAACAGGGGCGGGCCCAGCGGACCCGCCCCTGCGTGGCGTCGTGTTCCGTGTCAGTCGGTGCCGGTCTCCATGGCGGCGCTCTCGACGGCGCGGTCCACGCTGGAGGGGCCGGCCGCCCCCAACTCCGCGATCGCGGCCGCGCCGCCCGCCTCGAGCCTCCCGATGAGGTCCTGATGGCCCGCGAGCAGGGTGCCCTGCTGGGCGTAGAGTTCCAGTTTCTCCCGTGAATCGGCGATGTCCAGGTTGCGCATGGTGAGCTGTCCAATCCGGTCCGTCGGGCCGAAGGCCGCGTCCTCCACGCGCTCCATGGAGAGCTTGTGGGGTTGGTAGCTCAGATGCGGACCTCGCGTGTCGAGGATGGTGTAGTCGTCCCCGCGTCGCAGACGAAGATCCACCTCCCCGGTGACGGCCGAAGCCACCCATCGCTGGATCGACTCGCGCAACATGAGCGACTGCGGGTCCAGCCAGCGGCCCTCATACAGCAGGCGGCCCAGACGCAGGCCCTCGGAGCGGTAGTTAGCCAGGGTGTCCTCGTTGTGAATGGCGCTCAGCAGCCGCTCGTAGGCCACCCATAGCAGAGCCATGCCCGGCGCCTCATAGATGCCGCGCGACTTGGCCTCGATGATGCGGTTCTCGATCTGATCGCTCATGCCCAAGCCGTGTCGGCCGCCGATGGCGTTGGCCTCCATGACCAGCGCCACCGGATCGTCGAAGCGCGCGTCGTTGATGGCGACGGGGCGGCCCAACTCGAACCGGATGGAGACGTCCTCGGTGGGGATCTCGACTGCCGGATCCCAGTATTTGACGCCCATGATCGGCTCGACCGTCTCCAGGGAGACGTCGAGGTCCTCGAGGGTCTTGGCCTCATGGGTGGCGCCCCAAATGTTGGCGTCGGTGGAGTAGGCCTTCTCCTTGGCATCCCGGTAGGGCAGGTTGCGAGCGGTGAGCCACTGGCTCATCTCGTCGCGGCCTCCTAGCTCGCGTACGAAATCCTCATCGAGCCACGGCTTGTAGATGCGCAACTGGGGGTTCGCCATGAGCCCATAGCGATAGAACCGCTCAATGTCGTTGCCCTTGTAGGTCGAGCCGTCGCCCCAGATGAATACGTCGTCGTCAGCCATGGCCCTGACCAGCAGCGTGCCCGTGACGGCGCGTCCAATGGGGGTGGTGTTGAAGTAGGCCTTGCCCGCGGAGCGGATGTGGAAGGCGCCACAGGCCAGCGCGGACAGCCCCTCGTCGACGAGTTGAGCCCGGCAGTCGACCAGACGCGAGAGTTCCGCGCCGTACTGGAGAGCCCGTCCGGGGACCGACGCGATGTCTGGCTCGTCGTACTGCCCGATGTCGGCGGTGTAGGTGCATGGCACCGCGCCCGCCTCCCGCATCCAGGCCACCGCCACGGAAGTGTCGAGACCACCAGAGAACGCGATGCCGACGCGTTCGCCGGCGGGGAGAGAAGTCAGTACCTTAACCACGGGGCAAGCCTAGCGGGGCGACCCGTTCGCATTCGCGAGGTCCCGAGGCGTGTGTAGGGAGCGGACGACGGTTGCCGTTATCCGTTCTCGATGGTGCTGTTGTACTGGTCCAAGATCTCGGCCATCGTGCCGTCGCCGGCGAGTGCCCCGCCGCGCAGGTAGAGCCCGCGGGTGCAGAAGCGCTTAAGATCCGATTCGCTGTGGCTCACCAGGAACAGGGTACGTCCGTCGGCGAGGAGCGCCTCCATCCGGGTATAGCACTTCTCGCGGAAGGCCTTGTCGCCCACCGCGAGCACCTCGTCGACCAAGACGATGGGCTCGTCCAGGGTGGTGATCACGGCGAACCCCAGGCGCACCTTCATGCCCGAAGAGAAATGCCTGAACGGGGTGTCGAGACCGGCCCGAACCTGCGGGCCGGCGAAGTCGACGATCTCGTCGAAACGCTCCTCCACCTGCTCCCGGGTCAGCCCGTGCAGCCCCGCAGTGAGATAGACGTTCTCGCGGGCGCTGAGGTCGCCGAGGAAGCCGCCGGTCAACTCGATGAGAGGGGCGACGCCCTGGGTGACGGTGACGCTGCCCTCGTCCGGAATGAGGACACCGGCGATGAGCTTGAGCAGCGTCGACTTGCCCTCACCGTTGGCCCCCACCAGGCCTACCGCCTCGCCCGCGCGGATGTCGAAATTGACGTCGCGTAGCGGCCAGAACGTCTCCTTGGGGGCGGTGGAGCGCCATTTGAACACCATTTCCCGCAGCGACAACTGTCGCTTGCGGGCGCGGAGAAACTCGATGCCGAGGTTTCTGGCCGAGATGACGATGTCGCTCATCAGATCTCCTTCAGCACGGTGGCCTCCATCCGCCGGAAGGCGAAGATGCCGAGCAAGAGGATGAGAAGGGTACCGACGACGCTGTAGCCCACGACATGCCACCGCACCGCGACGTCGAAGAAGCCGGCCCGATACAGCTCGAGGATGCCAGTGAGCGGATTGATCTGGAACACCCAGCGCAGAGCGTCGGGGGTGCGTGCCAGGATCTCCAGGTTGAAGATGATCGGGGTCAGGTAGAAGTAGACGCGCAAGAAGATGCGCACCGTGGGCTGGATATCGTTGACGAGAACGGTCAGCGGGGCCAGGATCAAGCCGAAGCCGACACACAGGAGCGCGGTGAGGAACACGGCTAGCGGAAAGTAGATCAACTCGTAATCGAGGTGTGCTTCGCCCTTGACCAGGTAGTAGGCCGTGAACACCACGAGCACGGGCAGCGACAGCAAGAATTCGATTCCCTTGGCCGAGACGAGCCGGATCACCCAGATCTCGCGCGGTAACTGGGTGGAGCGGACGAGTTGCCGCTCCGTCGTCAGGGCCCGAGTGGACTCGGAGACAGCCGCGTTGAACCACTGCCACGGCAGGAGGCCGGCGAGCAGGAACAGGAAATACGGGTGGTGGCCCGCATCCTTGCGCTGGAAGATGACCACGAAGATCATGAAATAGATCAACGCGTTGGCCAGCGGGTCGATGATCGTCCACAGGTAGCCCAGAAAGCTCTGGGCGTAACGCACCCGTAGATCGCGCTTCACGAGCAGGGTGAGCACTTTGCGCTCATCCCACACGCGCAGGAGCGATTTCACTCAGGTGTCCTTTCGTCAACGGCTAGCCGGGCCAGCTTACTGTGCCACTGCCGCTTGGGGATTGTAAGACCTAGGTACTGCCGCAGCAGCGTCGCTTGGGCGCGGCTGAGCCCTTCGTCGAGTGCCTCCACGGGGCGGGGAGCTATGCGCAACGCTGGGACGCCATGGATGGCGGCCAGGTTGAGCATGGCGGTGGACGTGGCGCCCAGCACGACGGCCGCGTCGACGGCTGCCTGGTTCAACTCCGCCAAGCCATGGTGGGTGGGCCATGCCGCGTAGCGGCCGGCGGGCTCGGCCGGGTGCGGATGGACGGAGAAGGTAAGCCCGTGGCGCCCAGCCTCCTCCGCGGCGGTGGCGACATGTTCGAGATACTCGGGTTCGCTTATCACGCCTAATTCCGGCCAGGGTTGGCTAAGGAACACGGCCGTGGCCGCTCCTGGCGTGCGACGCGCATGCCTGCGGAACTCATCGGCGATGGCCGGCCGTACGGCCCAGCGGTCGTCGCGGACGGCGTAGGTGGCCCAACGCTTAGACGTCAGGGCGAGGGTGGCGCCGACGACGGCTGTGGTCCGCAGGGTGAGCCAAGGCTCCCGCATCCCTTCCCGCCGCCAAGCGGCGCGGCGAGTGCCCCAACCTCCATAGCTGCCGAGCCCCTCATCGGTGACCACCACCTTGAGGCGCCGCAGGCCGACGCCGCGGCGTGTCCTCAGCCATGGCTTGATTCCTACGGCCCCGACGCTGAGTAGCGCCTCCACCGAACTCACGTCGGTGTTCGCGGTCCACGGCTCGGCCGTTATGCCCTCGGGCAACATCTGGGCCACGTCGTCGAGTGTCAACTGGCCGGCGTGTAGGAATCCGCGCGGTTCGGCCACGGCGACTCGTGTTGGCTGGTCAAGCTGGCGAAGCCACGACGCCCCGTAGAGGACATGCGCGCGGCTGGCGATGCCCCCCCATAACACCCTCACCACAGCGGAGGCCGTCCGAGCTTGGTCATGCGCCACGCCGTGCGCCAGGAAATGGGTTGGCGTGCGCCTGGCAGCGGGCTGGTGAGGCCCTCCTTGAGGCCTAAGAACCACACCTTGAGCGCGTGCGGCCTCCGTACCCGGGCCACCGTGGCGGCGGCCCACACTCCCAGGTAGAGGGGCACGAGCACGGCGGGTAGGTTGCGTCGGGCCACCCATGCGCGGTTGCGGGAGGTGGTGCGGTAAAAGTGATCGTGTCGCGACGGCGCAGTGGCGGGGTGGTACACCACCAGGCTGGGCTCGTAGCGGATGCGCCAGCCGCGGTCGAGCAGCCGCATGGCCAGATCCACGCCCTCGTGACCAAAGAAGAACTCGCCAGCCCAGCCTCCGGCTTCCGCGAAGGCGGCGCGGCGGATCATGGCCATCGCCTCCCAGAACACCACCACATCGCCTGCCTCCGGCGTGCCTCCTGTGCGTAGCCGGGGAGTCCAACGTCGGGGGGCCGGCCGGCCCGTCGGGTCTTCTCCGCGGGGCTGAACCACTGCGACGCGTGGGTCCTCCTCCATCAACTCAACCATTCGGGCCAGCGTGTCGGGGGAGGACAACTCGCCGTCGTCGTCGTAGAAGAAGATGTAGTCGCCGGAGACATGCTCGGCGCCCAGGTTCCGTCCCCCCGGGCAGCCGAGGTTGACTGGCGAGTACATGGTGCGCACCCAGCCCGGCACTCCTTCCGGCTCCCAGCCGTTGCCCACCAGCAGCACATCCATATCCACGCCGGTCTGGGCGTGGAGCGCGTCGAGGGCGCGAGCCAATTCCGCGGGACGGTTGCCCATGGACAAGATGACCACACCAACCAGCGGTTTCGTCATACCTTCACTCCCAAGCAACAGTGGAACTCGCCTTCGCGGCGGTGTTCCACGATGATGCCAGGCGGGGTGGGCGCGCCCAAACCTTGACGCTGCAGCAGTGCAAGGACGGGGGTTCCGGTGAGCTTTGCTACCACCTCAAGCTCGGTCCAGGCGCGCCAGAAGTCGAGGCCGCGGGCCCGCGCCGTCAGATGCGGCGGTGGGGCGGCGACGCGTTCGGCGTCGACCGCGTGGCGGCCCCGCTGGGCGCCGGCCCAGCACCATCGGGTGTCATCAGCGGTGTAGCTGTGCACGCCAGTGCACCCGTCCTCACAGGCTGAGCCGCGGGGACGGCGAGGCAGCCGACGTAGCTCCATCAGAGTCTCAGATCGAGCCGCCGCCGTCGCAGACCAGCACCTGGCCATTGATGTTGGTGTCGGCGAACAGCAACATCTCCAGCATGGGGATGACGTTGTCGGGCTCCACGAGACGGCCGGTGGGGGTACGGCGGGTGATGGCGTCGAGCTGGTTGGGGCCGAGCACGGAACTCATCTCGGAGGCGAAGAAGCCGGGCGCCAGGGAGTTGCACAGGACACGGCCGTGCAACTCGCGGGCGATGGCGCGCATCGACGAGTCGAGTCCGCCCTTGGTGGCGGAATAGGTGACCAGCCCCGCGTAGCCGCGCTGGGCGCAGATGGAGGTGACCATGACGATGCGACCGCGCCCGGCACCTGCCAGAATCCGGCGCAGCACCGCGCGGGTGAGCAGCAGCGGGGCCGTCAGGTTGGTCTCAATGATCTGGGCGATCCGGTCAGGAGATGTGTGGGTGTGCATCGAGTCCTGCCCGATGGCTGCGTTGTTGACCAGCGCGTCGATGGGGCCGAGTGTGGCCTCGGCGGCCTTGAGGAAGGCGCCTACGGCCTTCGCATCCGTCGCATCCACGGACGCGACGTGCACTCGGTCCGGGTGGGTGGCGGCCAATTCCTCCAGCTCTGGCGTCACGGTGCGGGCGAAGGTGGCCACCTTCGCTCCTCGTGCCAGGACGGAGTTCACCATGGCCAGACCGAGGCCGCGGGAGCCTCCGGAGATGACGACCACGGAGGCGGCGGGAATGGGGGTCTCAGACATCGCTCTTCAGGCTCGCTTTCATGGGAATCTCGGTCAGGAAGCGGAACCGCCGCGGCACCGCCGTCTCGGAGAGCCGCTCGGCGCAGTGGCGCGTCAGGTCCTCTTCGGAGGCCTCGGCGGTGAGCACCACGTCGGCCTGCACGAGGGCGCCGACGACGGGTGCCTTGCGGCCCTTGACCGCGGCCCAGGCCACTGCGGGGTGGCTGAGTAGCGCTTCGCGCACCTGCGCGGCGGAAACCTTGGTGCCGCCCACGTTGATCTCGTCCGACGCGAGCCGCCCCACGATGTAGACGCGTCCGTCGCGTCGCTCAACCCGGTCGCCGGTGTGTAGTTCGGCGTCGACTCCGTGGCCGCGGTGGGGGCTGGCGATGATCAACTCGTCGCCGGCGACGCTGATTCGTGGCCTGTCGGGGGCCTCGCGGTCCAGCCAAGACTCCGGGAACCCGGCCTGCCCGTCGTGCACCGCGATGGAGGCCCCGGCCTCGGAGGATGCGTAGATCCACGACACCCGGGCCTGCGGAAAAGCGGACCGCAACTGGTCGATGACGCCCTGGTCTACGGGCTCGCCGCCTAAGGTGATCTGCTTGAGGGGCACGCGCCCGAGCGCGTCACCGTGGCTCATCAGCGCCTGCCGCCAGAACGTCGGAGTACCCGAGGCTGCGTCGACGCCATGGGCAGCCGCGGCCTCGGCCCAGTCGTGGCCGGGGTCGACGCACACCAGCTTCTGATTGGGTTGGGCCAGCGCCAGGGTCACCACCTGCCACCATGCGTAGGCGCCGGGGGTATAGGGGCACAGCCAGGTGCGTGGCGGCTGTTCGCCCTTGACGGTGGTGAGCGAGTTCAGGGTGTGGGCCACATGCTTGGGGCGCCCCGTCGATCCCGAGGTCAACAGCCAGACTCGGCCCGGTTCGGGCTGGCGTGGTGGGGCGGGAGTGACCGCCCAGCCGCCGTCGACGGGCTCGACCACGCTCAGCCCTGCGGCCAGCAGGTCCGCAACGAGCGCGGGTTCGCGCCGGCTCAGGGCAGCGACGAGGGTCTCGCGTTCGCTAGTGGCGTGGGCCCACACAGCGCGGAGGGCGTCGAGGTGCCCGGGGGTGAAAACGGCCGCGGAGGCCGGCAGATCCAGGGGCTCAAGGTCGGCCCATGTGCCCTCGAACCCGTCGGCGACGATCCGATTGGTGGGGTGGGTCATGCGTTTTGCAATTCGTCGATGAAGTCCAAGACATCGCCGACGGTGCGGATGGCGCGCAGCCCGGGCGCGTCGAAGTTGAGTTCCTCGTCCAACTCGTCTTCCACCTTGAGCGCGAGCTCGGAGAAATCGAGGGAGCGGAAGCCGATCTCGTCGAGGGAGGCGTCTTCGGAGGCGGGAAGCTCTTTGCCTTGCTTGAGCAGCACCTCGGCCATCATCGTCTTGACCTGGTCGCGGCTGAGCTGGGACATCGTTACCTCTTCGGTCTAGGGGGCTCGCTGTATGATACTGCCAATCCCGCGGGCCAGCCTCGTGCGCGGGGAAGCAGACGACGAAATGGGGTGCCCTGATGCTGAGGCCCGCCGAGGAGCGCGACGTCGAGCCGATGCGCCTATGGCGTAACCATCCTGAGGTGCGCCGGGTCTCGCTGACGCAGCACGAGATCGGGCCCGAGGAACACCAGGCCTGGTGGGCCAAGACACGCGTGGATCCGTCGCGCCGGGTCCTCATCTACGAACGCGACAGTGTGCCTTGCGGTGTGGTCACCTTCTTCGATCTTGACGGCGGCTCGGGCTGGTGGGGCTACTACTTAGACAACGATGGGCTGGAGGCGGCAGGTGCCTTGTTTCCCGCCTGGATCTCCATCCAGCGTGAGGCCGTCAAATACGCCCGCGACGTCCTCTCGTTGAGGCACCTGCACGGGGAGACGCTCGCGGCTAACCAGGCCGCCGTCGACTTCAACACGCGGCTAAAGTTCAACGAGATTGAGCGTTACGAGCGCGAGGTCGGCGGGGAATTGGCCGAGGTCATCCACACACGACGAGACTTCTGAGGAGCACAATGCCTGAGCAGATCCATATCGGTGACGTGCCGGTCGGTCCTGATGCCGACCCGTTCATCATCGCGGAGATGAGCGGCAACCATAACTCGGACCTGGGGCGCGCTCTCGACATCGTCACCATGGCTGCCGAGGCCGGCGCGCACGCCATCAAGCTGCAGACCTACACCGCCGATACCATCACCATCGACGTCGACAGCCCAGCCTTCCGTATTTCCACGGGTCACGAACTGTGGGATGGCCGTCGCCTCTATGACTTGTATCACGAGGCTCATACCCCGTGGGAATGGCACGAGAAGATCTTCGCGCACGCGCGTGACTTGGGTATTCTCGCCTTCTCATCGCCATTCGACCCCACGGCGATCGAGTTCTTGGAAGAACTTGACGTGCCTGCCTACAAGGTGGCCAGTTCTGAGATTGTCGACTTGCCGTTAATCCGAGCCATGGGGGAGACTGGAAAGCCGGTCATCATCTCCACGGGAATGGCTTCCATTGCCGAGATCGACGCCGCGGTGCGGGCGGTGCGTGACACGGGCAATGAGCGGATCGTGGTGCTGGCCTGCACGGCCGACTACCCGGCGGATCCCGCGTCGTCGAACCTGCGCGGGATCCCGGTGCTTGGCTCCGCTTTTGACACGCTGGTCGGTCTCAGCGATCACACCATGGGGATCGGGTGCCCAGTGGCCGCGGTGGCGCTGGGTGCCGTTCTTATCGAGAAGCATGTGACCTTGTCACGGGCGGATGAGGGGGTTGATTCGGCCTTCTCGCTGGAACCGGATGAACTGGCGGCGCTGGTGCGTGAGACCGCCGTGGCGAGAGTCGCGCTGGGGGAGAGCCGCATCGGGGCGAAGGAGAGCGAGCGCGAAGGGCTGCGCTTCCGTCGCTCCCTCTATGTCACTCGCGACGTGGCGGAGGGGGAACTCGTTGCGCCAGACAATGTGCGCTCCATTCGTCCCGCGGGTGGCCTTGCCCCAGACGATTTCGCGCTTGTGGTGGGCCGGCCCTTCAGGCAAGCGGCCGTGAAGGGAACCCCTCTAACCTGGGATCTTTTGTAAGCATCAACCATCGCCTTGCGGAGAAATCACTGTTAGATCACGATCCTTGTCATTTCTTGGCGCCCTGGGGGACGTCAATTTAGGATGCCGATGTGAAACGTCTGTTGGTCGCACTGGTATCCGTCCTCTTGGTTGGGGTCGGCGCGCCCGCTTGGGCTGACGCTGCGTCGGTCACGGCGAGCGTCATCTCGCCGCAACCGGTCGGTGTCACGGTCAACGTCAAGGGCGTCGTCAAGGGAGGCGCGAACGTGCCCGTGGTGGCGGAGCGGCTGGTCGGGAGCGCATGGACGAAGGTGTCCAGCGCCAAGGCGAACGCCAAGGGCGGATACGTCTTGCCGCTTGGCGATACCACCAACCAGGCTGGCAAGTTCACCTACCGGGTTCGGGCCACGGTCAAGGCGGCCCAGGTGATCAGCCCCAACGTGACTCTGACCCGCACAGCCAAGGTGACGATCTCCGCTCCCGAGTCCGCGGGTCCCCGAACCACGGCCAAGGTCACCGGCAAGGTGTCCGGGGTGACGAAAGGCTCGGTGTGGACTGAGGTGAAGGTTTCCGGTGCGTGGCATCGTGCCCAAACTGTGTCCTCGGACGCGAAGGGCGGGTTCAGCATCCCGCTCACCCGCGGGGCGAGCCGCGTCGGCAGCGTCGAGTACCGCGTTGGTGCCAACAGCCCCAACGGAGTCGTCTATTCGTCTGCGTTCACGGTTGACCAGGTGGGCCGCGTCACCGCGAAGACCGCCGGATCGCGGCCGGTGGGCGTCGCGACCAACGTGTGGGGCGTGGCCGCGGGCTCGCCCAACGCCAAGGTGTGGGTCGACGCCCAGGTGGGCGGCAAATGGTCGCGCTCCCGAACGGGCAAGACGACATCGAAGGGCGGCTACGTGCTCCCGCTGACCTACGGGATCAACACGGCCGGTGTCCACAAGTATCGGGTGGGGGTGGCCAGCCCGGCAGGCACGATCTATTCGCCCACCGTCACGCTGGAGCGCGTCGGGTCCGTCACCGCGTCGACTGCGGGGCGCCGCCCGGTTGGAGTGAAGACCAGCGTGTGGGGAACGGCGAAGGGGTACCCGAATCGCACCGTGTGGGTTGACGTGAAGCTCAGCAACGGCAAGTGGTCGCGTTCGCGGACGGGGAAGACGTCCTCGTCGGGCTACTACGCACTTCCGCTCACCTACGGGATCAAGACGCCGGGCAGCTACCAATTCCGGGTGGGGGTCTCCGGGCCCGCCGGCACCAAGTACTCGAAGACGGTGACCCTGGAGCGCACGCACCCCACCTATCAGCAGGGCTTCAGGCTCGATTCGCGCTGTATGACTGGGCGCGCCTTCTGCGCCTCGAAGCAGCAGCGCAAGATCGCCTGGGTCATCAACGGCAAGGTGGTTGAGGTGGCTGATGCCCGCTTCGGCGGTCCCGGAATGGAGACCGACGATGGCTCGTGGCGGATCACCTGGAAGAGCCGCAACCATGTGTCCAAGCAGTACAACTCGCCCATGCCATTCGCCATGTTCTTCAACGCTGGCGAGGCCATCCACTACTCGCCGGGATTCGCGTCCAACGGGTGGAACGGGGCATCGCACGGCTGCATCAACATGCGTGACTACAAGGCCGCCGAGCGCTACTTCAACGCTGGACGGGTGGGTGACAAGGTGATCGTCTACTAGGCCACGTTTCCCAATAACTTGACGTTGGGCGGCCGAAGGCCGCGGCGTCTCGCGGCGTCCTCTTGCTTCCAGCGGCGCCACATTGGGCTGGCGTTCTCGCGTGGACCCGAGTGGTTTGACTGCTGGCTCCCGGCGAGAAACTCGTCGCTAGACAGATCGCGCAACAACAAGATAGCCTAAGGCCGTCTAGCTGAGGGGGGACGGCTATGCCGCAGATGATGGCCAAGTTGGCTTCGAGGGGCAAACGGCTACTGGCCAGATGGCGCAAAGCGTCCGCGGGGTCAAAGAGCGTGCCCGTGGTGGCCAATCCGGAGGCGACATGGGCCAATAAGGCACGCGAAAATCGCATCGCTCCCACCAGTGACGAAGTACTGCAAGAAGCCGCGCGGATTCGTGATGGTCGTCTAGCGCTTAACCGCACCAGCGCCTTCAAGAACCTCTGTCGCGTATCCGCCTCGTTCTGGCGCGACAATGTCAAGACGGATCCGAATAGGATCATTCTGGTGGACTTGCTTACGCAGGACATTCGCGTCTCGGTGAGGATCCTTACGGCGGCGAACGCTATCCGTCGTCTCGAAGGTGCGACGTTGGTTGGCCTCATCCATCCGGATCCAGCTTGGGAGCGTATCGTCTGGGATTATTATGATGCGGAATCGCTGAAGGCCCTGGCGCGTGGATACGGTGTCACGGAGTTCGTCAACCTGGCTGAGCTCGGCAGAGAGGTCCTCGACGGGGCCGGGCACGTGACTGTCAACGGGGTCACGATCGAGGTTGGCGCCGCTGAGTTGATCGATGAGGACTATCTCGTCACGGAATCGGATTCGGCGGCCAAACGAATTTTGCGTCGTCCCATCCCGGACAAGGCCGACCCTGACTATATCGAAATCGTGCGCCGGTCCAAAGCCTATGCCCGGCTCTACAGCGCCATGTTCAAGAGTCTCAACGTGCTCGCCCTGCTCGTTTCCCACGTCGACTACGCGACCTGGGGATTTGCCGTCCATAGCGCCATGGCTACGGATGTTCCTGTATTGCACGTGCAATCGACGGGTGGGCTGAAGGCCTATGCGTGGTTTCCAGAGAATGGGCGCCAGGGCTCCTACCGGGCCCAGGTCACTCAGGGGATTGGCGAGTATTTCGATGAGTATATCTGGCCAAGGCGGGACGAGTTGCGCCGTTCGGCTGAGCTCACGGCGCATCGAGTGCGCTCCGACTACGGTCGTCCCGCTTGGTGGCGGGCATCTGGGCAGCTCGCGATTCACTCCGAGGAGGACCGTTGGAGCGCCCGGGTGATCACCTGTACCAGGTTTGGCCTAGACCCCCATAAGCCTATCGTCGCCGTTTTCGCCCACGCGATGACCGACGCCTTGGGGTCCAACGTGGAAATCTTCGATGACTTCATCGAATGGATGGAGGCGACCGCTGAATTCGCCGCTCAGAAGCCCGAAGTCAACTGGCTCTTCCTTGACCATCCCAACCAGTTCCGCTACGACGTCGACGGATATTTCGAGGGCTTGGGCGAGCGTTATTCGAGCTATGCTCACATGCTGTTCATGCCATCGCTGCGTCTAACCAAGCACGAACTGTGGAGCTTGGCGGACTACGCGGTGACGGTTCGTGGGAGCGTGAGCAATGAGTATCCCGCGTTCGGTATCCCGGCCATTCAAGCGGGGTGGTCGGAATGGAGCCACTGCGGCGTATCCACGCTCGCTACCTCTCGCGAGGACTATGCGGCGCACCTCGAGCTGATCGTTCAGGGGCTGAGCGCGGGTACCTTGAAAATGCCAGAAGAGACGGTGGAACGGGCCCGGCTCTGGGGGTGGCTGTACCGAGGCTTGAGCGATGTCGCGACGCCGCTGGTGCCTCATTGGAATATTGGTTACACCGAGCGCATGCTGACCTCGTTGGCGGACAGCATGCGTCAGCAGGAAGTGCTCGGCGACCCAGCGTTCGTCGCCATGGCACGCCTGTGGCGCCGGCGCGAGGTCATGTTGACGCGACTCGATATGACAAGGCCCGACTGGGAGGAGTCCCTTGGCGATGTCCAGGAACGACTCGACGTGCCCGCTGACCGTTTCGCTATGAATACGGCGTTCGGGGGACGCCGCGAACCCCTGCGCGGCGATATTTCGATCACATCCGGAGAAACTGATGCCTTCGCGTTGATGGCTGGTGCCTTTCCCGGAGGGCGAGTGGTCGGGCGTTGCGACAACTGGGCTAGCACGTTCGGTTTGCTCTACGACCCGCGGGGAGAAGCGGTCCAAGCCAGCATCGCTATCGTGGTGGACAAGACGAGCTCAGATTGGCTCAAAACGCGTCAACTAATGATCGATGAACACCGGGAGATCGAAATCTGGTGCCAGGGCCGCCGGAGGCTCGACGTATTGTTTGAGGGTGAACAGGCCAAAACGGTGGAGTTCACCATCCCAACCGAGGACCTCCCCGGCGAAGGTCTCATCCTCTTGAAACTCATCGGAAAAGGGGAGGAGGACTCGCCGGTGGCGGCACGGAACCTTGTTGGCCTGCGCATCGACCGGGTCACTCTGACCGCTCCGCGGCCCGCGGAAACGACGGACGCCAGCGGGCCCGCGACGGCATCAGCCTAGGCGGGACCTGACCATGCGTAGGGCCTTGGTTACCTTGGAAGAGGCCGATTTCTTCGCCGCACGGGCGAGCGCGACGGTGGCGGTGGCCGGCTTGAGGCGCTCCTGATCCAGCATGAGCTCGGTCCAGCGCAGCTTGGAACGCAGCGCGTGAACCTCGTGGGCCTGCTTGGTCACCAGCGCGGCCAGCTCCTGGGGCGTGCCCGCCGCCAGCGACTCCTCGTCGGGAAGAGATGGCAGCAGCCGGTTGGCCTTCGCCTCGGAAAGGGTGTGGAGACCGCTCATGAGACCGAGATGGTTGAGGATCCGGTAGGCGGAGGCGGTGGAGGACCAAGGCGACCGCCAAGCCCTGATGTGCATACCGCCGACGAGGTGAGCCAAAGCACGCCAGCGTTCCTCCGCGGAGTCGGTCACGTCCTTGGGTACGAATGGGGTCACCACCCATTCCTCGCCGGCCAGATGCGCCTGGCACAGCCCGAAGGACGCATCCCAGCCGCCGTCAGCGGTGGACGCGGACCACGCCGCCACGAGGCGGCGGATCTGGGGCAGATCGGAGGCTGTGCACAACTCGGCGAAGACGCCCAGCGCGGACCGGGTGCCGGTCTCGGGAACCGGCATGGTGATGAGCGCGTCGCCATGCACGAGTTCGACGTCGGCGATGGTCCTGCCACGCAGGGTCACCAGCCACGCGGGGGCGGAATCGGCCAAGCGGCCAGCGCGCGCGAACGCGTCCACCAGCCAGCCCGGATCGGCGCCCTGGAGGGGCAGGAGGGAGACGTGCTCCGCATACAGTTCGAGGGCTTCCGGGGAGATATCCGGTGAGGCTAGTAGCCCCACCTCGACAGGATGCGGCCACACGGTATGCACCTGTGCACCCGGGAAGGCTGCGCGTACCTGGTCGACGGTGCGGGGCCGGGTGGCGTCCCAGGTGCGGGTGGGGTCCCAGTCCGAGTCCAGATCCGACGAACGCGGGTTGAAGCGGCCGCTCAAACGGTGCAGGCCCAGATCGTTCTCCACGAACGCCAGGACCGTCGCGTCGTCCTTCGCGAGGCTCAGTACATCGTCCACCACGGCCCGCCATGTGCGCGTGGCGCTCTCCAGCGGCAGTACCTCCGCTGCGTCGGCCACCATGAGGACGGTGTCGAAACCATCCGCGCGCACGTCGCTGATGTCGCCGCACCACACCGTGGATTCCGGCAGCAAGGTGCCAATCTCGGCGGCGTCCGGGATGCCGCGGGTCACGACATGCACCGCAGCGGCTGCCTCGGCGATCCCCTTGGCGAGGGCCGGCGCCGGCATGCCGACGAGCAGCGTCCGGCCTTGGACCTGGCGAGTGAGGGCCTCCGCCCAGCCCTGGCCATGCTGCGGGTCACGCCAATACTGTGTGGCCCCGGCCACCAGGGTCACGTTGTCGGGGCGGGTCAGTGCGGTGATCTCAACCATTCGTCCATCCAAGGGTGAGTGCCAGTTCCTCTGGCGGGAGCATGTGGGCGACGCCAAGTTCCTGGGCCGCCAACTCGCGGCCCAGCTTGTCGTCGACTTGGGCGTCGAACATGAAGGGATACCAGGCGCGGAACAACTGCTCCCCGTCGAAGCCGTCCTTCATGTCCACCAGTTCCATCGGGTCGCCGTAGATGGCGGCCTCACAGCCGGCCTGAATGCCATAGAACATGGCCGTCGACAACCGGTTGGAGGCCACCCGCTCGTGGCGGCGCAACTCCCGGAGCTGGCGCCTCATGAAATCGGCGTCCGTGCCCTGCCACTTCGCGCCGCGCTGGCCGTGGGTGATGACGCGAAACCCGGCCTCTTCGTAGAGACGCCGGATCTCAGGATTCTCGTACTCGATGAAGTAGAGGCACATCGTCACGGGGCCGGTCTCGGTGGCCAGGATCTCGTCGATGAGTCCCTGGTGATCGCCGGCGACCGACTCGAAATCCGGAGTGCCGTGAAACGGATACCAGATGGTGCCCTCGCGTCCCTGCGGCTCCTCCTCCTCGGTGGCCATGAGGTAGAGGAACGGGGCCCCGATAGGTTCGTAGTCGCGCCACCCGATGATCTGGCCGCGGCGACGGCACACGTCGGACCAAGCGAAGCGGGTGAGCCCCAGAGGGGGCTTGTGGGCGGCTCCATAGCCGTGGACGAAGGTCCAGCCATGCTGGACGATGCCGCGGATGGGCGGTGGCTCATCCAAGCCGCAGTACCGGGACAGCGCGTGGGCATGGCCATACCAGTAGTTGCTCGAGTCCATGGGGTCAAAGCATAGTGCCGGTGGTTCGTAGTGAGCCAGTGCCGCGTCTCCTAGGAGACGACACTGGCGTACGGCATGGATTGCCTGGAGAGGGCAGACATGCTAGGAAATCGGATCATGGAACCCCTCTTGAGCGTCGTCGTGCCTGCCTACGGCGTAGCCGACTATTTACCCGACTGCCTCGACTCGATTCTGGCCTCGACGCTCAAGGAGATTGAGGTGATCGTCGTCGACGACGAATCTCCCGACGAGGTTGGAGAAATCGCGGACGACTACGCGCGACGTGACCCTCGGGTGAGGGTGCTGCACATCGCCAACTCGGGCGTGGGGCCCGCGCGCAACGAGGGCGTCAAGATGGCGCGGGGACGGTACCTGGTCTTCGTGGACAGTGACGACCTAGTGCCGCCACGAGCGTTCGAACTGATGGTGACCACACTGGAACAGACTGGGTCGGACTTCGTCGCGGGCAACGCGTGGAGGTACTTTCCCGGGCGGCTCGTGCCGTCGTGGACGCATCGTCAAGCGTTCGCCGAGGACATACTCCGCACCAATATCCGCGAGTTCCCGCTGCTGGTTCGTGACCGCATGCCGTGGAACAAGGTGTGGCGCAAAAGCTTCTGGGACGAGCATCGGTTCGAGTTTCCAGCGATGCGTTACGAGGACTATCCCGTCGTTATGCGTGCGCACGTCTTGGCCAAGTCGGTCGATGTGCTGAGCACGCGGATCTATCTGTGGCGCCAGCGAGGGCTGCAAACCTCCATCACTCAGCGAAGTGCGGACCCCGATAACGTGCGGGACCGAGTGGTGTCGGCAGAGATGGTGCTGGACATTGCCGAGGGATCAGGCGACGAGCAGATCGCTGAGGATGTGCACGCCTATCTCATAGATGTCGATCTGGTGACCATCGCGGAGGCCATCGCGGGTGCGGCCCCGGAGGATCGTGAGGAACTCGAGGGGCTGTTCCTGCGTTTGGCCAAGCGGCTGAAGCCGCAGCGGCACGGTCGTACGACGCGCCTGGCCCGGCTGCTTCACAAGGCGGGGCGTAGGGGCGACTTTGAGATGGTGCGCGCCATGGGTGCGTGGCGTCAAGGCGGTAATCGCAAGAAACTGCTCTCGGCCATGGCCAAACCCGCAAGGGCGATCTCGATGCCATCGATGCTGTTGGCCGTGACTCCGAAACGCTCGAAGGCGCTTGCGATACGCAACCGCCGCCTCCGCAATGAGACCCTTTCCACAGACTTTGAGGAAGGCCACTTCGTCGTCAAGGTGCGCGTGAAACTGCGCTCGTCGCTGCTGCGCCGAGCCGTCATCCGGGGGGAACTCGTCACTGGAAAGCGGGTATACCGGCTGCCCGCCACCGTGACCATCGACGACGAGCCCGGAGGTGTCGTCACCGTGCGGGTGCCCGCCGAAGAGGCCGGGCAATGGCTGGTGGACGGGGCAGGCCATCTCCGGTTGTTCGTTCAGGTGGGCCTGCTCAGTTGGCGCGGCCCCGTGCCCATAAGAGTTGACCTCATGCCCGTGCCCGTCCCACTCGAGGACGGGGCATGGCTGGTGGCGTCGAGGAATAGCCGCGCCGTGCCGCATCTCTGGTTCCGCAGGAGGGAAAATGCCGTGGTGGGCGAGGTTCGCTTCGATGCGGATGGGGTCACCGTGGCCGCGGGCGAGGTAGCCGAAGGGTTCATCGGGGTCGTGCGCACGGCTCCCAGCCCGATGCTGCTGGCGCCTCTCGTGGACGGCGAGGCGCGGTTTGCCTGGGACGACCTAGCCGAAGGGGACCCCGCCGACAATCCGGCCAGCGGCACGTCCTATCGCCGGCTCGTCTATCTCAAGGCCCCCACGCGCGAGGAGGCGCTCAGGCTCGCCGAGGAAGACGACGGGCCTTGTCACGTGTTTTCCCTCGCCGACGCCGAGCCGGTCGACCATGGCGAGCATCAGTTCCGGCTTGGGCGCACCGTCGTGGGATCCGCCGAACTGGTCATGCAGCAACGCGACTACGTCGAGGAATGAGTGAACTTGGCCCGGCGTGAACGCGCCGGGCCGGTTGTCAACGCAAGGCCGTGGCGAGAGCCTCGATCACGCGCGTCTGGTCATCGTCGGTCATGTCCGCGAACAGCGGGAGCGACAACTCCTGCGCGTAGAACTCTTCGGCGTTGGGGCACATTCCCCGCTGATACCCGAGGTCCTCGAAGACGGGGTGCCAGTAGGCGGGGATGTAGTTGACCTGCACGCCAATTCCCAGGTCGCGCATCTTCTCGAATACCTCGCGGCGACGGCCGCCGAGGATGCGGGCCGGGTACAGGTGCCAGATCGGGTCCATGCCCTCTCGCACGGTGTGGGTCTCGACGCCGTCGATGCCGGCCAAGTCGCGCTGATAGCGCTCGAAGATCTCCTTGCGGCGGCGTTTGAACGCCTCGATCCGCTTAAGTTGCGAGATACCCAGCGCCGCGTGAACGTCGGACAGACGGTAGTTGAGGCCCCAGGCGTGTACCTCCTGGTGCCACGGTCCCTCGTCGGGGTAGCGCATTCGGTCACGGTCGCGCACCAAGCCGATGAAGTGGAACTCGTGAGCCCGCTGGCCCAACTCATCGTCGAGGGTGGCTACGGCCCCGCCCTCCGCCGTGGTCATGTTCTTGGTGGGGAAGAAAGAGAACGTGGTGATGTCGGCGATCGACCCGATGGGGCGCCCCGCGCTGCGCGAGCCGATGGAGTGGGCCGCGTCCTCCACGGTCAGAGCCCCGTGCGCATGCGCCACGTCGTTCAGCCGGTCCATGTCGACGGGCTGGCCCGCGTAGTCGACGCCCGCCACGATCCGCGTCTGATCGGTGATGGCGGCCTCCACCGCGTCGGCGGAGATGTTGGCCGTGTCGGGTTCGATGTCGACGAAGGTGATTCTCGCGCCCAGCGCCAAGGCAGAGGATGCCGTGGCAACGAACGTCATCGGGGTGGTGATTACCTCGTCCCCGGACGAGACGCCGGCCGCCGCATAGGCGATGTGCAGGGCTGCGGTGCCGGAGGTGCACGAGACCACACGCTTGGCGCCGCTGTAGGCGGCGAGATCGGCCTCGAACTGGGCGACGGACGGCCCCGTGGTCAGCCAGTCGCCCCGCAGCACCTCCGCGACGGCGGAGATATCGTCGTCGTTGATGGATTGCCTGCCGTAGGGCAGCATCTCAGACCTCCGTCGCGAGGATCTTCATCATCTCCTCGCCCGTGTACCACAGGTCGTTGTTGTTCGAGGTGTAATGGAAGCCCTCAGGCACGGCCGTGCCCTCGGGTGAGGTGTAGCCCCAGGTCGCCAGGTCTGGCTGCAGCACGTAACGCGTGTCGAGAATCTGGAGGGCGCGGCGTCCCTCCTCCTCGGAGATCATCTCCTCGTGCAGCTTCTCACCGGGGCGCAGCCCGATCTCCACCATCTCCGCTCCCGGCGCCACGGCCTGGGCGAGATCCGTGATCTTCATGGACGGGATGCGCGGCACGTACAACTCGCCACCCTGCATGAGGTCGAACGAGTCCAACACGAACTGCACGGCCTGCGGCAGCGTGATGAAGAAGCGCGTCATGCGCAGGTCCGTGATGGGCAGTGGCTTGCCGTCCTCGGCCAGCTTGCGCCAGAACGGGATGACGGAGCCACGAGAGCCCATCACGTTGCCGTAGCGCACCACGCAGTAGCGGGTGTCGTAGCTGGCGGCGTAGTGGTTTCCGGAGATGAACAGCTTGTCAGCGGTCAGTTTCGTCGCGCCATACAGGTTGATGGGGGAGGAGGCCTTGTCCGTGGACAGCGCGACCACCTTCTTCACCCCGTTGTCCAGCGAGGCCTCGATGACGTTTTGCGAACCCATGATGTTGGTCTGGACGAACTCCCATGGGTTGTATTCCGCGGTGTCGACCTGCTTGAGCGCAGCGGCGTGCACCACGTAATCGACGCCCCGCATGGCCCTGGTGAGGCGGTGCCGGTCGCGGATGTCGCCAAGGAACCACCGCAACCGCGGGTCGTTGTCGAACATCTGACGGCACTCATACTGCTTCAACTCGTCGCGACTGAAGATCACGACGCGACGAGGGTCATGGTCTGCCAGCAGCTTGGTGATGAATGCCTTACCGAACGAACCGGTGCCACCCGTGACCAGGATGGACGAACCCTGCAGCAGATCCACTTGAACTCCTCCGAAAGATAGGCGGGCGAGGCCGGGGGCAACGCCGGTTGGGAGTCTATATCATGCGGTCATGGTTGGCCCTTTCTCGTCGCTGCTGGTGACTGTTCGCTGCGACGCGACTGCGGCGCGCGGGGTGGGGCATGTGGCCCGGCAGATGGCTCTCGTCGAGGAACTCTTGGCGCGTGGTCACGACGTGGTGATCGCTGGCAACATCGAGGTGGACTGGGCCAAGCGGTTGACCGCCGGCCTGTCTGTCGTGCCCGCCATGGGCGAGGACGACTTCGCCCGTTGGTGCGTGGAGGAGGGCGTGGACGTCGTGATGATCGACGGCTATGACTTCGGGCCCTTGGGCGAGACACTGCGGGCGGCTGGGATTCCCGTCGCCGCGATGGCCGACGGGCCGTTCGGAGCGGATCAGGTAGCGGACCTCTTCATCGACCAGAACCTGGGTGCCCGGCCGCCGGCCGACGCGACGGTCCCCTGGCTGACGGGCGCTCGGTACACGTTGCTGCGCGACGTGGTCCGCCATCGCGCGGCGCTGCCGCGGCCCATGCCCGCTGGGCGCCCACGGGTCCTGGTGGTCTTCGGCGGGACCGATCCGTTTGGCGGCGGCCCGGTCGCGGCCGGGCTGCTGCTGGCAACGGGGATGCCCGTGTGCGTCACGGTGGTGGCGGCGGACCCGCGGCGGGCGGCTGAGGCGGGGGCATTGCAGCCCGGGGCTGGGCAGGACGTGGAGGTTGTCGGTGCCCAGGACGATCTGCCTGCTGTGGCCCAGGTATGTGATGCCGCGGTGAGCGCCGCCGGATCGACGGTGTGGGAACTCGCCTGCCTGGGGGTGCCCACCGCATTGGTGTGCGTCACGGACAATCAGCGGGTGGGCTACGACATCGCCGCGCGGGACCTGTGCCTGGGGTTGGGGGATCTTGAGGAGTTGCGGACGGATGGCGTAGCGCGGCGCGCGGCCGTGGATGCGTTGTGTGGATTCCTCAGCGATGAATCCGGACGACTGGCGATGGAGCAGCGGGCACGCGGCGTCATCGACGGCGCCGGGAGGGAACGCGTCGCGGACGCGCTGGAGAGGCTCGCGGCACGATAGTCCACCTGCCGCTGGATTTGATCTCGAGGAGGCGCGTGTTAGTGTTCTAACGAGACGTACATGAAGAACCGCAGGTCTTGCCAGGGGTTTGGTGAATCGGATGACGAGTAATGCGGAACAGGCCGTCGCGGAGGCGAGGCAACGTTTTGAGAAGTTGGCACACAGCGCGGCCAATCGAGCCGAGCGGGATCGTGAATTGGCCGCGCGGTTGCAGCGGATGACCGTGACGGCGTCGTCGCCTGGCGAAGAGGTTGTGGTCACGGTAGACCACGGTGGTCATATGACTGACTTGAAGATCTCGGAGCAAGGGATGGGGTTGACTTCCGAGGAGCTCTCGAGGCTCGTGATGGAAACCGTCCGTCAAGCTGGTGCACGGATGGGGCGCCAGGTAGGTGAGGCGCTTCGTGAGTCGTGGGGTGAAAACGACCCATCGGCCGTGCGGACAATGTCAGCCTATGATCGTTTTGGTGATCTTCCCGAGGAACCGGAGCGCAGGCCAAGCGGGCCCTGGAACGGCGGCATCTTGTGGGCGGATCGCGAGGGACGGTCATGACAGATATCGATATCTCACCCCAGGGTTGGGGGGAACAAAGTTCTGGCTTGCTTTCCATCAAGGATAGGGTTGAGGAAATGGGAGCGGCCGCGTCGGGAACCATGGCTGGAAATCCCTACGGGTTTATCCTCGGCCCGGTCTTCGATGGGGACTATAGAGAGTTATCGGAAAGTCTCAAGGAAGCCAACGTGACTCTCGGGAAAAACTTCGAGGAAACGGCGCAGGCCATCGCTGAGAGTGCAAAAGAATTTCGGGAAGCTGATGATCAAATCGCCGAATGGTTCAAGAGCGTGATGCAGATATTGGAGGGGTTATGACTGACTCGTTGCTTGTTACGGAGGAGGATCCCGGCGCTGTTGGGTTCGTGAATCTCAGTCAAGGATCCTACGCCAGAGGAATTGGTATCATTGGGGATATCGAGAGCTTAGTCGCGGAAACCAAGAACGATGGCTGGCTGGGCGAGTTTGGTGCAGTAATCTCTCTCGGTGCCAATAGTGTCTCGGCCGCGTTCAACCCGATCGCCAGCGCTTCTGGTTGGGTTGTCTCATGGATCATCGATCATCTTCACCCGCTCCAAGACATGCTGCAGGATTTCACCGGGGACCCGGACGAGGTCAACGCGGGTGCCAGCACATGGGCGAACATCGCTCAATCCGCTCACGCCGAAGCGGATGAGATCGATAGTTTGCTGGGCAAGATCGACGGGGAGAGCTCGAAGACCCTGGATGCCTATCGCGGGAAAGTCAAGGATCTGGGCGAGATTCTCCGCGCGCAAGGAGACGCCGCTAACGAGATCGCGGGGATGCTGCAGAAGCAAGCGGGCATCGTGGATTTTCTTTACAACTTTATCCGAGACTTGATCTCCGAGGCGATTGGCATTTTCATCCAATCCGCGACGGAGGCGCTCCTCAGCGTGGGTACCGCGATTCCACTCGTCGTCGCGCAGATCTCGGCGTGGGTCAGTGAAAAAGTGGCGTACGTCACCAAATGGGTCAACAAGGCCCTGGATGCGTTTGCCGAGGCGGGTAAGCTGCAAGCAAAGCTGGCGAATGCCTTGCGCAGTATCGGACGTTTCGCTAGGGGGGCGAGCGAGGTTCTCAACAAGCCGGGAGACCTCGTGAACTCTCTGGCCGGTAAGGCGGGGACCAAGTTTGGTAATTCATTCTCCAGGTCTGGCGACGTGGATGCGGCCAGTAGCATTGTCGGTCAGATGAGGGGCCGGAACCCGGAACGCGTTGCCGCCTTGTCCGAAGGGCTCCCCGATAGCTTCACGAAGACTCCAAAGGTTCGTGAACCTGTGGAAGGGAAGGAGCAGATCCCTGCGGAGTTGACGCAAGATCTCATCCGTGCCCGAGGGCCCAAGGAAATGAGTAGAATGCTCGACGAGGCCGGCCTCGACCCGAAGAATGCAGATCTCAGCGGGTGGGTCAGGTCGCTGTCCGCTGAGCAACGCGCGGTCTTTGCCCGCGAGTTCACAAAGAGTGAGGCCAGGCCATTCCTCAAGAATATGAACGCCGATGAACAGATGGACCTGTTCAGCGCCCTTCCCGAGGAGAATCAGCGTGACAGGCTCATGGGAATCAACAAGGTGGTGAAGGATGAGGCCGACTTCAGGGACGGCGCTAGCTTTTTCAAAGACGACCTCGGTCCCGTGGCCGCTGGAGAGTCCAAGTGGATTGGTCTCGTGGACAAGATGCTAGCTGATGAAGAATACGATCAGCCGAAGTAACTACTGTTGCGTCTCCTAGGTTGACGTTGCCGGTTCTGGGGTGGATGCACCGCAAGGACGATTTAGGCGTACTTGGGATACCGGTAGTGAGGAGGTGGCCTTGAGGTGCCGGATCCTTTGGCCGGATGTCTTGGGGGTGTATCGGCGCTGGTGGCGTTGATTCTGGTATGTGGCGATCCGGCAGACCCGCTCAGGATTCGTGACGCGATGCTCAGGAACCCGGTAGCGTGTCCTCATGCGCACGCGTGTGGTCATTCAGTCCCGGTTGTCGTCGTCTCGCCTGCCCGGAAAGGCACTCATGGACTTGGGCGGCATGCCACTGATCGAACTGGTTGCCCGCCGGGCGGCGCGCACCGGATTTGAGGTGGTGGTGGCCACCAGCGTCGAGGCGTATGACGACCGTATCGCGAAGCACCTCGAACGCGTCGGCATCCGCGTGGTGCGCGGGCAACTCGACGACGTGCTGGGCCGGTTCCTCGTTGCTACCGAGGACCTCGAACCCACGGACCGCGTCATCCGACTCACCGGCGACAACCCGGTGGGCGACGCCAGCCTTGTGCAGGAGATGCTCGACGAGATGGCCGGGTCTGGCTACGACTACGGCCGCGTCGACATCGAGCGCGTTCCGGAAGGCCTAGGCGTGGAGGCCTTCACCGTCGAGGCGCTACGCCGGGCCGGTAGCGAGGCGGTTGACGCCTATGACCGCGAGCACGTCACCCCGTGGATCCGCCGCAACCTTGGCGAATATCTCTTCGTGCCCGACGGCGCCTACGGCGACCCCGCGGTCTACCGCTGCACCACCGACTGTCTCCATGACTATGACCGGGTATCGCGGCTGTTTGACGGCATCGAGGATCCCGTCTCCATCGGCTGGCGTGACGTGATCGCCCGCCTCGACGAGATGGTGCGCGGCTTTGGCACGCTCGCCGAGCCGGCGACCACCCCCACCTACATGACCTCCGCACTGCTTGGCGTCGACCGGCTCCACGGCCGCAGCGGATCCATCGTGCGCGAGTGTTTCGCGGAGGCCGTCAATCGTGGCATCAGCCACGTGTTTCTCCGCGCCGAGCAGGCCCCGTCCGTGGCCACGGGCACCCTTCCCGGGCTGCGTCAACGATTGGGGACCATGCTCCTCGTCGACGACAAGTCGGAGTTGGAGACCATGGTTGCCTTAGAGCGTTCCTTCGCGCACCTGGGACAGCGTCGCGCGGCGGCGGTGCTCGTTGACACGGCACAGCCCAGCGTCGCCTGGGCGGTGGCCCGCCGCTATCAAACTGAGGGGGTCGTGGGCCAAGCGGGCCTTTTCGCGGGATCGCCCGAGCAGGTGGTGCCCCGTATCGAAGGCCAGTCGATTTTGGCCTGTGTCGTCGCGGATGAGGACGCCGACCTGTCGCCGCTGATCGCGGCGGTGAGCTCGGGTTTGACGGTCATCGTGGTGGCCGATGGGTCGCCGGGTGTCGCTCACCGGGCCATGGCGGAAGGGGCGGCCCACGCCGTTGTCGTCCAGCCGGCGTTCGTGGACCACTTCGAGCCCATGATGGCCGCGATCAGGAGGTGACGGAAGACGGGCAAGGATGGCCAAAAGTGCACTGTCGCGGAGCGTAAGCGATCCCCTAGGCTCTTACATGGCGGTCAACGGATCGCTAGAGAAACGAAGGAGAAGAAATGTCTATTCGCAAACTGTTGGCCGCTCTGGGGGTTTTGACGACGCTGGCTGTGTTGGGTCTGCAAAGCCCCGCGCAGGCATCTGAATTTCCGGGAGTGCGACATGGGGCCACGCCGTCCTACCTGTGCGACTTCTTGCCAAGGGAGTGTTCCACGAGGTTCTAGGATCATATGAATGGTGCTGATGACCCCTCAGTGAGAGGTAATGGCTGGGGGAGGGGTGAGTACTCTACCGCAGTGCCTTGGTGGCTGCGGTTCGGTCTGCTGTTCGCGGCCCTCATTGCTCTAGGGAGCGACATCAGGATTATTATGGAGTCGCCTCAGAGCCCGTTGCTCCTGTGGATCGTTGCCGATTTCGTCCTTTCCTACGTCGCGGCGGGGATCTCCCTGATTTCTGCGCGGGCATCCGTCATATTGTGCGTGTTGGGCATGGCTACCGCGTGCGTGACCCATCGCCCAACGGTCGTACTGCTTTCGGCAAGCGTGATCGCGTTGGTGGTCGCCGCGCTTTGCAGATCCCGGCTGCTTGTCGCCCATTGCGGGGCTACTCTTGTTTGGGTTAGCCTAATGGTCTGGTTCATCGGCATCCATAGGATGGATGACACCATGGCATTCTGGTGGGTGGCCGTGACGGCGATAGGAGTCGCCGTCCTCGTTGGCCTAGCGCTCAAGTATCTCGTCATCCGCACCGCCAAGACGCATGCGCGGTTGCGGGTGGTCGAGGCGCGCCAAGCCGAGATCCGCAAGGAGGAACGCCAGGATCTCGCTCGCGAATTACATGACGTGGTTGCCCATCACATCACGGTCATCACCATGCAGGTGATGTCGCGCAGGCATTCACATGACCCGGACGAACTGCGCGAGACCTTGGGTATCATCGACGACTCGGCACGCGAGGCGCTGGCCGAGCTGCGGGCCCTCCTTGACGTCTTGCGCACGGATGAGGACAGCGAGCCTCGGGTATCGGCCAACCAGATCATGACCTCCGCGAGCGTCGGCGAACAGGTCGAGCAGTTGGCCAGGTCGCTGTCGGGCTCCGGATTCCAGATGCGCGAGGTATTCGTGGACCCGAGGATCGAATCGCAGCCATTCTCGGTCAGGACCACCTGTGCCCGCATTGTGCAGGAGTCGACCACCAACATCATGAAGCATGCCCATCTCGGGGCGGCCTGTTCGATTTCCCTCACGGTCGCGCCATCCGAGGTGGCTATCACGATCACCAACGACCGCGTCAAGCCTCGCAAGAACGCCGAGGCTGGTTACGGCCTGATTGGGCTGCGGGAACGGGTCCTGGCCGTTGGGGGGAGCTACGCCGCGGGCGTGCGCGGCGACAAATGGGTGGTGGAGGTCCATCTGCCCATCCAGAGTTCCGGCGCGTCGGTTTAGCCATCTGAGCGACGAAAGACGCCGGGAAACCTAGTCAATAGTGCACTGTGCTACCGGTGAACGCGGTTCTAAGGTCGTTGTTACGTACCGATGAAAGAAAAGAAAGGGGACCGCCAGATGTTTGCTCAAGCAACGATGGCTGCCCAAATGCCGACTCAATCGGCCTCACAGTGGGTGGTGGAGACCCGTAACGTCACCAAGCGATATGGACGTCAGACCGTCGTCGATCAGCTCGATCTGGCCATCCCGCGGGGTGGGGTCTATGGCTTCCTCGGGCCCAATGGGGCCGGGAAGTCGACCACCATGAAGATGCTTCTGGGGCTGGCGAAGCCTACGAGCGGCGAGGTGCGCATCTTCGGCCGCGACCTTCGCTCCACTAGGGCCGAGACCCTGCCCCGGATCGGCTCGCTGATCGAGGGGCCCGCCTTCTATCCGCACCTCACCGGCGCCGAGAACCTCCGCCTCGTGGCGGACTACCTCTCCTGTGGGAGGGAAGCCGTCGACTCCGTCCTCGAAATCGTGGGGCTCACCGACGCGGCAGGTAAGCGTGCGCGCCAATACTCGTTGGGCATGAAACAGCGTCTCGGCATCGCGATGGCGCTGATCTCGGATCCCGAGCTGCTCCTGCTGGACGAGCCCACCAATGGCTTGGACCCGGCCGGCGTGGCTGAGATCCGCAGCCTGATCACCCGGCTTGCGCATGAGCGCGGCATCACAGTCATGGTCTCCTCGCATCTGCTGTCCGAGATCGAACAGATGGCCGACATCGTCGGCATCATCCAGGCCGGCCGCCTCCGGTATCAGGGGCCGCTCTCCGGGCTCCGGGACCAAGGCAATCTCGTGATGAAGGTGGCCCCGATGGATCGCGCGGTGGCCCATCTCAAGAGCCTGGGGCTCAGGCCCGAAACTGCGGGCGACGAGATCATCCTGCCTCCGCTGCGGGAAGATCTGTCGGCCGATGCCGTTGCCGCCCTGGTTGGTGCCGGGGTGCGGGTCGCGCGGGTGGAACTGCGGCGCAAGAGCCTTGAAGAGGCCTTCCTCGAACTGACGGAGACCCCGGTAGTGATGGCTCACCAGGCGAGGCGGGGAGGCCTGGCATGACCACGCTCGCATTGGAGGTGCGTAAGCACCGCCGCACCCGGCTGCCGGTGCTCGTCCTTGGCCTGATGGCCTTTGAGATCGCTTGGCTGGCAGGGATCACGGCGTTGAGCGCCTCTCGTTCTCCGGAGGGGGTCCGGGGGCTCATCACGACCTCCCTCTACGACTACCTGAACTTTCAATGCCTGCTGCTTGGGCCAACCATCGCCTTCCTCGCCACACGCGTCGCCGGCGTCGACCGGGAGGAACGAATGGGCCAGATGTTCCGCGCCCTGGGAGAGCCCTCACGGCGGCAGTTCCTCACCAAGCTGACGCTGCTGGTGGGCCTGGGAACCGTGATCAGCATGGTGATGCTGTTGGTGGTCACGTTCGTCGGCCGCCAAACCGGCTTGAGGGAGGCCGCCTCATTCGGAAACACCTTCTGGATCGTGCTGGTCGTGAGCCTTGCCGCCACGCTCGCGGTCAGCGCCGTGCAATTGGCCCTGGCCTGCCTCTTCGACAACTCCGCGGCCGGAGTCATCATCGGCATCGCTGGAGCTCTCGTGGCGTCCTTCCTCCCCGCCCTCAAACTGCCCATGCTCGGGTGGCTGTTGCCCTGGGGGCTGCCCGCCGCGGGCATGCCATATCAACTCAACACGCCAGAGGACCAGGCCGGCCCAGACTACGCCTTGGTGGCCAACCCCGCACTCGCCGCCGTGTTCGCCGTGGCCATGGCTCTGGTGTGGACCGCGGCCGCGACCTGGCTCGTCACCCGCAAGGAGGAGAACTCATGACCGCGAACACCATCGTCAGAATGCCCACCGCGCCGCGACGCGTCGGTCTCGTCACGGCCTGGCGGGCCGAACGCCTCAAGGTGCGTCGCTCCTGGTTCCTGGGAGGAGTCATCTTCCTGGCCCTCTTCGCCCAAGTGCTGGGCGTAGGGAACTATCTCAGCAACCAAGCGACCTTCGAGTCTCAGGGGGCGACGTGGATTGCGATCTGGGCGCAGGGAGCGGTCTTGGTCACCAGCATCTTCCTGCCCTTGCTCTACGTCGTGGTTCTTGCCCATGCCTCCGCGCTGGAATTCCAGGCACGCGGGTGGCAGCGGCTGGCGGCGAGCGACCGGGTTCTCCCGGCCGTGCTCGGCAAGGCCCTCGTCTCCCTCGAACTGGCGCTCACAGGGCTGGCCATTTACCTCCTGGCCGCCGTGGCGAGTGGCTTGTTCCTCGGGTTCGACCCCAGCCAGTTGGCGCCTTTCGTCGCGCGAGCGGTGTGTGGCGCGTTGGGTGCCTGGGCCATCGCCACGGTCACCTTGTTGCTGAGCACGTGGTTTCGGACTTTTGCCGCAATCGCCTCCGTGGGTCTAGTGGCCGTCATCGTGGGCATGGTGAGCACCGTCGTCCTCCCTCCTCTCGCGGGGGTCTATCCCTTCGCCCTCATCACCTATGGCATGGGAGCCCGTGATCTGTCTGGTTTCGGCTCCCCAGCCAGCATGATCGGCACCTCGATCGTCTGCCTGTTCTGGGTGGGCCTGAGCGTGCTGATCACGACGGTCAGGATTCGCCGGCGAGAATGGTGACCCGGGCTTAGAATGAGTGGCATGAACGATCTCGCGATCTTGATCGTTGATGACCAACCGCTCATGCTGCACGCGCTGCACACCTTCCTTGAAAACGAGGAAGGGGTGCGTGTGGCCGGGATGGCCGAGGACGGGGAGGCGGCCGTCAAGGCGGCCAGTTCCCTCCGCCCGGATCTCGTGCTCATGGACTTGAAGATGCCCCGGCTCAACGGAATCGACGCCACCCGCAGGATTGTCGAGGAAGTGCCCGGGGTCCGGGTGATCGCTCTGACCACCTTCTCCACCCTCGACTACGTGGTGCCCGCGCTTCGGGCCGGGGCCTCCGGATACCTGGTCAAGGACGCGCGGCCGGAGGAGATTCTGGCCGCCATAAG
This sequence comes from Arachnia sp., assembly GCA_041854805.1. Lineage (GTDB taxonomy): Bacteria > Actinomycetota > Actinomycetes > Propionibacteriales > Propionibacteriaceae > Arachnia. The sequence goes on from JBHADA010000126.1 coordinate 37,288, forward strand.
AGACGCGATGGATGACAACATGCCCCTGTCGCCCGCGGTGGTGCGGCTCCTGGCGCGGCAGGTGGCTGGTGGCCCCCGCGAGCCGGAGGACACGTCCGGGGCTTCGGCCGAGGTAGGCCTTGCCCCCCGGGAGATCTCGGTGCTGCAACTCCTCGGGCGAGGGTTCAGTAATCGGGAGATCGCGCAGGAGATGTACATCTCTGAGGGATCGGTCAAGGCCTACCTGGCCAATGCTTGCGCCAAACTGGGGGTGCGTGATCGCCTCCAGGCCGTGATCCGAGGCTACGAGTTGGGGATCGTCAGCCCGCGGCTCTCAAGTGAATAATCGAATTCTGTCCATCAGGCCTCTCCCTCGCGAGGGAGAGGCCTTTTCTCGTGGCGCGGCGTGCGTCGTCTTGGAGATGTTGGCTACGCCCATTTGATCTTCTGGTGGAAATAGACGTTGGTATTTGTCGAGAGTCTACTTTTGGCTAGAGATGGGTTAGGGGAGTTGCGCGAGCGGAAATTCGAGTCTAGAGTTGGTGGCAACTTCAACGCGTAGAAGTAATCACCAACAGAAACAATCTCGAAGGAGAAAGAACATGCAGAAGAAGTACGACGAGAAGATCATCGACAGCCTGGCCGAGATGAGCGACGCGGAGATCGAGGAACTCCTCGGCGGTCAGGGGGTCTTCTACACTCTCTCGCACGAGTGCCACATGAACTCGTTCCAGTGGTTCTTCACCTGCTGCAGCTAGTTTGCTGACATGCATATACCCGGCTTTGACCGCCAGCGATGCCCACCAAGCTTAACGGCTCGGTGGGCATCGCTCTTTTTTGCGAAATGACTTTTGTCTAGCGTGTGCCGACTTTGGTTCAGAGTTTGGTTGAGGGTATTGCTTTTCGTGAATTCTCAGGTTTAAGGTCGTGGTCAACCTGTTTGTTCGGGTGGCGCCGGTGAATACTTCCCCGTGGGGGGCGGCGATGGATATGTCCAGCAACTCGAGCGAATCCGATTCCAGTAAGGAGCATCACGCATGACACAGACTCAATCCGTGCCTGCCAAGCCTTTCGAGGAGATCGTCAGCCGAGTGGTTTCGGAGGGCTTCTCTCCGGCTCATCTCGACCTCGTCCCCAGAGGCCTCTTGGAGGCATACGCCTTCCGTGCCCTCGAGACGCCGTTGGTGTACCTCGTCAACGAGCGGCGAGTCGAGCTGCGCCTCGACGGTGAGACCCCCGAGGAGCAGTACCTGTGCTTCGTGCGGGACGCGGGCGGCGTCTTGGCCGAGGTCCGCGAGAGGTTCCCCGGGCATTGGCGCCATTGGGAGGAGATTCGAGCCTGCCTGACCAACGCCTTCGAGACGATCGTGCGTCAGGCCGCCAGCGACTCCACGACGCTGTGGGACTTGCTGGGCGAGCGGGACCGCACCGGATCGCCCGCGATCGTCTCGATCGAGCCGATGGGCGACGTGCATCCTCAGGGCGTGGTATGCCGGGTCGTCACATCGACAGGCGCCGTGTACTACAAGCCACGCCCCGCAGGAAACGAGACTTTCCTCGCAGCGCTGGGGGAATGGATGTCCGAGCGGTCGGAGGCATGGCTGGGCCTCAGGTTCCCTGACGTCGCAGACTGCGGAGATCATATGTGGGTGGCGCCCGTGAAACACGAGCCCTTGGCGAGACTCGCTGACGCGAAACAGTACTATCGGCGCGCTGGGCAACTGCTTGGCCTTGCCTACCTGGTCAACATCACCGATCTGCACCACGAGAACATCGTCGCGACAGCGACCCAACCCGTTCCGGTGGACCTCGAGACCATCATGAGCGTTCTTCCGCGTGCTCCGCGGAATCAACCCGACGCGACTGACGCCACGCTGCGGCAGACCACCATGGCGCCCGCGGGCACCGGACTGATCCCGCTGGGCACCACCTTCCCGGAGCTCGGCGGCGACATCAGCGGTTTTGGTGCCGAGGCCTTGCGAGTGCGTCACCGGAAGCTCGACCGGCTGGGGCGTTCCGACATGCGCTATACACACGCTGTCACCGAGTTCGTACCAGACAAGAACCGCCCCACGCATAAGGGTGCCCCTGTTCCCCCGGCGGAATATGTCGACGACATCGTGGAAGGGTTCGCGACGGCGTTACGGATCGGGCTGCGGCATCGCGACGAACTCGTTGCGCTCATTGAAGACCATGCCGGCCACCTACACGTGCGGGTCTTGGCCAGAATGACCAACGATTACACCGCGGTACTGGCCGGACTGTCCCGCGTCGGAAGCGCAACCGAGCCGGAGCGGCTTTTCCGCCTGTTGCGCCGCAAGTCGGCCGGTCTGGCGGAGACTATGGTGGATTCGGAGGAGGCCCAACTGCGCCGCTGGAGCGTGCCCCACTTCTGGGCGATGGCCAGCGAGACCACCATCCGGGACCCGTGGGGTCACCCGACCGGGCAACTGGACGTGGCGCCAGTTGCTCAAACGGTGGCCAAGATCCGCAGCCTCGAGGAGTCCAGCATCGACCGTGAGGTTTCACTCGTCCGGCTGGCCTTCCGCGGTCTAGAGGAGATCGTGCTCCCCCTGGGCCGAGGCCTGGCCCCACGCGGGCAAGGCTCATTCGAGGCATTCGAACGAGCCTACTTCGACGCTCTGCATGCCCAGGCGGTTCGCGGAGCGGATGGGAGTATCAACTGGCCCGTGCTCGCGGTGGATGAGCGGGACCAATTGACGGTGCAACCCCTCGTCGGTGGAACCTACCGGGGCGTTGCCGGAGTGGCGGAACTCTTGGCCGCCTCGCGCTTCAGCGGCGCGCGATGGTCCCGGACCGCGGAAGCGCTGCTCCGTACGCTGCGGTTGGAGACGGAGCCGCTGTTGGACGATGAAGTGGCCGCCATGACGTACTACCACGGACCAGCCGGCAGGCTTGCCGCCGCGCGTCGTCTCAGCCTCGCCTACGCCCTGCCCACCCCTTGGATCCAGCCCTACTACGAGCGTTTCCTCGAAACTCTAGAGACGGCCGAGCCCAGCACCCGGCTCGACGTGCTGGAGGGGCAGGCGGGGACGATCATCGCGCTACGACGCAGCCGCGACCCTCGCGTTCGGGCACTGTGCGAACGGCTGGGTCGCCGCCTCATGGCCGCAGCCAGCGACGGATGGGGCTCACAAAACGTATGCGGCATGTCCCGCAACGCCAGCTTCGCTCACGACTCTGGAGGCATGGGCACGAGCCTGCTCATCGTCGCTGGCATGACGGGCGATCTCGACATGGTCGATGGCTGGCGTGGCGCCTGGGAGTTTGAGAACACCTTCAAGATCGGGGAGGGCTGGAAGGACGCCAGGTCGTCCGGCGAGCACCATTCGATTCAGTGGTGCCACGGACTCGCGGGCATTGCTCTGGCTCGCTCCGTGTGGCTACACACAATCAGTCAGAACGACTCCCTCCACCGCGTGGTCACCGTCGAGGAGATCGTGAAGGTGCGCGCTGAACTCGAAGAGGCGGCCGAACTCCTCGCACGCGACCTAGGCGAAGACGGGTCTCCCAGCCTCTGCCATGGGATTGCCGGCGGCGCGCTGGTGCTCGACCGGGCGGGGAGACTGCTCGGCCGACGAGACTGGCGCGACACCGCCAGCGACCTCATTGCCCGGGCTGGGGCCACCCTTTCGCGGTGCCCTTGGATGTGGGGTGAACACGACGCACGCGATTTCGGCATCATGACCGGCCCCGGTGGCCTCATCCTCGCCCGCGCGCTCCTACGCTGGTGTGATGGCCAGGTCGGCCCGCTGTTGCCGGACCTGGGCGACTTGGGGGAGACGGCATGAGGGTCATCCTGCAGCAAAGCGAACAAGACTGCCTTTTGGCGTGCTATGCCATGATCCTGGCGGACGTGGGTGTGCGGGTCTCTCCAGGCGATCTGCGCGACTGGCAACCGCTGCCCCCTGACGGGCTCAACGTCGGCTATCTGCGCAAGCTCAACGCCGATTACGGCTTAGCAATGAGCGTGCGCAGAGTGGACCGCAAGCGCATGCGTGACGACGACATGCGCCGGCTGAAGGGCCCGGTGATCGCCCACTGGCAGGGGTGCCATTTCGTGGTCGTGGAGAAGTTCGCGCGACGCCACGTCAGCGTGATCGACCCCGCGATGGGGCGCCTACGAATGCGCTACCCAGAATTCTGGAGCCTATTCAGCGATGCGCTGGTATTCCTGACACCAACGGGAGAATTCACCCGGCGGAGCCCGGCTCGGCCAGTCGCCCAGCCGACACGTGCGCTGATTCCAGGGCGGGCCGCGGCAATGCTCGCTGCTAGCATCATCCTGGCCCAACTCGTGACGCTGGGGGTCACTGCGGGCACGCGTCAACTTTTCAACCTCGGGCCGCCGTCACCGTGGGTGATCATCGGCGGGCTCATGTTGGCCGCGGTGCTAACAGGTCTCTCGTTCGTCGTCCGTTCGCTCGGGCTACAACGCGGCTCGGATCGGTTCGAGGAGACATACACCAGCAGGCTCTTCTCTGGGGTATTCGCTCAACGCCTGTCCTATTTCGCCAGCCAGTCCGTGGGGGCCATCACGGAGAAACTAAGCCTAAGGTTCGTCCTCAAGGACGCGCTCGTGCTATCGATCCTGCCCTCGGTCCTTTCGGTGCTGTCGCTGCTACTGACCCTCGCCTATCTTGTCCTCGTGTCGCTGCCCTTGGCTGGGCTGCTGGTGGCTGGGTCGACGGCCTATTTTGCAGCGAGCCTATTCCTGACCCGGCGCCAGATGGAGGCCGGACAAACCTACGTTCAAGCGCAGGTTGACATGAGCGGGGAAACCCAGGCCACGCTGAGCAATATCGACGCGGTGAAGGCCACAGGCACCGAAGACTATCACCTTCGCCGCTGGGTCTTACGGAATCGAAGAATCAGCGACGAATACAATAGGGTCATCCGATGGAGCGCCCTGGCCGGTGGTGTGCAGACCGGATACACGACTGTCATGCTGGTGCTCGTGGTTGCCGTCGGTCTGTGGCTGACGGCGGGGGGCCATGTCGCTATCGCCGATATCGTGCTGTTCCAGACAGGCATGGCGCTGTTTACTGGGGCGGTCTCCGAGGCGCAAGGCGTGGTGCAACAGATCGCCAACGTAGCGGTGTACCGCGACAAACAGGCCGACCTTTTTCACTCCTCGCCCTCCTATGGAACGCTTGAACCGGCAGGCGAAGCCGGCCGGATTGAGGCACGGTCGCTCGCATTCGGCTACCCCGGGTGCGCCGCGGTGTGCAATGGGGTTGACCTTCGCGTCGCCCCAGGGGAAAAGGTCGCCATCATCGGGCCATCGGGCGCCGGAAAATCGAGCCTGCTCTATGTCTTGCTGGGGCTCAACGACTTCTCAGGGGATCTCCGCATCGGTGACGATGATTTCCGCGCGGCTACGGGAGTGCTGTTTCCCAAGATGACACTCGTGGAGGGAACTCTCCGGGAGAACCTCGTCCTTGGCTACGAACGCGAGGTCGACGACGTGGAACTGCTCCAGGTGTTGCGCGACGTCAACCTGGAACAGGCGGTTGAGCGCCTTCCGGCCAAGTTGGGCTCGCGCGTTCAGGCGGGCGGGCGGAACTTCTCCACTGGCCAGGCACAACGGCTTCTGCTGGCGCGTGCCCTGGTGAGAGGACGCCAGTTCCTGTTCCTCGACGAGGCCTTCAGCAGCCTCGACGAGGAGAACAGGCACTACATCTACCGAAACGTGGTTGCGGGGGAACGCTACCGCGACACCACCATGGTGATGGTGAGCCACGATCCCGCGCTGCTCGACTATTGCGACACGGCTTGGATCATGACGGACCGGGAGTCGTTCGAGGTGGTGCCGACGGCAGAATCGCGGGTGGTGGGCCTCAGGACACCAGCACCTCGCCGGGGTTGGTGCGAGGCTACTGCCTCACTAAACAAACTGCTTACACAGACAACTTGACCAGGTCGACTGGGCCCCAGCGCGACACGAAATCATCGCCGGAGCAGCCGCTCCAGCAGCGGGTCGACTAGGTCGCGTCCTCGCAGCGCGTCAAGCCATGCGTTAGGGATGGCGTCGACCCCGTGCACCAATCCGGCGATTCCGCCAGCGACGCATGCGGTGGTGTCGGTGTCGTGCCCTAGGGCGATCGCCGCCCGAACAACTTCCTCATAGCTCGCGCCCGACTCGGTGAGGCGCACCGCCGCCCGGAAGGTGTCCACCACGTAGCCCGAGCCGCCCAGCTCGAACCTGGCGTTCTCTGGCCAGACCCTGGTCTCGAACTCGACCACCGCGTCCGAGGCCGAGCCGTGCACTGCCCGAAACGCGGCCACCGCGTCGTCGAAACTCTTCTCGGGTGCGGCTCCCATCAAGAGGCGGCGCACCCAGAGGGCGTACACCTCGCAGCACACCTGCGAGCGCAAATGCGCGTGCGTAATTCGCGACGATGTGGCGGCATCGGCGCACAGTTCGGCGTCGCTTCCCCTGTGCCACAGCCCAAGCGGCAACACCCTCATCAGCGACCCGTTGCCGTTAGCGCGATCGTCACTGGAACCGGCCTCGAGCGCTGGAATCCCCTGCCGCATCGCCAAGATGGCGTTCGATGTTTGGACCCCGACATCGAAGACCACGCCGTCGACTGCGTAGGCTCCCCTCTCATACCACGCGACGAAGCGCTGCCCCAAGTCCTCCGCGTCGAGTCGTCCCCGCTCTAGCAGCGAATCGAGCAGCGCCAGCATCTGCGCCCCGTCGTCGGACCACGTCCCCGGCGGCGTCGATGCGTGGGCCCGCCTGAACCCCGGTGGCGGGTCCATGGTGACCACCTCTGGCAGCTCAGCAGGCTCGTGAAACTCGTATGGCACCCCCAACGCATCGGCCGCAAGATGCCCAAGGATCGCGCCGCGAATCCGCTCTTCCTGTGCTACGCGCATGCTGTCACAGTAGTGGACACCTGGTGGGGCTCAGAGCAGGTCCGGGGGAGGGTAGTCGTGCCCAGAAGAATGCCTGTCAGGGCCCAGTGAATCGACTGGCGAGGGGCAAACCTAAACGTCTCGTAAGCCGGGCTAGGCGCGAGTATCGCTGCGGTTCAAGATCATCGAGTTCGCAGCGATGATCACGACCGTCAGGACCGTAGAAGCCGCCAGGGTGAGAAGAACGGAAGCCGGTGTAAGCGCGGTGATGTCGAAACTCGTTCCGCCATCGAGCATCCCCTGACCGATGCCGATTTGTGTTGTCTGAGTGAGTAGAGCGTAGGGCATGATGAGCGAGGTGACTCGGAGCTTGATGAGGAGGGCCATCGTGCATGCGCCTGTCAAAACTAGACCGATCGCTACTGGTGTGGCGAAAGATCGGAAGAAGGTCGATAGAGCCGATTGAAGCGCGGCGACGGGAATTTGCGCGATGACCACGAGAAAACTGCTCGCGAAGTAGTCTATTGGGAGCATCCCCGGCAGTTCAAAAGTCTTACCTAAAATGATCACAGAAATCAGGAGTACGACGTGCATCGCGGCCGATAGGATGGCAATGGCAGCAACTTTTCCGGTGACGATTCGCCAGGTGGGCACCGGGCTACTCATGAGCGCATTCCAGTTGCTGTTCTTATGTTCCACACGCCAGACGAGGGAAGCGAGAATCGCGATTCCTACGGGAAGGATGGCCATGCCCCAAAAACCGATGGAACGAACCCAGAGAGTGTGCCAGCCGGCCGTGAA